>JBOHAD010000041.1:0-21555 GCA_050697555.1 Gaiellaceae bacterium | reverse complement strand
CTCGCCCCCGCCGAGGGTCAGAGCGGCGACGACCGAGCCAGCGCCGAACAGAACGAGGAGAGCCGTGCCGATGGCCTCCGCTACCAACCGGCGACCGAAATCAACATCCACCGCAGAACCTCAGCGGCGGGGCCACGTGAACCGCCTCCTCCGGGCCGATTCTACTCCCCCAGTTATGAACCCAGCAAACCGCAACACCCGCTATTTGCGGGAAAACCGGAGCGACGGCCCCCAAGGGGCGCTCCGCCGGGCCGGGCCGGGCCGGGGGGAGTCGTCCGAGGCTCCTGCAAGGATCGTGACTCAGATTCCGCTTCGGCCGTGCCGATGAGAACAGAGGCGACGCAGGTGGATCGATCGACTCGAAACCGTTCGAGGGGCCCACGGTTCCTAGCGTGAGAGGAGCGGCAGTGAGCACGTTCGATGCCGCGGGGATGGAAGAGCGGATGGACGCCATCCGGCTCAAGCAGATCCTCGGAGCGCCCCTGACCGGGCGGGAACTGATGTGCCTACAGATCGAGCAGAACGGCATGGCCTGTCACGCGCGGCCGCTGAGGCACATCCCGCCCGATCCCTTTCAGAGCCAGGAAGATCCCCGCATCTAGCGTTCGCAACCCGCAAGCTCGTTCCGGCGACACGCGCGAGCTGACACGCGCGCTGCGGCGAGGCGGCCCATCTTCTTTGGCTACCGCCTGCCGAGCGCCAAGCAGCGGCTGGAGGGGCGACGGCGGAGGGGGGAATGGAAGACCGTCTTGCGCGCGGGGCAACTGGGCGATTGGCCAGAGTTACGTAGGATCGGCTCTGGCGCACTGCGACCGGCCACACGCGCGACGCGTGGGCTGAAGCCGACTCCTTCGGGGCCGAGGATCAGGCTCCGAGCTCGCGGGCTGCGAGGTCGGGGCCGAGGATCAGGCTCCGAGCTCGCGGGCTGCGAGGTCGGTGCCGACCACGCGGGCGCGGATCTTCTCGAAGGCTGTCTCGCGGGGGGTCGAGGTGTCGTCTCCGAAGGGGGCGAATCCGCAGTCGTCGGTCGTGCCGAGTTGCGCGAGCGGGATGTGGTCGGCCGCTTCGAGAACCCGCTCCTTCACTTCGTCCACTGTTTCCACGCGCGGATCGAGCGGATCGATCACGCCGACGAAGATGCGCTGATCGCTCCGCGCATGCTCCTTGATGATCCCGAGCACGCTGGCGCGCTCCTTCTCGCTCGCAAGCTGGATGTAGAAGTTCCGCGCTCTGAGCGTGAACAGTTCCGGGAGGAGCTCGCCGTAGTCCACGTCGGCGCTGTGGGTCGAGTCCTGGTCGCCACCAGGGCAGGTGTGGACGCCGATCCGTTCCCTCTCGCTGGGCGAGAAGCGCTCCAGCACCCGGTTGTTGAGCTCGATGAAGTCGTGCAGGAGCCGCTTGCTCGGATCGAGCTTGACCGAGAGGCGCGCCTCGGTGAAGTCGATCTGCACGCTGTCCGCGCCCATCTCGAGGCAGCCGCGGATGTCGGCGTCCGCCTCGCGCACGAGGTCGTCGAGGAACGCCTCCCGCGGGTAGCCCGCGATCCCGTCCGGCGGGTAGAGAAGGCTCAAGGCCGAAGCTGAGATGACCGCCTGCTTCAGCGGCCTGCGCGCGTACTTGCCCGCCTCCTCGAGGTAGGTGTGGGCGTGCGTCTGGTAGCGAAAGGGGCCGGAGGTCAGCCGCGGGAGCTGCCGTTCGTGGCCGTCCTCGAAGGGAATCGTGACGCCGTCGGGCGCGAGCGCCTCGAGACCCTCGAGGGGGTAGGTGACGAAGCTCGGCTTACGTTGTTCCCCGTCCGTAATGACGGGCGATCCCGTCGCCTCGAAGCGTTCGATCGTGTCACGCACGGCCTCGTCGTAGAGCGCATCGAGCTCCCGTCCGGGGATGCGCCCAGAAGCGAACGCCTCAATCCCTTCGATGAGCTCCCGGGGCCTCGGAATGCTTCCGATCGGCTCAGTGGGAATCGGCATAGGCCTCGCGGCCGCCTCTCACGCTCGCCGGCGCCACCTGGAGACACTATCCATCCGCGGTCACGGACGCCGAATAATCGGTCGCGGTTGGCGAGGTGCGCGCCGCCACCAGGAAGAGGGGTGTGCCGGCCAGGCGCAGCGAGCCGGCGGCGACCGCAAGGGCGCCTGCGTGAGCCCGGCTCCAGCCGAGCCCATACCCCTCGCGGAGCCGTGCGGGCAGGAGGGCGGCCGTTGAGAGCCTGTGCGCCGGGCCGATGAGGCGAAGGGGTGGGGGCAGCCTCGCCTCGAGGATGACGGCGGCGACCTCCCGGGCGGGGCCGGTGACGCAGAGGTCTGGCCCCGAGAGCTGGGCGCGCAGGTATTCCCGGAAGTCGGTGAGGCGCGCGGGGATGACGGCAGGGGGCGTCCCGAAGAGGCGCCCGACGATCGCCATCTCGCGGTAGTAGCGCTCCTCCTCGTCCGGGGCGAGCGATCCGACGAAGCGGCCGTACGCGGCCAGCGAGGTCTCGACGAGCGTCGCGTGCACCCAGAGCATGAGGGCGGGATCGGAAGCCGAGTAGGGTGTTCCGGCCGGGAAGCGCCCCAAGCGCTCGCTCGTCCTGCCCTGCACGTGGGCGTGCACCGTCCGGACAGCGGCACCTGCGTCTTCCGCCTCCTCCTTGCTGCCGTAGACGATCAGGTAGAGCGCCCGCAGGGTGCGAAGGAGTCTGCGCCAGAGGTCGCTCCTGTAGTCGGAGTGGCGCACGACGCCGAGGCCGACAAGCGGGTGGGCGACCTGCAGGAGGACGGCGGGACCGCCGCCGAGGAGGGGGACGAGCGGGGAGTTCCCCACCCGGCGGATCACGCTCTCGGGCGGAAAGTGGCCATCACGGCTCGCCATCCGCTCCGCGTGCGTCCTGCCGCGCTTCAGGTCGGGCGCGCGTGGCCGCCTGCGATGCACGCTGAGAGCGGGCGAGCGGGGAGGCTCAGCCACCAGATGGGCGCCCCTGCCGCCGCGCCCGTTGCACCGTCTCCCACGCTGAGGGTCTGCTGCTTCCGCCCCTCCTGGCAGGCGGGTGTCGCTCTCGGGCGAGCCGGCCGGATCATGGACGGCAGGCCAGCTCACCGTCCGAAGCGCCGCTCCCGCTGCTGGAAGGTGCGCACCGCGCGCAGGAAGTCGAGCTCGCGAAACGCGGGCCAGTAGACGTCCGTGAAGTAGAACTCGCTGTGCGTGCTCTGCCAGGGAAGGAAGCCGCTCAGGCGCATCTCACCGCTCGTGCGAATGATCAGGTCGGGATCGGAGTGCGCCGCCGTGTAGAGGTGGCTGGCAAGCGCCTCGGACGTGACCTGGTCGACCATCTCCTCCGCAGGGATCCGCCGCGTGGCGAGCGAGCGGATCAGCGCCCGCGTTGCATCAACGAGCTCGTCGCGGCCGCTGTAGCCGAGCGCGACGTTGAGCGTGACCCCCTCGTGGTCAGCCGTCTCCGCCTCGACCTTCTCGATTGTCTCGCTGAGCCTCTCTGGGAGCGCTCCGAACCGGCCGAAGACGCGGATTCGCATCCGCGGCGCGTGCCCGTGCGCCCGCTCCGAGAGCGCGGCGAGCTTGTCCGCGAGGATCTCATGCAGAGCGGAGAGCTCGGCGGGCGAGCGGGCGAGGTTTTCGTTGGAGAGCGCCCACACGGTCACCTCGCCGATGCCAAGATCGGCGCACCAGCACAGCAGCTCGTCGATCTTGTCTGCCCCGCGCCGATGGCCGGCACCGGGTTCGGCCAAGCCGGCAAGGCTCGCCCAGCGCCGGTTTCCGTCGAGGATGACCGCGACATGGTTCGGAGGAGAAGCACGCCGCACCTCCCGGCGCAAACGCGCGGTGTAGATCCGATAGAGCGGGCCGAGCAGAACCGGCGCGAGCCGCCGGCCCAGCCGCAACCGACGAAGGCGTAGGACCCTCGATCTTTGCCCTACCCCGGCCTCTGCGCGCTCGACGACCACTGGCGAACCCACACCATCTTAGGTCGGCCTCGCTCGAGAAAGAGAATCGAGCCCTCTACGACGACATCGGCGTGCGGCGCTGGGGTCGAGCGGATCGGTCACCCGCTCGGGCGCAGATAAGCCCGGTTCGCGCACGTCCGAAGACGATCGTGGCGAGGCGTGGGACGGATCGGGCGGCCGTCCGCGCGTTATGGGTCGGCTGAGCTAGCTGCGGACGAGCTCGCCCTCGCGCTCTTCGGTTTCGAGCTCCGGCTCAGGCTCGTCGGCCTTGGGCCGGGTCGAGGAAATCCAGTCGAGCCGCTCCGCTTCGCGCTCGCGCTCGATGCGGTCGCGCTCCCACTGCTCGCGCTCGTGCTTTGACCAGCACACGCTGGCCTCCTTTCCGCGCTTTGCACCTGAACACCGTAGCGGTGTCGGGCCGGATGTGACGAGCAAGGAAGGACACGAGCCTCTCGCTCTTCGTCGCGCGATGCGGCCATCGCGATCAGGCGAGCGCCCTCGAGGCGGTCCCTGGGCTGGGGCGCGCCTTGAGTGCCCGCCGCGCGAGGTGACAGTCTCGCGCATTCTGGGACGACACTGCGTTTTAGGGAGGAACAGACGATGACCGCTGATCCGCTTGTGGGGACGTGGAGACTGATCTCGTGGGAAAACAGAACCGCCGATGGTCGGATCAGCTACCCGGTCGGCACGGATCCCTTGGGATACATCATCTATGGCGAGGACGGATACATGTTCGTGGCGATCATGCGTCCTAACCGCAGGAGGTTCAGGGCCGGAGATCTGCTGCGGGGGACGCCCGAAGAGAAAGTGCACGCCGCTGAAACGTACGTCTCCTATTGCGGGACGTATGACTTCAGCGGAGAGGCGGTAATTCACCACGGCGAACTCAGCCTGTTTCCCAACTGGGTCGGCGTTGACCAGGAACGTCTAGTCGAGGTGAGAGCGAATCGACTGACATTGAGTACGCGTCCCACACTGTTTGATGGGATCCAGCAAATCGCGCGTCTCGTCTGGGAGCGTGTTTGAACAGTGCTGTCCGCCGGGAGCGGGGCAGTCGCGCGTCTCGCTCAGGCTGAGCCACGGGCTCAGCGCAGGTGAGTCAACGTGCGCCGGACCCTCGGCAGGAGTGTTGAAGCCGACTACCCGCGCAGCGACTTCCCTCGCTGCGGAATCCGGCGGGGGGTCAGGCGCCTGTGAAAGAGTCCTCGTTCGCCTGGGTGCTGACGGTCTCGTCGACGGTTGACGGGTCGGACAGCCGCCACGAGAGTTTGCGGTCATGGTTGGGCGTGCGTCGGAGAGGTGGTCGAGGCATGGAGCGCAGGGAACTGGCCTTGCCCCCGGGATTCGACGGCCTCGGCGCGACCGCCTCTTAGTAATCCAGTGGTCGATCGGGCTGCAGACCGCTGACGCGACCGAGCCGCTGTCGAAGGTCAGCTTCAAGTCGGCCGAACTCATCGATGCGAGCGCGCGCCTCGGAGAGCTCGGCCGTGAGCCGCTCCTTGGCTTCGCGCTCCTGCTCGGCCTGAGCGCGTAGCTCAGCGGCCTCATGTCTGAGTCGCTCTACTTCGGTGAGAAGTTCCTCCTTCTCGGTGAGAAGCCTCTCTTGCGCTCGGAACGCTCGCTCTGTCTTTGCCCGGGCGATCAACACGGCGACGCTGCCGCCAGCAGCGGCACCGACCACGAAGGAAACAACCCTTTGATCCAACAACTGCACCCTCCCGCCATCGAGACTAGGGATCAGTCGTGGCCAGTGCCAGGGGATCACTGAACGTCTTCTCGCAAATACCGCAAGAAAGGAACCCGTCACGAGATCATGGACCCGGCTCGCCGCCTCACGGGCGAGCTCCTCCCTCGCTGCCATCGCCAGCCTCTCCATCCCGGGCGCTCTACGAGCCGGTCCGAGCGCCAATCGCAGCTAGGTGAGCGGCGTGCGGGCGGCTTCCCGGAGCTCACGCAACCCTGGTGTCATCAGATCGTCGGTCTCGATGGCGTCGAGGATGAGAAGCAGCTCCTGCCGCATTTGCTCGGTGACGTTGACCTCTCGTTGTCCCGGCTCAGACCGCCGAGCTCGCCCTATTTCCGAGTGCAGCGTGCGCGCCCGGAGACTTGAGGTGACGGAACGACCGTAGATCTCGTTCGTTTCGATCATCGTCAGTCGTAGCCGCCGCTCGCCCAACACAAGGAACACTGCGTCGTCGCTCACCGAGGGATCCGCGCGCGATCCTCTCACGGTTACCAAGGGCGGTGCCACCGCCTCGGGAGCCCGCTCGTGATGCAGCTTCCGGCGAAGCCGAACCCGGAATCCGTCAGTCAGGCCGGTACGGTGTTGCTTCTGAAAGTCAGGCCCGCCCGGCCACTCCTCCGTGAAGCTGCTCGCTGCAGAGCGTATCCCGAAGGATCTTGAGTCGGCCGACCGCCGCGTCCTGGAGCTCCTTCTCGATCCGAAGGCGAGCGGCGCTCAACCCGGCCCGCGCGGATCCTGTGCCTGCACCACGAGCAGCGGCTCCGTTACCGTGACCAGGTCGCGCGCCGGCACAGACGCCTCCTACCTCAGATTCGGCAGCCCGGCGGGGAGACGCTATCGCCGCTTTCTGACCCTTCTCTACAGTCGCCCTGCTGCGGCGCCCGGTGAGGCCGTACGTGGGGTGCATCACCTGCCAGATGCTCCCGGCCCTACCCGAGCTGGCCATCCTGCACTTCCTGCACTTCCCGTCCTAGCTTGGTGCTACGGCCGCGCCCGGTGACGCCGATGATGCGATAGGCGGAAGCCCCCACAGCGACCCAGCTGGGATCTTCCGGATCGACGGTCGCCAAGCCCGAGCTGCATTCCGGCCGGTCCTACGCCGCTGAGCGTGGATACAAGGGGCAGAACAGGGGTGCAGGCTCGTGACGATTATGAACCCATGCGGATCCAGGCCTCCGGGCAACCGAGTTCTTTGGAGCCACTTGAGAGAAGTACGTGGTCACGCTAGGGGAGTGATGTGCACACCCCTCCTGGCTGATTTGACCGCTAATCTCGCCAGACCGACCCCGGCTCGGCCATTTCGCCAACGATGTCCGAGGTCGAGACGAGGCCAAGCGGCATCTTGTCCGGCTCGGTCGGGTCGACAACCACGAGGCGGTGAGTCTCGTGCCTAAGCATGAGGTCGGCAGCCTCGCGCAGGCTTGCGTCGGGCTCGATCGTGAGCGGCAGCTGCATCAGGTCGACGACCGTCTCAGCAGGGGCTCCTTCCTCGTAGAGGGCGAGGAGGTCGAGGCCGGTCACGACGCCGGCGGGTTTCCCCCTTGGCTCGACGACGATGAGCGAGCGCGAGCGGCGCTCGGTCATCGCGCGGGCGGCGGCGACGATGGACGTGTCGGGAGGCAGACGACGATGCTTCGCGACATGACGTCCGCGACCCTTCGGCGTTCGACAGGGGCGTGAGCGAGGTTGGCTACGAGGTCGGACGTCGAGATGACTCCCGGGGGCGCCCGTCTTCGATGACGACGAGACGGCCGATCCGCTCCTTCCGCAGGCGAGCGGCGGCCTCGCTGACTGACGCACCAGCGTCAATAGTGGCGAGGGGGCTCGTCATGAGCTCTCCCGCCGTGATGCTCCGCATCGTCTCGAGGTCCTGCGGACTCGTTCCGAGCCACTCGCCGGCGAGGAGGTCGGTGTCCGAGAGAACGCCAAGCTGCTCGCCGTCGTCCCCGGCGACGACGATCGCATGCACACGGTGGCGGACCAGAAGCGACGCAACCTCTCCGAGGCGTGTGTCGGGCGGACAGATGATGAGCCCGGGGTGCATGAAGTCCCGGACCGAGGCCATCATCCTGTGACGAGAGAACAGAAGCCCGCTGCTGACGAGACCGCCGAGACCCTGGAGCCGGCGGTCGAGCAAGCGGACGGCGCGAAGCGATCTCCAGCGCGCGCCGTGCTCAAGGCCGGAGCGATCGTGCTCGTGATCGGTCTGCTCGCCCTCCTTGCCTGGGCAACCCTCGCCGCCGGGAAGGGAAGGAGCCTCGTCGCGCGGATCGCTGCCGGCGAGTCGCCGACCGCGCCTGGGTTCGAGCTCGAGGTGATCTGGCCGCGCGGCGAGACGTGGCCGCGGGAGCTTCGCGTCGCCATCGCGGACGGCAAGCTCTCGCTCGCGGAGCTGCGCGGCCGTCCCGTCGTCCTCAACTTCTGGGCGTCCTGGTGCATCCCCTGCCGCGACGAGGCGCCCATTCTGAACGCCTCGGCGAACGCGCACCGCGGCGAGGTCCTTTTCGTGGGGATCGACGTGCAGGACCTGCGCTCGGATGCTCTCTTGTTCTTGCGCGAGTTCGACGTCGCCTACGTCTCGGTGCGCGACGAGGGGGACGAGACCTATCGCGCCTACGGGCTGACAGGCGTCCCGGAGAGCTACTACGTGAGCGCCGACGGGCGCATCCTCGCCCACTCGCCGGGCGCGATCTCGCGCTCGAGCCTCGAGGCTGGCATAGCGCAAGCGATCGAAGGGAGACCATGACGGAGATGAGAAGCACGAGAGCAGTGAGACTGGTGATCGTGGTCGCGGCTGCTGCCACAATCATGGCCGGCGCTGCCGTGGCCGCGATCGCTCTGCGGGGCGGCGAGCAGAACCCCGTCTTCAGGGGCAGTCAGCCGCCGGCCGGAATGAGGTTGCCCGACTTCGAACTGCCCGATCACGAGGGCAGGGAAGTCTCGTCGGCTGCCCTCCGCGGCAAGGTCGTTCTCGTCACCTTCCTCGACACCCAGTGCGACGAGTCGTGCCCGGTCATCGCCTCCCAGATCGGGCGGGCAACCGATCGCCTCGGCGCGGAGGAGCGGCGCGAGGTGGTCGCCGTCGCGATCTCGACCGACCCGGACGAGGACACGCCGGCCTCGGTCCGCGACTTCCTGCGCCGCAACCGGGCGGAAGGCAAGCTGCGCTACCTCGTCGCGCCGGTCCCCGCGCTCCGGCCGGTGTGGGAGGAGTTCCACATCGCCGCCTCCTTCGACACGGGCATCGACACGCTCCACTCGGCCCCGGTTCGCATCTACGACCGGGACGGCATCTGGGTCTCCACCCTCCACGCCGGCGCCGATCTGACGACGCCGAACCTCCTCCACGACATCCGGGCGCTGCTCTCGGTCTCGTGATCGAGGGAAGGAAGCGAGGACTCGTTTGACGCGCCAGCTACGGTCGGAGGAAGAGGGGAGATCGTCGTGGGCATTGCCGAGATAGCGGTCACGGCCGGCGGCGCCGGCCTCATCGCCTTCCTCGCATGGTTCTTCTTCGGCCCCAAGGGCGCGCGCCGGGCCGAGGTGCGCCGAGGCGTGCAGGAGGTCGACATCGCCGTCAAGGGCGGCTACTCGCCCAACGTCATCGAGGTGCGCGAGGGCGTCCCCGTGCGGCTCACCTTCGACCGCCAGGAAGCGAGCGACTGCACGGCCCGAGTCGTCTTCCCCGACTTCGCTCTGAGCAAGACCTTGCCGGCCTTCGCGAAGACGACGGTCGAGTTCGTCCCGGGCCGGCAGGGGCGCTTCGGCTTTGCCTGCGGCATGAACATGGTGCACGGGACGCTCGTCGTCCTTCCCCAGGACGGAGACGGCCACAGGCCCGCGGAGGAATTCGACGACGCTGCGGAAAGTGCGCCAACGGACGAAGCCGCGCAGCCCTCCGCCGACGGCCATCCGCACGAGGTCGCGCGCGCCGTCGGCGTCGGCCCCACCCGAGAGGTGGGCGAGACGAACGAGGTCGAGTTCCGCATCCTCGGCGAGGGCGTCACCTGCCCGACCTGCGTGCGGAACATCCACTCGATTCTCAACCGGCTCGAGGGGATCGACCGGGTCGAGGTCAACTTCGCGGCAGAACGCGTGACGGTCGGCTTCGACGCCGAACAGGTCTCGGTCGCCGACATGCGCCGGGCGATCGAGTCGGGCGGCTATCAGGTGAAGGAGCGCCCCGAGCCCGGCTCGGAGGCGACCGAGGACGAGGAAGCGGAGACGCGCCGGGCGGAGATTCGCGACCTCACGCGACGCGTAGTGATCGGCGCCGTCCTGACGGCGCCGGTGCTCTTCGGGGCGATGGTGGGCGAGTTCCTCGACCCGGAGTGGCTACCGGGCATTCTCGTGAACCGCTCGTTTCAACTCGCCCTCACCGCCCCCGTCATGGTCTATACGGGCTGGCCCATCCACCGGACCGGCTGGCTCGTCCTTCGCCACCGGACGGCGGACATGAACACCCTCATCACGGTGGGGACGGTGGCCGCGTTCGTCTACAGCCTCGTCGTCACGCTCGTTCCCGGGGCGCTCCCCGAGGACCTGCGCCAGGTCTACTACGAAGTCGTCGGCGTCATCCTCACCCTGATCATGCTCGGGCGCCTCATCGAGACGCGGGCGAAGGCGGGGACGGGCGAAGCGATCCGCAAGCTCATCGGCCTCCAGGCCCGAACCGCCCGGGTCCTTCGCGACGGGCGCGAGGAGCAAGTGCCGATCGAGGAGGTCGAGCGGGGAGACGTCGTCGTCGTTCGCCCCGGCGAGAAGATCCCGGTCGACGGGGAGATCGTCGAGGGTCGCTCGACGATCGACGAGTCGATGGTCACGGGCGAGTCGATCCCGGTCACCAAGGCGGCCGGGGACACCGTCATTGGGGCGACGATCAACCAAACGGGCGCCTTTCGCTTCCGCGCGACCCGTGTCGGCAAGGACACGATGCTCGCCCAGATCATCCATCTCGTCGAGCAGGCCCAGGGCTCGAAGGCGCCGATCCAGCGCCTCGCCGATCTCGTCGCCAGCTACTTCGTCCCGGCAGTCGTCTTTCTCGCCGTCGCGACCTTCGTCGTCTGGTTCGACGTTGGACCGGTGCCAGCCCTCATCTTCGCGCTCGTCTCCGCGGTCGCCGTCCTCATCATCGCCTGTCCCTGCGCCCTCGGACTCGCGACACCTCTCTCGATCACGGTCGGGGCCGGCAAGGGCGCCGAGAACGGCGTCCTCATCCGCTCCGCCGAAGCGCTCGAGACGGCCCACAAGCTCGACACGATCGTGCTCGACAAGACCGGCACGATCACGAAGGGCGAGCCCGCGCTCACCGACGTCGTCCCCGCGAGCGGGCTTGAGGAGAGCGAACTTCTGCGCCTCGTCGGCTCCGCGGAGCGCTCG
Organism: Gaiellaceae bacterium; assembly: GCA_050697555.1. GTDB lineage: Bacteria > Actinomycetota > Thermoleophilia > Gaiellales > Gaiellaceae > DASQWP01. The sequence continues at coordinate 10,494 of JBOHAD010000041.1, read as the reverse complement.
TCCGAGCATCCGCTCGGCGAGGCGATCGTCCGCGGCGCGGAGGAGCAAGGGATCCAGCTTGGCAAGGCTGCGAACTTTGACTCGGTAACCGGGAAGGGCATTCGGGTCGAGGTCGACGGGCGCGAAGTCCTCGTCGGAAATGCCGCGCTACTCGATGAGGCCGGCGTTGAGACGACGACGCTTGAGGAGCAGGCGGCACGGCTCGCGCAGGAAGGGAAGACCGCCATCCTTGTCGCGCTCGACGGACAGCCCGCCGGCGTGGTCGCCGTCGCCGACACCCTCAAGGAGGACTCGGTGCCGGCGATTACCGAGCTCAAGCGACTCGGCCTCGAGGTCGTGATGATCACCGGCGACAATCGCCGCACCGCCCAGGCGATCGCGCATCAGGTCGGAATCGATCGCGTCCTCGCCGAGGTCCTCCCGCAAGACAAGGCGCTCGAGATCAGGCGCCTCCAGGAGGAGGGCAGGCTCGTCGCCATGGTAGGCGACGGGATCAACGACGCACCCGCGCTCGCCCAAGCCGACGTCGGCATCGCCATCGGCTCAGGCACGGACGTCGCGATCGAGGCTGCCGACGTCACTCTGATCAGAAGCGAGCTCAGCGGCGTCGTCCTCGCCGGCCACCTGAGCCGCGCGACGATGCGAAACATCAAGCAGAACCTCTTCCTCGCATTCGTCTACAACACCGCCTCGATCCCGATCGCGGCCGGCGTCCTCTACCCCGTCATCGGCCTTCTCCTCTCGCCCATGATCGCGGCCGCGGCCATGGCCGCAAGCTCGCTCTCGGTGGTCCTGAACGCCAGTCGTCTGCGCGCCTTCAGGCCCGCGGCGAGCGTTGACGCGACCTAGGGGCGGTCGTTTTCTAGAAAGCCAACATCATCGGGGTCTACCAGGGGTCTACGCGGCTGTCGTTTCGGGCCACCAGGAGTCACTTCCAGTCCAGAGATTCGGCGTAACTAAAGCGCCTGAGGTGACTGGCGGTGACACGACGCGACATGTGCCCATAACTCGTACTGAAGGGGTCCCCGGTTCGAGTCCGGGCGTCGGCTTCTTGCGATTTGCAGGGATTTTGTCCCTTGACCGCGCGCCTTAGTGAAGGGGTCAGGGGGTCCACCAGAGGTCTACTTTGTGAAGTGCTCAAGAAAAATAGGCCGGTTTTGCAGGTCTTTTTCTTCACAGAAGGGTGGCGAGACTTCACCTGCGGAGTAGCGTCCCCGCTGGTGGTGTACGAGCGCCCCAGCTCCGTCGCCGGCTCGCTGCTCGCAGGTGAAGCGGGCGAGACGGCGGCGGCGGGCCGTCAGGGCCCGTGATAGCTGACCACCGCGTCATCCTCGCGCCGTCCTGTCGAAGACGAGCGAGGAGGGGCACGGTGGTCGAGAGCACGATGGACTTCGAGAGTTGGTTGCGCAAGCAGCTGGAAGCCGCGAGCCCGGATCTGCTGCGGGCGATGGTGCAGGACTTCGCGGAGGCGCTGATGGGCGCCGAGACCGAGGCGCTTTGCGGCGCCGGCTACGGGGAGCGGAGCCCGGAGCGGGTCAACCGTCGTAACGGCTACCGGGAGCGCGACTGGGACACGCGCGTGGGCTCGATCGAGCTCGCCGTCCCCAAGCTGCGTGCAGGCTCGTACTTTCCCGACTGGCTCCTGCAGCCGCGCCGGCGGGCGGAGCAGGCGTTCGTGTCGGTGATCGCCGATGCCTACCTGGCCGGCGTCTCCACCCGCCGCGTCGAGAAGCTCGTGCAGCAGCTGGGGGTGGAGCGGATGTCGAAGAGCCAGGTCTCGCGCCTGGCGAAGTCGCTCGATGCGATCGTCGAGGACTTCCGCACCCGCCCGCTCGAGGGCGCCCCCTACGCGTACGTGACGCTCGACGCGCTGATCGTCAAGTGCCGCGAGGGGGGGCGCACGGTCAACGTCTGCGTCGTGCACGCCGTCGGCGTCAACCGCGACGGCTTCCGCGAGTCGCTCGGGCTCGACGTTGTCACGAGCGAGGACGGCGCTGCCTGGCTCGCCTTCCTGCGCTCGCTCGTCGCACGCGGGCTCGCCGGCGTCCGGCTCGTCAGCTCGGACGCGCATCCTGGCCTGGTCGACGCGATCGCGGCGACGCTGCCGGGCGCGAGCTGGCAGCGCTGCCGCACCCACTTCATGCGCAACCTACTCACGCGCGTCCCGAAGAGCGCGCAGAGCTTCGTCGCGACGATGGTCAGGACGATCTTCGCCCAGCCCGACGCCCAGACGGTGCGTGAGCAGCACCGCCGGATCGTCGACCAGCTCGAGACGCGCTTCCCCGAAGCCGCGGCGCTGCTCGCTGAGGCCAGCGCGGACCTGCTGGCCTTCACCAGCTTCCCGAAGGAGCACTGGCGGCAGTTGTGGAGCAACAACTCGCTCGAGCGGCTCAACAAGGAGATTCGCCGCCGCACCGACGTCGTCGGCATCTTCCCCGACCGCGGCGCCGTCATCCGCCTGGTCGGCGCCCTCCTCGCCGAGCAAGACGACGAGTGGGCCGTCGCCCGCCGCTACATGAGCGCCGACTCGATCGCCAAGGCGCTCGCCGACCCACCCACCGAACCCGAGGAGGTGGTCGCCATCCCCGCAGCCGCATAGAGCTCAGGCGAGGATGGCGCGCTCAGCCTCGTACACCACTTGACGGGACGTGGCCACCTGCGGTTTGTCGTCTCCAGTCACCTCCAGTCAGCGCAAGTCCAGATTGATCCCATCAGTACTGAAGGAGTCGCGCAGCGGTGTTTGATCGCCGCCTGGAAGTTGCGGCGGTTTTCGAGACCGTTTCGAATATGCGTCTTTTTGCACGGGCCCGGAGCTGCCGAAATTTTGAGCGGCGGCGCACGGCGCGCCGCCGCCCATGACGTGGTCAGCGATCTACGGTGGACATGTTGGCCTCGTCGTGGCGCTCGCCGGTGGCCGGGGTGAGATCGTTCAGCCGTGCGATCTGCTCCACGCTCAGCTCGAGACCGTCGGCTGCCGTGTTCTCCTCGACGCGGGAAACCCGCTTGGTGCCGGGGATTGGGGCGATGTCGTCGCCCTGCGCGAGCAGCCAGGCCAAAGCGACCTGTGCCGGTGTGGCGTCGAGCTCGGAAGCGACGGCCTCGACCTCGTCGACGATGCGGAGGTTCTTCTCGAAGTTGCCGTCGGTGAAGCGCGGGTTGTTCTTGCGCCAGTCGTCATTGTCGAGTTCTTCGGGGGAGCGGATCGTCCCCGTGAGGAAGCCGTGCCCGAGCGGCGAGTAGGGCACGAAGCCGATGCCCAGCTCGCGCAGCAGCGGTAGCAGCGCGGCCTCTGGATCGCGAGTCCAGAGGGAGTACTCCGTCTGCAGCGCGGCGATCGGATGCACGGCGTGGGCGCGGCGGATCGTTGCGGGCCCGGCCTCGGACAGACCGATGTGCAGGACCTTTCCCTCCGCCGCCAGCTCGGCCAGGGCGCCCACGGTGTCCTCGATCGGCGTGTTCGGGTCGACTCGGTGCTGGTAGTAGAGGTCGATGCGGTCGGTACCCAGCCGCTTCAGGGAGCCCTCGATCGCGGTCCGGATGTTCGCGGGGCTGCTGTCGAGCACTCCGGGGCCACTGCCGGCGTGCGAGACGAAGCCGAACTTCGTCGCGAGCACAACATCGTCGCGACGCCCCTTGAGCGCGCGGCCGACGAGTTCCTCGTTCGCGTAGGGGCCGTAGATCTCGGCGGTGTCGATGTGGGTGACGCCCAACTCGAGTGCTTGCTGGACGGTGCGGGTCGACTCGGCGTCGCTGCTAGTCGGGTCGAGGTAGTAGCCGGACATCGCCATCGTGCCGAGCCCGATGCGCGAGACGTCAAGTCCGCCTAGCGAGATGTGCTTCATGACAACCTTCCTGTCTGGATGGCGAGGCGGTGTGGCGCGGCCTCTTGGTGCGTCCAGGAAAGCACGGGATCGCGGGACGTGAGAGTCCCTGTTGATAGGGCTACTGGCGGGGTCCCCCAGGGACGGACAGTGGCGTCTACGCTTGATCTCGTGGACACGAAGAAGGAGATCCGCGATTTCCTCACCTCCCGTCGCGCCCGGATCACGCCTGAGGAGGCGGGGTTGCGCTCCTACGGCAGTCGCCGGGTGCCCGGACTCCGTCGCGAGGAGGTCGCCGTCCTGGCCGGCGTGAGCGTTCCGTACTACACGCGCCTGGAGCGCGGAGACATGAGCGGGGTCTCGCAGAGCGTGCTGGAGGCATTGGCCCGCGCGCTCGAGCTCGACGACGCCGAGCGCGCCCACCTCTTCGACCTCGCCCGTGCCGCCCAGCCGACGGTAGCGCGGCCTCGTCGGCGCCGGGCCAAGCAACGCGTCCGGCCCGAGGTCCAGTGGACCCTCGAAGGGATTACCGGCGCCGCCGCGTTCGTCGGCAACCAGCGTCTCGACATCCTGGCCGCCAACCAGCTCGGCCGTGCGCTGTTCTCCGAGCTGTACGCCGCGCCCGCGCGGCCGGTCAACAACGCCCGGTTCGTGTTCCTCGATCCGCGAGCCGAGACGTTCTACGGCGACTGGGAGCGCGTTGCCGGTGAGTGCGTCGCGATCCTGCGCTGGGCCGTGGGCCGTGACCCGGACGACCGCGACCTTTCAGATCTCGTCGGCGAGCTCGCAACGCACAGCGAGGCGTTCCGCACCCGCTGGGCCGCGCACGACGTGCGCTTCCACAACACCGGTGTCAAGCAGTTCCACCATCCCGTGGTTGGCGAGCTCAGCCTGAGCTTCAACCGCTTGGACCTCGCCGCAGACCACGGGCTGACGATCTTCACCTACGCCGCCGAGCCCGGTTCACGCTCCGAAGAGGCGCTCAAACTCCTCGGCAGCTGGGCGGCCACCGCCGACCTCGCTAAGTCGGCGCGCGCGACCGACCAAAGCTAATTTCGGTCGTTTCAGGGTCGGTCGATTTTGCCAGGTTGCCAAGATTGCGACCACCGGGCTTCCATAAAGGCTCCATCTCTAAGCGGTCGTCGCCGCGATCGCTACTTCAGCATCACGCCGGCCTCTAGGCGGCGGCTGCCAAGCGGCGTCGCTTGTCGGCGACGCCCTCCAGCAGCTGGTTAAACGAGGCGAGGCGAAGGTCGTCGTCGGTGAAGCGGGGATCGGGGCCGTTCTTGTTGAACGCCGAAACGACGCCGATGGTTCTCTCGTGAAACACGAGCGGGACGAGGAGCGCCGCGACGCCGCCGACTCGGCGGGCAACGACCTGATCGACCTCAGGATCTTCCAGAACTGAGTCGATGCGCTCGCTCTTCCCGCGCGCAAGGACCCTAGCGAGCTTCGATTCGGAGGGAACGCCATAGCCGACCAGGTCGGCGCCACCCTCGCCGTCGGCGGCGGCAACGCGAAAACCGCCGGAGGGGGCGGGAACGGAGATGAGCACTTCCCGGGCGCGGATCAGCTCGCGCAGGCGACGGGCGACGAGCTCGAGGAGGCGCGACACGTCCTCCCGCTTCTCGAGGACGCTGTGTGTTAGCTCGTCGAGCGCCTCGAGCTGATGAATCCAGTGGACTGCCCCCTCGTAGATCTGCACCCTTTCGATCGTGATCCCGGTCTGGGCGGCGAGAAGCGTCACGATCTCCTCGTCTGCCTCCGTGAACTCACCATCCTCCTTTTCCGCCAGGTAGAGGTCCCCGTACACGACTCCCCGCACGAAGATCGGGACACCGAGGAAGCTTCGCATCGGTGGGTGCCCGGGCGGAAAGCCGAAGAAGTGCGGCTCCTTCGTCACGTCGGCAACGCGGACCGGGCGCGCCTCCCGAAGGAGGATGCGGAGAACGCCGTGGTCGCTGGGCAGGTCGCCGATCCGAGCTCTCGTCGTGTCGTCGATCCCGGTCGTGAGGAGGCGCTCCAGGTGTGACCCGGTGCGGTCGAGGACCCCTAGCGCCGCGTAGCGCGCAACGACAAGCCTTGCCGCCACCTCCACGGTCTTCTGGAGGACATCGTCGAGCGAAGCCTCAGAGCCGACCGCGACATTCGCCTCGACGAGGTGCCGGAGGCGCTTTTCTCGGTCAGCGATTTGGGACACGGCTACGTAACCGTGACTGTGCCACAGCGGTGCTCGCCGCGTCGACCGCGCCGGCAGGAGCGCTACCGGCCGGGCGAGCGCCGTTGGAGCGAGGTCAAAAAACCGCGCCTACTGGCGCAACGTGGGGGAGCTTGAATCGGCTGCGGCAGCGGCTTGAACGGCAGCGTTAGCTACCCGGCGGCGGCGCCGACTCGCCGGCCTCGTTGTGAGTGTCGACATCGAGCGCGACCGCCGGTCACACCGACCGGCCAGCACGCCTACAGCGGCGGGGACGCGAGATCTACTACCGCACCGCCGACCCGCGCCTGCCCGAGTTGGTCAAGCTGGCGTGCGGCACGCCGAACTAAGCGCGTCCAGCCGCCTATTTTCCCCTCAGGTCGCGTGGTGGATCGGCAGTCTTACCCGCTCGCTGCACTACCGCGTCGGCGAGCGCAGTCCGCTGCGGAAGCTCTCGGTGGTGCGGGCCGACATCACGATCACCTGGTACCTCCGGGCGAAAGGGGTGATTGGCGATGTCGCAGCAGGGCCGATCCGGGGCTCCTGGAGAGCGGCGCGATGACGACTTGTCTACTTACCGCGCGAGGTCTTCTTCGGTCGCTTGGGCTTTGCTGGCGCCTTCTTCTCGGTCTGGACAAGCGACTTTGAACGCTTCTTCCCGGCCACGTCGGGCTCCTTTCGGCTGTCCTGCTCCGACGCGCACCCTAGCGAGCTAGCCTCCCTTGAGCCGTCGTCAGCTTCCTCCTCCGCAGTCAGCGCGAGCGAGCCGGCTGTTCTGCGCCAGAGCTCGTTCCGGCGCGAGGCCTCGAACCTGCGCTCGACGAGATCGGCGCGGGCGGCGCTTTCTCGTCGGGAACGGTCGTCCGCCGCTTCTTGCTGCGGGCGGATCGAGGGTTCGAATCCTCTCCCTCCGCTCGAGCGCAGACACCGAGCCGGCACCGCGTGGATGTAGCTATGTGGCCTAGTGACGGCAGCTACCGCTCGAGGGCGAACGCGTGCGAACGCTCCGTCGGAAGCGACCGCTCCCGCGAGTGCTCATGCTCCCAGTAGCGCGCCCGGAACGCTCGTTGCACGGCCTCAGGGGTGTAGCCGCAGCGCTCGGCGGCGGCGGTGAGGGCGTCCTCTTGTTCGAGCGTGAGCCGTGCAGGCAGGAAGCCGAGCCAGGCGCCGGCGCGGGCGAGCGCCTCGCGGCGGACAGTCCTCGGCGCCTTGGAGTTGGTGTCCCCGAGGAGCTCGAGCACGCGCCAGGCGATGCCGCACTCGCACCGCTCGAGGAGCGCCTGCCAGGCCCTAACGCCGCCCGCGCGGACGAAGGCGTCCGGGTCCTTCTCGGGAGCGAGCCGGTGTGGATCGAGGACGAGGAGCGCCGGGCTCAGTTTGGCCCGGGCCGACTGCTCGACTGCCCGCGCAGTTGCGGTCCGTCCGGCCTCGTCGTTGTCGAGGCAGAGCGTCACCGTCTCGACCCCAAGGCGGGCGAGCCGCTCGAAGAGCTGGGGGCGGGTGGCGGTGCCGCCGAGTGCGGCGACGTCCTCGATCCCGCTCGCGCGGAGCTGCAGAAGGTCGAAGACGCCCTCGACGAGGACGAACTCGCGTCGAGTCTTGTACGAGCCGTCGAGGAGGTCGGAGAGGCCGTAGGGCGGGAGGCCGGTGCGGCTCGCGCCGCGCAGGTAGAGGTAGCGGCTTCCTGGATGGCCGGCGTCGTCGGGGGCGCGCGCCCAGAGCGTCTTCACCTTCCCCCGCTCGTCCCGCCAGGCTCCGACGACGCGCCCGGACCAGCGCGAGTCGGCTAGGACACTCGAGCCGGTGATCTCCTCCTGCGAGTAACCGTTGTCGAGGAGGTTCGCCCTCGTCCGCTCCGGAGCGGGCACGACGCCGAGATCCAATCCCGTGAGCGCCTCACCCGGAAGGCCGCGCCGTTCGAGGTAGGCGCGCGCCTTGGCGCCGCGCTCGCTCACGATCTCACTCTGGCAGAGCGTGATGAAGTCGCCCAGGAGCTCGGCGCGGCGATCGCGCGGCTGGTCGCGCTCGAGCGGGGCCGTGTCGATACCCGCCCGCTCGGCGATCGCCCGAACGGCGCGAACGAAGTCCCTTCCGCGCGGGATCGCGCCCCCACTCACGTAGCCGGTCCAGAGCATCGCCTCACCGCCGTGGACGAGGAAGCCCCTGGGCGCGGGGCCGTGCGCGACCACCCGCTCGGCGCGGACGCCGAGGAGTCGGTGGGTCGTCTCCTCGTTCGTCGCCACCCAGCCGAGCTGGTCGCGCCTCCAGCCAAACTCCGGGAACGCCACGTCGAGGCGCTCCTGTAAGGCGGGCAGCACGATCTCGGTGTAGAAATCACGAGCGTTCGGTTGCTCCATCCCAGCTCACTCTGTTAGTGGCCGCGGCGGCTGAGGAAGGCCTCGAGCGCCGCGGCCGTGATCTCGCCCATCCGCATTTCGAGCCGGGGCGCCGCGAGACGCAAGCGGCGCAGGAGCTCCGGCGGGAGCCGCGTCGAGAAGGGCGCGAGCAGAAGCGGCCCGGCCGACCGCGCCGGCAGTGGGACGACGGCCGGACGTCGCCTTCCGCTCGCTCGACGAGCGGTGCTCACCGGCCTCCAGCCTCCCTTCGTGCTTTCATGGACAGAGGGACTACACGGCGCTCAGACGCAGGCGAAGTGTTGCCTAAGAAGTAGACGAAGCCTTTGCTCTCCTCTTGCTCAGGACCCGCGTGGAAGGGCGTGATCCAGCGGGGACGACAGGGCAAGGGAGAGGAACGAAGACCCTGGAAACCAGGACCATACGTGCCCAGCCGGGCTAACCAGTTAACCGCCGGCGCACGACTGTCACGCCGGAGGTCGCGGGTTCGAGTCCCGTCGCTCCCGCTCCACGAAAGCGCTGCAAACCACCATGTTAAGTTGTCTGTTAAGGCAGGATAAGCCGAGCTTGAGAAGATCGTTTGCTGCCCCGGCCCACGCGAAGCGTGGAAGCAACCTCGGCGAATCCCTGCAAAATGCACCTTTCGCGATCGAGCTGCTGAGTAGGCCAAGACTGAAGAAGCGCGGAAAACCGGTCAAACGCGCGGCTCCCAAAGACAGTGCGTCGCAGGGTTATGGCGGGGGACCGATTCGCTCCTATTTGGCGACCCGGCGGTGCCCGTCGAGTGGGCCTCCAGGTGGCCCGGATGAAGCTGCGCGCCGCACGTGTCAAGGGCGTCGAAAAGTGCACCACTCCTCCAGCTTGTAACTCATCGAGCCGCTCAGGCGGAGTCGCGGAGCGACGGAGCCTGAGCGGCGGGCACGACGCCCTGACCCCGCTCGCGTAGCCGGTAGCTCTTGCCCTTGAGCGTGATCATGGTGGCGTGGTGGACGAGCCGGTCGATGAGGGCGGCGGCCACCATGGCGTCGCCGAGGATCTCGCCCCACTGCTCGAAGCCGCGTCGAGGTGACGGCGACCGAGCCGCGCTCGTAGCGGCGGGAGACGAGCGCGAAGAGGAGGTTAGCCGCGGATCGCTCGAGCGGGAGGTAGCCGACCTCGTCGACGACGAGCAGGTGGTAGCGCTCGAGGCGCCGGAGCTCCGCCTCGAGCTGGTTGCGGTCCTGCGCGCCCTCGAGCCGCGAGACCCACTCCTGCGCCGTGGCGAAGGCCACCCGGTAGCCCTGCTGGCACGCCTTCATCCCGAGCGCGATCGCCAGGTGCGTCTTGCCCGTCCCCGGCGGCCCAGGGACTACGATGCGTGTAACCAACGAGCCAAGTCGCGCTTCCGCCCTAGGGGCAGGCCTTTCGTGGCCCCTGCGACGCCGGTGGGTCTTCCTCGTTGCGACCGATTGACGGTCGATACCGCCTGGTCACTCCAGCGGGCCAACGGAAGGAGGATGTCGTGCTGCGCAAGCTGCTCGCACAGCTATCGAAATGGTTCGGCAAGAAGGCCTGATCGTCCGTTGCCACTCGCCCTCGATCGAGGAGGATCGGCATGGCAGGGAAGTCGAAGAAGCATCGTGTGCCCAACCCCGTTTCCCTGGGAACCGAGGCGAAGGCGCCGATGCTCAGCTTGAAGGTGAAGAATCAGAAGAAGACGTCGCGCGGGAAGTAGCACGCAGCGGCCTCCGGCCGGCGAAGGGCGGTGGCCGCCACGTCCACGCGCGGCCGGACGCAGCTAGGCCGCCGAGCTCCGCCACGACGGCGACGATCGACGTGGGGACCGCGGTCGCGTGGGGCGTTGTCCTCGCCACGACGGCGGGAACCGGCTCGCTCGACCGCTACGGGTGCGAACTCGCCGCGCGACTCGACGTTCGGGCGGTCGAGATCGACGGCTACGTGCGAACCGGCGACCTCTTCGGCGTGCCGCTCCTCTCGGGGCGGTCACTCCAGCTCCTGGTCGCCGATCTTGACCACGTGCGCCTGCTGCGCGGGGCGTCCGGCCGGCTCGTTCACTTTCCCCACCACCACCTCGCCCGCTACGGCCGCTTGCTCTCGCGCCCGTACGTCGTCACGGTGCACG
>JBOHAD010000040.1:0-21946 GCA_050697555.1 Gaiellaceae bacterium | reverse complement strand
AGCACATGTCCCCGTGGGAGTACCAGGAGGTCCGCCGCGTGCTGGGGCACGGGAGCGGCTTCGACTCGCCCGGCCACAACGGCGTGCGCCGGGTCTCGCCGCCGCTCGGGGAGGCCTTTCACGAGCTACTGCGCGAGGAGGGCCTCACCGTCGTCGAGCTCTACCGGCGGGGCCGCGAGTTCGAGCAGCTCTACCAGCTGGCCGAGCTCCTGATGGAGTGGGACGAGCGCGTCACGCTCTGGCGAGTGCACCACTTCAAGCTCGTCGAGCGGATCATCGGCGGCGAGGTCGTGGGGACGCAGGGGACGCCGGTTGAGGTGCTCGGCAACCTCATCCACAAGAGCCGCTACCCGGAGCTCTGGCGCGCGCGCAACGAGCTCACCGAGCTCGCTAAGCAAGAGGACTGACCGCCCGCGTCCGTGAGACATGGCCCTGCGGGCGGGCCTAGGCGAGCAGGTGGCGGTGGCGCGCGAGCGCCGCGAGAACGGCTTCGATGTCCTCGGCCGAGTTGTAGGCGTGCGGCGAGACACGCAGGTTGCCGTCGCGCGAGGACGTGACGATGCCGCCTTCGGCGAGGGCGGCGACGAGGGCGTGCTCGTCGGTCGAGGCGACGGCCACGAGGGGGCCGCGCCGCTCCGGGTCGCGCGGCGTGACGACGCGCCCGCCGAGCTCGTCGACGCCGTCGATCAGCATCGTCGTCAGCCCGCGCACGTGCTCCTCGGTCTCGGCGACGCCGATCTCCTTCACGAGCTCGATGCCGGCGAGGCCGGCGTAGATGCTGGGGATCGGCGGCGTGCCGAACTCGAAGCGGCGCGCTGTCGGCGCCGGCGAGTAGTCGTGGATGTCCATCTCGAAGATGTCCTCGTCTGCGAACCAGCCCGTGCTCGTGGGGCGGATCCGCTCCACGAGGTCGCGGCGGCAGTAGAGGAAGGCGAGTCCCGCCGAGCCGAGCAGGTACTTGACCGTGCCCGCGGCGAGGAAGTCCGCCCCGAGGGCACGCACGTCGATCGGGATGGCGCCGGCCGCCTGGTAGGAGTCGACGAGCACTAGCGCGCCCCGCTCGTGCGCGAGCTCGACGACGCCCTCGACGTCGATCCGGCTGCCGTTGCGGTAGCAGACGTGCGTCACGGCCACGAGCGCCGTCGTCTCGTCGATGGCCTCGTCGAAGTGCTCGAGCGGGATGGTTGCGTCGGCCGCCTCGGGCACGTGGACGACCCGCCGCCCGCGCAGCTCCTGCGCGTGGGCGATCTGGCCGACGGTCGGGAACTCGAAGTCGCTGACGACGATCGTCGTGCGCTCGCCTTCGAACCGGAGTCCTGAGAGGAGCGCGCTCACCCCGGCGGAGAGCGACGTCGTGACGGCCACCTCGTCCGCATCGGCGCTCACGAGCCCGGCGAAGCTCGCCCGCGCGGCCTCGGCGCGCTCCACCCAGTACTCCCAGGGAGCGCCCTGCTCGTCCCAGTCGCGCAGGTAGGCGTCATAGGCCGACTGCACGGCGTCCGAGAGGGCGCCCTGCGAGCAGCTGTTCACGTAGACGAGCCGCTCCAGGATCGGAAATCGGTGCCGGATGCGCCCGGGCAGCGCGAGCTCAACGGCCAAGGTACGCCTTCTTCAGCTCGTCGTTCTCGAGCAGCGCGTCCGCCCGGTCGGCGAGGACGATGTTGCCCGTCTGGAGCACGTACCCGCGGTCGGCGATGGAGAGCGCGACGTTCGCGTTCTGCTCGACGACGAGCACGGCGACGCCTGTCTCGTGCACCTGCTTGATGATCTCGAAGTTCCGCTCGACGAAGATCGGCGCGAGCCCCATCGACGGCTCGTCCATGAGCAGGAGTCGCGGCCGCGACATGAGCGCCCGGCCCATGGCGACCATCTGCTGCTCGCCGCCGGAGAGCGTGCCGGCGAGCTGGGAGCGGCGGTCGTGGAGGAGGGGGAAGAGGCCGTAGACGCGCTCGTAGTCCTCCGTGAGGTCGTCCGTCCGCAGGTAAGCGCCCATCTCGAGGTTCTCGCGCACGGTCATGGGCGCGAACAGGCGGCGGTTCTCGGGCACGATCGCCATCCCGCACCCGACTCGGTAGCTCGTCGAACGCTCGGTGACGTCCTCGCCCCCGAACTCGACGCGGCCGCTCTTGGGCCTGACGATGCCGAGGATCGTCTTGAGCGTCGTCGACTTTCCGGAGGCGTTGCCGCCGAGGAGGCAGACGAGCTCGCCCTCGTGCACGTCGAGAGACACGCCCTGGAGGATGTGGATCTGCCCGTAGTAGGTGTTCACCTCGTGCAGGTGGAGGAGAGGCTGCTGCGTCGCCCCGTCTCTCATTCGTCCTTCGTCGCGCGGGCGCCGAGGTAGGCCTCGACGACGCGCGGGTCGGTGGCCACTGCGTCGAACGTCCCCTCGGCGATCTTCACGCCGTGGTCGAGCGCGACGACGCGGTCGGAGATTCCCTCGACGACGTGCATGTCGTGCTCGATGACGAGGATCGTGTACCCGCCCTCCTGGCGGAGGCGGCCGATGAGCTGGGTGATCTCCTCCGTCTCGGCCGGGTTCATGCCGGCGGCGGGCTCGTCGAGGAGGAGCAGCCGGGGCTTCGCTCCCGTCGCGCGCGCGATCTCGAGGCGGCGGCGGTTCGCGTAGGAGAGGCTGTAGGCGGGCTGCTGGAGCCGGTACCCGACGAGCCGCTTGCCGAAGAAGCCGAGGAGCCTCTCGGCGAGCGAGCTCACCTCGCGCTCTTCCCGCCGGGCGAAGGGCGTTCGCAGGATCGACTGCCACACCCGCGACTTCGTGTGACCGTAGGCGGCCGCCTGGACGTTCTCCTTCACGGTCATGTTGAGGAAGAGCCGCAGCGTCTGGAAGGTGCGGGCGATCCCGAGCTGCGCGATCTTGTGCGGCTCGAGCCCGACGACGTTCCGTCCGCCGAAGAGGATGTCGCCGCGGTCGGGCGGATAGATTCCCGTCACCAGGTTGAAGAGCGTCGTCTTCCCGGCGCCGTTCGGGCCGATCACGCTCACGATCTCGCCCTCGTCCACGCGGAGGTCGAGGGCGTCGATGACGAGGAGCCCGCCGAACGACTTGTTGACGCCGTTGAGCTCGAGCAGCGCAGGCATGGATCAGATGGGGTTCTCCACGCGCGGCGTGCCGAGGAGGCCGTGCGGACGCCTGGTCATCATCGCGACGAGGATGGCGCCGAAGAGGAGCTGGCGCGTGACGCTCGGCTGGAAGATGAGGCGGTTCTCCCACACGAACGCGGCGAGGTAGATCGTGGGGACGAGGAGGAGGATCCGCGCGTCGCGGCGGAGCTGAGTCAGCGCGAGGACGGCCACGATGAGGAGGACGAAGCCGATGTTGCCGATGAGCCCCCGTTCGACCGAAGGGAGGACGACCCAGGACTCGAGGAGGCCGCCGAGCCCCTCCCCGCGCGGCTCGGCCGCCACGCCTTCAGGCCAGACGAGCGCGACGATCTCACGAACGGCGAAGCCGAAGGCCACGACCGCCCCGACGACGACGGCGAAGCGCTTCCAGGGCCGCACCGTCGCCACGAGCACAGCGATCACGGCTCCGTAGAAGAGGTAGCGGGCGTTCTCAGGCGTCCGTAGGATCTCCGGGACCGCCCCCACGACGATCGCGCCCAGGATGGCGCCCTGGATCGAGCCTGCGCCGCCGAGGATGAGCGCCGCGTAGATCATGATCAAGAGCGTCACCTCGAAGTTCTGCGGGAAGACCCCGACCTGGACGGCGGAGAAGATCGTTCCCGTCAAGCCCGCGATCGCCGCCCCCATGGCGAACGCCAAGAGCTTCATCCGGTTGACCGGCGTCGTCATCAGCTCGGCGGCCAGCGGATCCTCTCGAATGGCTCGCCACGCCCGTCCAGTACGCGAGTCGTTCAGGAAGTAGAGGCCGACGACGACGAGCGCCAAGACGCCGAGCAGCAGGAAGAAGTAGTCGCGCACCCGGAGGAACTCGATGCCGAAGATGTCCATCGGGTCGACCCCGGGGATGCCGTTCGGTCCGCCGGTCAGGTTGAGGGTGTTGTCGGACCAGGGAACGTTGATTCGGTCGAGGTTGACCGCGAGCTCGACGAAGATCTGTGCGAAGAAGAGCGTTGTGATCGCCAGGTAGTCGCCCACGAGCCGCCAGGACGGCAGCCCGAGCAGCAGCCCGAGCAGGGCCGAGGCGACGACCACAGCCGGGATCGTGGCGATCGTGGGCCAGTGGATTCCGAAGTGCTCCGAGGAGACCAGGGCGTAGCCGTACGCGCCGAAGCCGTAGAAGGCGACGTACCCGAGGTCGAGCAGGCCGGCCCAGCCGACGACGATGTTGAGCCCGAGGGCGAGGAGCGCGAACAGGAGCACGTTGACGCCGACCCGTTGGAGGAACGTCGAGTCGGTCGTGAAGGGGAAGGCCGCGGCGACGGCGAGGAAGAGAGCGAGTCTCGCTCCCGGCGGCACCTGATCCCATGCCTGCCGCGCGGGAGCCGTGAAGCCGCGGTAGTGCACGGTGCGGGTGTCCGACTCGGCGACCCACTCGTCCGTGCCGATCCGCGGCATCAGACCTTCTTTAGCACCGGCGAGCCGAGGAGCCCGCTCGGCCGCACGAGCATGACGGTGATGAGGATTCCGAAGACGATCAGGTTCTGAAAGGTCGAGGAGATGTACGCGGCCGAGAACGCCTCCGCGAGGCCGATGAGGAGCCCGCCGAGCATGGCGCCGGGGATGTTGCCGATGCCGCCGATGACGGCGGCCGTGAACCCTTTGAGCCCGGCGATGAAGCCCATGAAGTGGAAGACGCGGCCGAAGACGAGCCCGACCATGACGCCGGCGGCGCCGGCCAGGATCGAGCCGATGAAGAAGGTGGCGACAATGACGCGGTCGACGTCGATGCCCATCATCGCGGCTGCCTCGCGGTCGTAGGAGGTCGCTCGCATGGCCTTCCCGAGGCGCGTGCGGTTGACGAGGAGCCAGAGCGCGATCATGAGCGTGATCGCCGAGGTGATCACCAGGATCCGGACGAGCGAGATCCGAAGCGGCCCGATCTCGATCCCGACCGTGAACGGGATCATCTGGGGCGTGTTGTAGGTGCGGAACTGGGCGGTAAAGAGCAGAAGCGCGCTCGCCTGGAGGAAGAAGGAGACGCCAATCGCGCTGATGAGCGGCGCGATCCGGGGCGCGTTCCGAAGCGGCCGGTAGGCGAAGCGCTCGATCGCGACGCCGAGGATTCCCGAGCCGAGCATCGCGGCCAGGAACATGAGGATGATGACGAGCGCCACCGGAAGGATGGGATCGGCGGCGCCTCCGAGGCCGATGAGCACGAAGTACCCGATGAAGGCGCCCATCATGTAGACCTCGCCGTGGGCGAAGTTCAGCAGCTTGAGAATGCCGTAGACCATCGAGTAGCCGAGGGCGATGAGCGCATAGACGCTCCCGAGGGTGACCCCGTTGACGAGCTGCTGAACGAAGAAGTCCATCGAGGCCCGCCGATTCAATCACCCGTGCGGCTTTCGAGTGAAGCCGCACGGGTGATCAGTCCCAGCTACTGAATGAGCTCGTAGCTTCCGTCTTCACCGATCTGGAAGATGAAGAACGTCGCGTCCTCGATGTCGCCGGCCTCCGTGAAGGTGATCGGCTGGCCGAGGATCGACTCCTCCAGGTTCGTCTCGCCGACCGCCTCGAGCACGGCCTCGCGGCTCGGCTCTTCGCCGTCCTGGCACACCCCATAGGCGGCGTTCATCACGACCCAGGTTGCCGCGTACGTCGGCGGCCCGAACGTACCGAAGTCGCCGTACTCCTCCTCGTACGCCGCGACGAGCTCCTGGATCTCCGGATCGTCGAGCCCCGTGATGTCAGGCGCGAACGACGAGACGTACGACCCTGCGATCGAGAAGTCGTCCGGAGAGAAGAGGCCGTCGGAGCCGAAGATGACGGCTGCCTTGCCCTGCTCGGCCATCTGGTTGCCGAAGAGCTGGGCATTGGCCGCGATCTGCCACGGCAGGAAGACCACGTCAGTGTCGTCCGCGACGCCCGAGACGAGCGCCGAGAAGTCGGTCTGGTCCTGGCTCACCGACTCCCGCTGCGCGGTCACGCCGGCCTCCTCGAGCGCCGCGATCGTCGAGTCGGCGAGGCCCGTCGAATACGAGCTCTGGTCGTCGATGACGAGGACGCTCTCGGCGCCGATCTCCTCCGCCATGTAGTTCGCGTCGGTCGGGCCCTGGTCGTCGTCGGTCGGCACGACGCGGAAGAACGTCTCGAACCTCTCCGTGAGGTCGGTCGCGGTGGCGGAGGGCGAGACGAAGGCGATGCCCTCGCGTCCGAAGATCTCGCCCACAGCCTCGATCTCCTGGCTCCCGGCCGGTCCGACCACGCCGACGATGTCCCCGTTCGAGACGAATTGCGGGGCGACAGTCGAGGCCTGAGCCGGGTCGAGCTGCGTGTCGCCTTCGACGAGGGTGAAGTCGGTGCCGTTCTCCTCGTTGAAGGTATCGATCGCGAATCTCGACCAGTTCAGCTGCTCCTGGCCGATCGAAGCGGCGTCACCTGTGAACGGCCCCATGATGCCGATCGCGGCCGAGCACTCCGCCGCCGGCTCCTCGCCGTTTGTCGCGGCGGGGGGTTGCGCCTCGTCGTCGTCGTCACCGCCGCATCCCGCCGCGACGACCGCGAGTGCCGCGATCACCGCGAGCAGAAGCAACCACGGAATTCTCTTCATTGCGTCTCCTCCCATTCGCTTTCCGCGATGTTGTACGCGGCCGACGGGTCGCCGGCCGGATGAAAGACCCCAAGCACGCGCAACGTCCCGTCGCCGACGTTCTCGAGGATGTGCGGCTCGCGCGGCGGGAAGTGGATGCACGAACCGGCTTCCAACCGAGCCGTCTCGCCGCCGATGTGAAGCAGGCCCTCGCCCTCGAGCACGTACGCCACCTCCTCGTATTCGTGGTAGTGCGGCTTCGCGCGCCCGGGTGGGATCGAGCCCACGAACTGGGTGGCGGTCTCCGCGCTCGCCCCGAAGCGGAACTCGCGGTCCCTGCCGGCGGGGAAGGCGTCCTGGTCGGCGAGCCGAACCGCCACCGGGGGTCCGCCCTCGCCGGAGGCCCGTCCGCCGGTCTCGAGCGCGAGCACGGAGACGGCCACGAGCTCGCCCGGGCTGGCGTTCTCGATCTCGTAGCGCGCCTCCGGCGGCACGCAGGCTCCCGTCTCGGGCTCGAGCGGATGCTCCTCGCCGTCCAGCACGAGCGTGCCGGAGCCGGAGAGGACGAACAGGAGCTCCTCTCGGGCACCGCCTCCCAGCGGTCCCGAGCGGCCCGCAGCGAAGCGGACGATCCGCTGCTCGAGGTCGTCGCAGCCGAAGCCGGGGCCGATCGTGACCCGCGTCGTGACGGTGTCTTCCGTCTCGACGGGGGTCTTCGCGTCGGCTTCGGCCGTCACGTAGCCGGGCATCGGCAGCACTCTCCTTCTAGACGCCGGGTCGAAGGGTGGGTTTGCGGGCAACCGTCGCCGCGCGCCTACCATAACCCGAAGATCGGGCGCGGGTTGAGCGCCGTCCGTGCGCCGAGGCCGCTTGACGTGCGGCGGAGGCCGTCGTTTAGGATCGCCCAGGGATGCTGTTGAGCGAGGTGGGGTACGCTCGCCCTGCGAGCGTCGAAGATGCGGTCCGCCTCCTGGCGGACAACGACGGCGCTCGCCCGCTCGCCGGCGGTCAGACGCTCCTGAACGTGATGAAGGCGCGGGCCGCGGCGCCCGACGTCCTCGTCGACCTCGTCGACCTCGACGCGCTCCGGACGATCTCCCGCGGGGCCGACGGAGGCCTCGAGCTCGGGGCGATGGCGACCTGCGCGGAGCTCATCGGCTCGGCCGAGGTGAACGAGGTGCGACCGATCCTGGCCGAGATCGCCGGCCAGATCGCGGACGTCCAGGTTCGCAACCGCGGCACGGTCGGCGGCAACGTTTGCTCGAACGACCCCACGAACCACCTGCCGCCGTTGATGGTCGCCCTGGCCGCACAGATGGCGATCCTGGGCGCGGACGGCGAACGCACGGTGCCCGCGGAGGACTTCTTCCTCGGCGTCTACATGACGGCCTGCGGCCCGGGCGAGCTCCTGACGAAGATCACGATCCCGCCGCCTGCCGCCGGAGACGGCTTCTCCGCCGTGACCATCGGGGCCGACGGGACGTGCATCGTGAACGCGGCCGCCTCGGTGGGCGCCGACGGCGCGCGCGTGGCTCTGGGCTGCGTGTCGGCGGTTCCCGTCCTCGTTACGTCCGCGGCCGACGAGGCTGCCGTGCGGGAAGCCGTGCGCGGTGCCGACCTCGACCCGCCGTCGGACGTTCACGGCTCCGCGGAGTACCGGCGCCACCTCGCCGAGGTGGTCGCCGCGCGCGCCGTCGCCCAGGCAACGGAGAGGAGCTAGGTGGAGCCGGTTACGAGCAAGGGGATCGCGGTCACGGTCAACGGCGAGGTCCACGAGCGCGAGGTGGACGTGCGCCGCCTGCTCGTGCACTTCATCCGCGACGACCTCCAGCTCACCGGCACGCACGTCGGCTGCGACACCGGGAACTGCGGAGCGTGCACGGTCTTGCTCGGCGGGCAAGCGGTCAAGAGCTGCATGCTCCTCGCCGTGCAGGCGGACGGCGCGACGATCGAGACGGTCGAGTCGCTCGCGGACGACGACGGGCTCCACGCCCTCCAGCAGGCATTCTCGGACCATCACGCGCTCCAGTGCGGCTACTGCACGCCGGGGATGCTGATGAGCGCCAAGTACCTGCTCGACAACAATCCCGAGCCGACCGAGCACGAGATCCGGCGCGCGATCCAGGGGAACATCTGCCGCTGCACGGGCTACGTGAACATCGTGGAGGCGATCGCGGCCGCGGCGAAGGGAGAGGTGTCAGCGTGAGCTCCACGACGGTTGCGCCGGAGCGCGTCGAGGCCCCAAAGAAGGGCTTCGCCGGGCAGAGCGTCCCGCGGAAGGAGGACAAGCGGCTCGTCCAGGGCCAGGGCGTCTTCGCCGACGACGTTCGCCGCCACGAGATGGGCTACGTCCACTTCGTCCGCTCGCCGTACGCGCACGCGGCGATCACGAGCATCGACGTCTCGAAGGCGCTCGAGCTCGAGGGCGTCTATGGGGCGCTCATCGGCGAGGAGGTCGCCGCCCTCACCGACCCGTTCTTCCAGCTCTCGGTCCCGCCCGGGTCGGAGATCAAGGACTACGCCCTGGCCGTCGGCAAGGTGCGCCACGTCGGCGATCCCGTGGCTGCTGTCGCCGCCCGCACGCGTGAGGTTGCACGCGACGCCGCCGAGCTCGTCGAGATCGAGTACGAGCCGCTCCCCGTCGTCGTCGAGCCCGAGCGGGCGCTCGACGACGACGCGGCCGTGCTCCACGAGGAAGCGGGCTCGAACCTCGTGTGGTCGGGCACGTTCGACTGGGGCGACTTCGACGCCGCGCTCGACGAGGCCGACAAGGTCGTCCGGATCGAGCGGCTCCACTTCGACCGCTTCTCCTCCACGCCGCTCGAGACGAGCGGCGCCGTCGTCGAGTACGACCGCGGCACGGGACAGTGGACGCTGCACGCGAACAACCAGTTCCCCGGCTTCGCCATCATCATGATGGGCCCGGCGCTCCGCGCGGGGATGGACAAGCTCCGCTTCGTCTCCCAGGACATCGGCGGCGCCTTCGGGAACAAGATCTGCACGCATCCCCAGCTCGTCGCGCTCTGCCTGCTCGCCCGCAAGCTCAACCGGCCCGTGCAGTGGACGGAGTGGCGGACGGACCAGCACACTGCGAACAGCCATGGGAACGAGCGCGTCTTCCTCGACGTGGAGGTGCCCGTCAAGGCGGACGGGACGATGCTCGGCTTCCGCTGCAAGGCGATCGACGACTGCGGCGCGTACAGCCGCTACGAGCCGCTCGGCTGCATCATCTGGGCGCAAGTGACGCCGGGGCTCTACCGCTGGCGCAACGTCCACATCGACTTCTCCCAGGTGGTCACGAACAAGTCGCCGTGCGGCCCGAACCGCGGCTACTCGCGCATGCAGCACCTCTGGTTCACCGAGCGCGTGATCGACATCGTCGCGCACGAGCTCGAGCTCGACCCCGTCGAGATCCGCAAGCGCAACTACATCAAGACCGAGGAGATGCCGTACGAGACGCCCAACGGCTGCGTCTACGACTCGGGCGACTACGCCCGCTGCCTCGACATGGCCCTCGACCTGATCGGCTACGGATCGCTCGAGGAGCGACGTCGCGACGCCGAGTCTCGGGGAAAGCTGCTCGGGGTCGGGATCGGCTCGACGCTCGACTCGGGCACGAACAACTTCGGCCAGTCGCAGCTCTTGAACCCCGACCTCCAGTTCTCGGGCAACAACGAGGTGGCGACGGTCAAGCTCGACATCTTCGGCGAGATCGTGGTCATGCTCGGCACGACCCCGCAGGGGCAGAGCCACGAGACGGTCGCCTCCCAGGTCGTCTCCGACATCCTGGGCGTCACGCCCGACCAGGTGCATGTACGCCCCGGCCACGACAGCTACTGGAACACCCATGCCGGCTTCTCGGGCACGTACGCGAGCCAGTTCGCCGTCACCGGCCTCGGGGCGGTCAAGGGCGCCACCGAGGGGCTCGCCGACCAGATCCGGCGGCTCGCGGCCGTGATCCTCGGCGCCGACGGTCCCGACGACATCGAGCTCGACGGCGGCTTCGCCAAGCGGAAGGACAACCCGGAGGCGGCGCTCCCCTTCATGGCGTGCGGCGCGATCATCAACGCGAACAACGCCGGGCTTCCGCCGGAGCTGGACGACGTGACGCTCAACTGCCGCTACGTCTACCGGCCGCCCTTCCAGGTGCCGGACAAGGAGCGCAAGTTCGGGAACCTCACGCTCACGTACGCGACCCAGATACACGCGTGCGTCGTCGAGGTGGACAAGGAGACAGGGGTCTACGAGATCGTCGACTACGCGGCCGTGGACGACTGCGGCGTCCGCATCCACCCGCAGATCGTCGAGGGCCAGGTGCACGGGGCGACGGCGCACGGGCTCGGAGCGGCGATGTTCGAGACGTTCCCCTACGACGAGCAGGGGACGCTGCTCACGGCCAACTTCTACGACTACCACGTCCCGCACGCGCTCGACATGCCGCCGCTCAAGACCGATGCGATCGAGTCGCCTTCTCCGTTCACGTCGCTCGGGACGAAGGGGATGGGGGAGGGCGGCGGTGCCGGCATCCATTCCGTCTGCGCGGCCATCCAGGACGCGCTCCGCCCGGTCGGCAACCCGATCGTGACCGACAGCCACAATCCGTACCACCGGGTCTGGGAGCTGCTCCAGAACCCCGACGCCAGCCGCGCGCTCGTGCGCGTGGAGGAGCGATGAAGGTCGAGGGCACGCGGACCTACGCGGCCCCGCGGGAGAAGGTGTGGGCAGTGCTGAACGATCCCGCGGAGATGGCGGAGCTCATGCCGGGCGTCGAGAGCTTCGAGGTCGCGGACGAGACGCACTGGAAGGCGAAGGTCAAGGTGCCGCTCGGGCTTGGCAGCATGCGCATGAGCATCGACTTCGAGAAGGCGGAGTCGCGCGCGCCGGTGCACGCGCGCTTGCGCGCGAAGGGGAACGGCGTCGGCGCGATCATGAGCATGGAGACGCAGTTCGACCTGAGCGAGGAGGGCGGCGGCACCGGGATGCGCTGGGAAGCGGACGTTCGCATCTTCGGCCAGGTGGCAAGCATGGGCCAGCGCGTCCTCCAGCCGATCGTGAATCAGCAGGTGCAGAACGTCCTGAACGCGTTGGACAGGCGGGTGAGCGCGGCAGCGACAGGGGAGGCATCGCCCGCGGCGGGCGCGAGCGCGGCGGAGGAGGGCGTCCACCCGGCCTCGCCTGAGGCCTACTCGGACAAGCCCGAGGGCCCCACCCACTCGACGCAGGACTAGTCCCCTGCGAGCGGCGGCGTGAGAGTATTGCGGCCGATGGCTGCTCCCTTCCGCATCGGCGTCATGCAGCTCACGATGGAGCCCGTCGAGGAGATGCTCGGGCATGCGCGGGCCCTCGACCGGCACGGATTCGACACGATCTGGCTCGCCGAGGCCTATCCCTGGTGGCGCAAGCACGCGATGGAGGCGCGCTCCTCGACGGTCGTTTCGGCGCTCATGGCGCAGGCGACCGAGCGCCTGACGATCGCCTGGGGGATCATCTCGCCCTTCACCCGCCATCCGGTGCAAGTGGCGATGGACGCGCGGGTCGTCCAGGAGACGGCCGGGCCGGGTCGCTTCCTGCTCGGCTTCGGGACGTCGAAGATCTTCCTCAACAACATCAAGCGGGGGAACGAGAAGGTGCGCCCGCTCGGGGCGATGCGGGACGCGGTCACGATCGTCCGAGGCATCCTCGAGGGCGGCGCGGTGGACTATGACGGCGCCGTCTTCAGCGCGAGCGTCCCGCCGCTCAGCAGGGAGGCGGAGTCGCCCCGGGACGGCGTCCCCGTCTACGTGGCGGCGACCGCGCCGAAGATGCAGCGGCTCTCGGGCGAGATCGGCGACGGCCTTCTCACGCCCTCGATCACGACGCCGGCCTTCGTCCGCTATGCCCGCGAGAACATGGTCGCCGGCGCGGCCGACGCGGGGCGCGACGGGGACGGGCTCGACCTGGGCTGCACGATCGTCGCCTCCATCGACGGCTCCGACCGCGAGCGCGGCCGCGACGGCGCCCGCGAGATCGCGGCCATGTACCTCGCCAACAAGCACCAGAACATCAAGGGCGCGGCCGACACGCTGCTCGAGCTCGCCGAGATCCAGATGGACGAGCTCGCGCCGGTGGCCGAGGCGATGGAGCGGGGTGGCCGGCTCGCCGCGAAGGAGAAGGTGGGCGACGACCTGCTCGACCGCTGCAAGCCGATCGCCGGGACGCCGGACGACTGCATCGCCGCGATCGAGGAATACCGTGAGGCCGGCTGCACGCACGTCATGCTCGAGCTCTGGGGCGAGCGCCGCGACGAGCAGATCGCGCTTTTCGGGGAGCGAGTCCTGCCGCACTTCCGCGCCTGATGGACGCCGAAGCCATCCTCGCCGCCGTCGACGAGCAGGCCCTCATCGACCTCGCCGTCGAGCTCGTCTCCACGCCGAGTCCGACGGGTGAGGAGGCGGCAATGGCGGAGCGCATGCGCGAAGCGCTCGAGGGCCTCGGCATGCAGGTCGCCGTGCAGGAGGTCGAGGACGGGCGTCCCAACGTGCTCGGAGTGCTCGAGGGCGCGGGCGGCGGCAAGAGCCTCATGCTCAACGGGCACATGGACACGTCCTACTCGGGCGACGAGCCGTGGCTCCGGGGCATTCCGGGCTTCCAGCCGGAGGGCTTCGTCAGGGACGGGCGGGTCTACGGTCTCGGCATCTCGAACATGAAGGGCGCACTCGCCTGCTACGTGACGGCGGGACTCGCCCTGAACGGGGCCGGGGTCGAGCTCGCCGGCGACCTCATGATCGCGGCCGTCGTCGGGGAGATCGAGAAGGCGCAGTGGGGCGAGGAGTTCCGCGGCCGGCAGTACCGGGGCTACGCGGCCGGGAGCCGCTTCCTCGTCTCGCACGGCGGCGTCGCCGACGTCTGCATCCTCGGCGAGCCGACCGAGCAGCGGATCGTCCTCGGGCACTACGGCACGATCTGGATGCGCCTTTCGACGCGGGGGCCGTTCGTCCACACGGCCTTCAGCGAGGGGCGCCTGCCCGAGAACTCGATCGTGCGCATGCGCGAGGTGCTCGACGCCGTCCTCGAGTGGATCCCCTCCTGGGAGGAGCGCGCCGCCTACGGCGGCAAGCGCGGCCTCGTCAACCTGGGCGCGATCAGCGGCGGCTTCGGCTGGCGCGTGAGCCGCACGCCGCACCGCACGGACCTCTTCCTCGACGTGCGCGTGCCGCCGACGATGCCCATGGTGGAGGCGCGCGCGGCTCTCCAGGAGTTCGTCCGCGGGCTGCGCGAGCGCTTTCCCGACCATGGGATCGAGCACGAGATCTACGTCACGGCGCCCGGGGCGGAGATCGCCGAGGACCATCCTCTGGTGGCCGCGATCGACGAGAGCCATGCGGACGTCTTCGGGCAGTCGCCCGAGCGGGACACGGTGCGCTGGTTCTCCGACGCCTCGGCGCTTACCCGCTACGGCATCCAGACGGTCAACTACGGAACGTCGAGCGGCCTGCCGGATCCCGAGCTCGGTGAGAATCTCGAGATCGAGGGGCTTGTGAAGACGGCGAAGGTCTACGCGCTCGCGGCGGCGCGGGTCTGCGGCGTGGCGGCGTGAGGCTCGTCACCTTCGACGGGGGGCGCGTCGGCCGGATCGAGGGGGACGAGATCGCCCTGCTCGACGTTCCCGACATGCGGAGGTACTTCGAGCGGGGCGGCGCCGAGACCGGGGAGCGGGTGGCGCTCGCCGACGCCCGGCTGCACGCGCCGATCGTCCCCAAGAAGTTCTTCCACACGGCCGGCAACTTCCGGGAGCACGAGGAGGAGTCCAAGCAGGTCGGCTGGTCGCACAAGATCTCTCCCTGGATCGTCTTCTTCCAGAACGTGGACGCGATCGTGGGCCCGGACGAGCCCGTCGTCTATCCCGAGCATCTGACGGAGGAGCTCGACTACGAGCTCGAGCTCGCGGTGGTGATCCGCAAGGCGGGACGGTGGTTCGGGCCGGAGGAGGCGGCGGACTACATCGGCGGCTACGTCGTCTTCAACGACGTCACGGCGCGGGACATCCAGCGGCGCGAGATGGAGTCGGGCGTCTTCTCCTACTGCAAGGCGATCGACACGTTCTGCCCGCTCGGACCGTGGATCGTGACGCCGGACGAGATCCCCGACCCGCACGATCTCGCCATGGAGCTGCGCGTGAACGGCGAGCCGCGGCAGCGTTCGCACTCGGGGAACATGTCGGTGACGATCCCGGAGATCGTCGCGCACTACTCGGCGCTCGGGTACAGCGCGGGCGACGTCCTCTCGACGGGCACGGTGTCCGGCGTGGCCGGCTTCAGCCCGGACGCGGCCTCGCTCTACCTGAAGCCGGGCGACGTGATGGAGGGGGAGATCGAGGGAATCGGCGTGCTCCGCAACCCGGTCGTGTCCTGGGAGGAGGCCCACGGCGAGCCGCCCCCGCCGCGGGTGCGCTGGTGACGCGGGTGCACTGATGAGATTGACGCGCGTGAGTCTGGGAAACCCACCTCCCCAACCCGATGGCGTGAGCCTATCGCCCGTCCGCGCGCGCGTGGGTCGCGGAAGAGTGCCGAGAGCGTGACGACGACCTGGCCCCGGGACGACGCCAAGCTCGACCGCGTGCGCGCGTTCATGGCCGAGGACGATCTCGACGCGCTCGTCGTCCGCGCACCCGACAACGTCCTCTACCTCTCCAACTACTGGTGCATGAAGGGCTACGACCTCGTCGTCTTCCCCCGCGAAGGCGAGCCGACCCTCGTCGCCGTCGAGCCGCAGCGCGCCGACGCGGAGCGCACCGCGTGGACGAGCGACATCCGTCTGTTCGCCGGCTACGACGAGGGCGATCCCCGCCCGCCCACGGCGCGCGCGCTCGAGCTCGCGCAGGAGGTCGTGCGCGAGGGCGGCTACGAGCGCGTGGCGCTCGAGCTCTCGCTCGGCACCCAGGCGGCCGACCGCATGGTCGGCGAGCCGACGACGTACACGCACGCCTTCTTCCACGCCTTCGGCGGCCTGGCGGACGCGACTCCGCTCCTCTCCCGGGTGCGCGCGCTCAAGACGGCGCAGGAGGTCGAGCGCATGCGCCTCGCCAACGAGCTCGCCGCGCGGGCGATGGAGCACGTCCGCGACCGGCTTCGGCCCGGCATGAAGGAGAGCGAGGCGGGCGCTCTCTGGGAGGGGTTCGTCCACGGGGAAGGCACCGGCTACGAGGGCAAGGTCGAGCTCGCCCGCGGCTTCGCGCTCGTCTGGTCGGGTCCGGGCATCCGTACCTTCACGGCCACCGGCGCCCGCCCCGTGCAGGAGCACGAGCCCACGCTCTTCGAGATCTGGGTCTGCGTGGACGGCTACTGGTGCGACCATACGAAGAACGTCTGTCCAGGGGCGCTCACCGCGGCGTACGAGGAGTTACTCGACGAGCTCCTCGGCGTCTACCGCGCCGCGATCGACCACGTCCGCCCGGGCGCGAGCCTGGCGGAGCTCGACCGGCTGATTCGCGCAGGCATCGCCGAGGCCGGCTACCCCGGCCAGCCGTCCCATCCCGTCGCTCACGGCGTCGGCGCGCGCGCCCACGAGCCGCCCTACGCGCACCAGGCCGGAGACGGCACGATCGAGGAGGGAATGGTGCTCGCGATCGAGCCTGGCGCCTACTGGGAGGGCGGCGGCGGCCTGCGGCTCGAGGACAACTTCCTCGTGACGGCGGACGGCGCCGAGCAGCTCTCCTCCTACCCCGACGACTTCCGGGTCGCATGATCGAGCGCGGCAAGCTCTGGACCGGGCCGATCAACGACGACTTCCGCGCCGGAGGGTCGGTCGGCCTCTACGACACGACGCTCCGCGACGGCGAGCAGACCGTTGGCGTGGTGCTCTCCCCAGAGGACAAGCTCGAGATCGCCCGCGCCCTCGACGGGCTCGGAATCGGCCGCATCGAAGCCGGCTTCCCCCGCGTCTCGGAGGACGACCGCCGCGCGATCGAGCTCATTCGGGACGCCGGCCTCGGGGCCGAGATCTGGGGCTTCTCCCGCGCCGTCCCGGCAGACGTCGAGGCGCTCGTCGAGCTCGGCCTGCGCGCCTCGGTGATCGAGTCGCCCATCTCCGACCTCAAGCTCGAGGCGCTCGGCGTCTCCCGCGAGACGATGCTCGAGCGGATCCGGAAGGCGGTCTCGTTCGCGGCGGAGCACGACGTCGCGGTTGCCTACTTCGGCGTCGACTCGACGCGCGCCGACCGGGGTTTCTACGAGCAGGCGTACACGGGCGCGGTCGAGGCGGGGGCGAAGGAGGTCGTCGTCGTCGACACGCTCGGGATCGCGACGCCGGAGGCGGTCGCCGAGCTCGTCGGCCAGACCGTCGAGTGGGTCGGTCCGGACGTGCCGGTCCACTTCCACGGTCACAACGACTTCGGGCTCGCCACCGCCGCCGCCGTCGCGGCGGCAAAGGCCGGCGCCCGCTGGATCCAGGGAACGATCAACGGGATGGGGGAGCGGGCCGGCAACGCGAACCTGCTCGAAGTGGCGCTCGCCCTCGACGCCCTGTACGGCATCGAGACCGGACTTCGGCTCGAGCGCGCGCGCGAGGTCTCGGCCCGCGTGACCGAGCTCTCCGGCTACTCGCTCGAGCCGTGGAAGCCCGTCGTCGGCGAGACGCTCTTCCGCCGCGAGAGTGGCGCGGTTGCGAGCCAGTTCCACGACCCGCCCTCGATCGAGCCCTACTCGGCCGAGGTCGTCGCCGCCGAGCGCGCCGTCGTCCTGGGCAAGAAGAGCGGGATCGACTCGATCCGCATCAAGGCGGCAGAGCTCGGGCTCGAGCTCGATGAGGAGGCCGAGCGCGCGTTGCTCGCGGCGGTCAAGCGCCTCGGCGCTGAGCGGCGCGGCCTCGTCTCCGACGAGGAGCTTCGGAGGCTCGCCGAGGACGGAGGAGGAACCCATGCCTCGTGAGGACGTCGAGCCCGCGGCGGACGCCCCCACGCTCCACCCGACGGAGTACGAGGTATCAACGCCTGACGGGCGGCCGTCACGGGGAGCTCAGCTCGAGACCAGACGGTAGATCCCGTAGCCGGTGAGGGCCCAAAGGATCGCGCCGAGCAGGGCGCAGACGAGCAGGACGCGGAAGAGCTGGACGCTCACGCCGTCCGGCTCGGAGCGCGCCTCGGGCCGGCGCCGAGCGAAGTCCCGCGCCTCGAGCCAGGCGCTGTCCTCGCCGATCCAGCGATCGGCATCGACCCGGGCGTGCACGGCTGGGGTCACCGCCCCCCGCTTCCGATCGGTTCTCTTGGGCTGCATCTCTTCTGTGCCGCAGAAGAGACGAGTCGGACCGAGCGGGACCTGCGCCGGACCTTCTCCTCATCCTCTAAGAGTCTGCAAGCCGCACGAAACTTTCAGCCACGGCCGAATCCGCAGTTCGTCGCCCATACGTCGCGCGGCCCCTTCGGCGCCGTTTGACACTTGATCCACCCTCGGCCGTGCTGCCGCGTGCGGCTCCGTATCGCGGCGTGGCTTCCGGAGCGGCCCCGCGTGCTATCCGACCGGTGCTGCGTACTGCTCCGTGTTGCCCCGTGCTGGCCCGTTTGTTTGCACCGCGGTTTGCAGCGGGCACCAAGGAGGGATTGGCGAAACGTAGCCCGTTTAGCGCTTGACGATGTTGTGAACCTCGAAGATCTCAGGGTCGCCGGAGAACTCGATTCCGACATCGGCCAGTATGGGCAACAGCCGCTCACCAAACGCGTCCAGCTGCTCCTGAGAGTCCCAGATTTCGCTGACACGCAGGTTTCCTTCCGATCCGAAGGCAACGTGGTACTCGAGGCCGTCCGGATGAGGCCACAGTCCCGCCTCCTCAAGCCGCCGGTTGGCTTCGGCGTACTTCTCGGTCGTCAGGTTTGTGGGGTTGAAGCGGGCAACGATGCTCATGGTCGATCCTCCAAGCTCGGGGTAAGCCCGACCTTAAACCCCTACGGACCGAAGTGCGACTACGCCGCGAGTGGGACAGCCCGCGCTCGGGCGAGTGCCAAGCTGAGGCGCGCGAGCATCGTCGGGTCGGCGTGATGGTGTCACGCCTCCTCGGGCGTGATCGTGACGGTGCGCCCGTCCGGGTGCTCCATGACGAGCCACTCGCCCGGCTCCGAGTCCACCGACTCGAAGCCCTCCGCGGACCAGGCGGCAGCCTGGGCCTCGATGCTCTCGAAGGCGTCCACTGCTATTCGAGAAAGAGGGCAGCCACGCGCTCCGCCGCCTCCCGCTGCAAGGTGGGGTCCTCCGCGACGTGCGAGTAGATGTCGGCGGTGATACTCGGACTCGCGTGCCCTACCCGCTTGGACACGACCTCCACAGGGACGCCCAGCTTGCGCATATAGGTGACGTGGCCGTGCCTGAGGTCGTGCAACCGGATCACCGGGACGCCGGCCCGACTAGCCGCAGCCTGGAAGCGCTCCGAGAAGTTGGCCGGGTGGACGAGCCCGCCGTCTGGCTCCTCGTTGGCCCAGGCTGCTGCGACCGCCGTCGCCACCCTGGAGGCGCAGTGCGCCGACCGTGACCCGTGGCTGCGGCAGAAAGCAGCGACGATCCTGCTCGACTTCGACGCGAAGCGGCAGGAGCGGGAGATCGAGGAGAGGCTCTGCGCGCTGGAGGAGCGGCTGGGCCTGCGGATGAAGGAGCGGGAGCGGGCGTGAGCCGCACCCGTCTGCTCCGTCGCCTCGAGCGCCTCCTGGCTCAGGTCGAGGCCCTGGAGAGCGTGATCGACACCCGCGGGCTGGAGAGCCTGAGCGACGAGGAGCTGGACGCCCTCTACCTGGAGCTGGGCGGGGAGCCCGATCCCGAACCCTTCTACCGGGTGGTGACGTCCCGGGGCGTCGAGGAGGCGGTGTCCGAGGAGCTTCTCCCGGCCCTCCCCGAACCCGAGGAGCCCGAGCAGGCCCTGGAGCCCCACCCCACGCCCGTCGGGTCAGAGAAGACCGAGGAGACGTCATGGGAGGGGCGGATCAGGCGCAGCAACGACCTTCCGGAGCCGAGCCCCCGCCGGGGCGAGTGGCTGCGGGTGACGCTCCGCCCCTACCGTCCGCCGGGCCGGAGGCCCCGGGCGGTGCAGGAGCGTGCGTTCTCAGATGACTAGCTAGGTGGCCTACTTATCTTCCGGACGCAGAGGAACGAGTTGAACCTGAGTCCATCGATCGACGTTGTAAACCGTCCTCGCTGCGTAGCCGCGTGGAACGTCAAGTCTGATCTGATCACCGCTGATCGCGAGGACGGCCTCACCACCAGCGAATGGGCCGCGAAAGACCTCCTCCCATTTTCTCCTCTTCTTGCCCTGTGGGCTTGCCATCCGTCGCCTCCTTCGTCAGTTGAAGTGGCCAATCTTGAGGCTCGACACGGTGCGGCTGGCGGAGCCGCGAGGACGCTCCGAGGGGCTGGATTCCATGGCCTTTAGGCGAAGACGATCCCGATGACGTCCTCAATGAAGCTCCCGACCTTGTTCGGGCCAGGGTCGTATTTGGTCGGGTGGCCGCACCGGTTTCGCAGATTGAGCGCCTCTACAAGGGTCTCCTTCTGTCCCTTGTCGAGGATCCCTATCTCAGGGGAGGCGTCGAGGAAGGTCCTATCCCTGACGTAAGCGAAGTCATCGACCTTACTGATCTGCCGAGCCTTTGGATCCTGCCTTTGGATCGCCGCATTGACAACCGAGTCGCCTTTGGCAATCGCCGCTTCGTGGAGGGTGCGGATTGCTCCCGCCCAGAGGAACACAACTGATGCTCGGAGGCCGCCAAAGCGGAGGCACGTGACTGCCTCCTCGAGATAGCCGCGAACGCCTTCGTCGGTGATTTTCGACAGGAGGGCCGTCAACGTCGCTACGTCGTGCTCGATCTCGGGCTCTGCAGATGGAAGATCAAGCAGCTCCCGGACGTACTTGTCGCCCATGTCTGTTAGGGCGAATAGGAGCGCGCCGTTCTCTTTGCCGCCGGGACTGTGAACGAGCGGCGCCGCCCTGTTGACCACGTTGTTGACGTTGATCCGCTTCGCCTTCGGGATCTTCGCCGTCGTGAGCGCCGCCTTGACCTCCGGCGCGGTGACCGCCTCGCGCCCCTTGTACCGCTTGAGGTAGTACATCGTTCCGAGGACGAGATTGCGCTGACTGCTGCCTCTAAGGGGATGCAGGAACTCAACGAGGGTCACGAGTCTTCAGATGGCGGGGGCGTGCTCCTCCCCTTCGTGACGCCGTACTCGGTCTGGAAGAACAGCTCACCGTGCGGCACCGTCGGGACGAATGCGCCGCGGCCGGCCAGTCGGAACACCGGCCGCCCGTCAGCTGTCAATGCGCGGAGCGTGTTGTCCGGCCGTCCGGAGACCGTCAGCCCGATCTCGCCCGCGATCCGTTCGAGGTCTTCACGCTTTATCGGCGCCGAGCCGTACTGGTTGAACCACCACGCCGCGATTGCCACGACGACCTGCCCCGGCGTGTCGATGGTCTGCGACCGAACGAACGCCTCGGCGCTGCTCGTATCAACGATCTGCCCGCCATTTCCCGCGCCGCCGTCGCCGCCGATGGCCGAACTCGGCTTCCCCTCGACGTAAGGGCGCAGGATCGCGAACGCCTCGCCGCGAATCGAAGGATCGATCTCCTGGATCACTGCATTTACTTTCCGGAGGCGATCCAAGACCTCCTCGTATGTCTGCTCGTCCATTCGGCGCCCCCCTTACGCCCGGTTAGCGACAAGGCCCCTGAGTCTACAAGCGTCAACGGACACTTTTGATTAGACGTGCCTGCCCCGATGCGGCCCCAGAGCCCGCCGCGTTGTTACGGTGTGTTGTGCATGAGGGAGAGGGCCGCTTCGTTGTGGAGGCGTAAGCGGCCCCCCCCGGGCATCCCGCTCCCGTTAGCCGAGGCACCGTTCGGTGTGGACCCGAGCCGGCATGACGCCCCGCCTCGGTCGAGCGAGCACTAATCAGGTTATCGGTGTGTGCCGGCCCCGCGAAGGGGACCAAGGAGGGTAGAGCGCGGCGGCTTGTCAAGGGCAACCCTCGCGGCCCGTTCGCCCTGCAAACCGGCACATTCAGCCTGCCGTACGTACGTCAGGCGAACGATCGGTTGTGGCCTATGGTCGGTGGAGGCAACCGACGTAAGGAGAACCGATGCGGCATGCAAAGGAGAGCCTGATCCAGGGCGACCGTGGAACCTGGGTCGCCGCGGTGAGTCAAGTCCCAGGACGTGGTGTAACTCGTCGGCTTGATCGTGGGCGGCTCAGGCCGGGGTGAGCTCGCGTGTCTCCTCTCTGTCTTTGTCTTCTTCTCTTTGATCGAGGACCGCTTCCAGCGAGTG
>JBOHAD010000039.1:0-22140 GCA_050697555.1 Gaiellaceae bacterium | reverse complement strand
GAACGCCTCTCCGAAGAAGCGGCGGTCGTCGCTCTCCCAGCGCGGAGACGACGCGCTGTCGGGCAGAAGCACCCAGATGCTCCCCTCGCCGCCGCCGTCGCCGTCGGCTGCAGCGGTGTCGCCGGCCCCCTCGTCGTCGTCGCCGCCGCAGCCGGCCGCTGCCAACGCGAGCACGGCGACAGCGAGGACGAGCAACCACAGGAGCCTCCGCGCTCCCGTGCCGAATTTCGCTTCACGTTTCCTCACGGCTCTTCCTCCTCCATCCGGGTTGGCCCGTCTCAGATAAGACGAGCTCCACGGGAACTTGGACGAACGCCCCCTTCGTTTTGGAACCGAGCCGCAACGTTAGGCCGCTGCCGCATCGATTTCAACTAGTGCGGAAGGGCGCGTACTCGATCTCGCCGGCGGCGATCCGGCGGTTGAGCTCGAGCAGCCGGCGGTTCGACTCCGCCGGGTCGTGCGCGGCCCTCCTGGGCCAGCCGTAGGCGGCCGCGACGGCCTCGTCGAGCACCTCATGGAGCTTGCGGAGATCCTGGTAGGCGCCGTCGTCGACCTCGTTGTAGAGCGTCGTGAGGCCGATCTCCCGCTCGAGGCAGATCTCCTGACGGCGGGCGATCATGGAGCGCGCGGCCTCGGCGATCGCCTCCCGCTGCTCGGGCGTCGGGCTCGGCCAGGGAAAGGTCTCGAACGCGGACGTTGGCGTGTAGCGGATCCGGTCCTCCAGGGTTGACGACTGGGCCCGTGCCCACTCGCCGTGAATCTTCGAGGACAGAACCCCTATGGAGAAGTCGTCATCGAAGGCGAACGCGTTCATGGCATTGCTCGGCGACGTCCATGTGTCGGTCCAACAGAAGAGAACTCGCTTTCCGGGGCCGTGCCCGCGATGTATCGGGAACGTCGAGCCAGCGCCCGGCGCAGCGCTGGAGTGAGTTCCCCGAGGAGCCACCATTTCTCGCGTCGAACGCGACGCTTGTTCTTGTCGCGAAACGGCTTTACGCGCTCCCGGACAATTTCGACCGCCCCGGGATACGCCATCGCCTCCTCGAGTGGGCGCAGACCGAAGTCGATTATGTAGCGAGACGGTGCTTGTGCTGGATCCCCGGCGATGTCCTCGCCGACCAGAAACGGCCGCACCACGTCACGATAGTCAGCATCTGTTCGAGCCAGGAGCGCTTCAGCTTCGCCCGCACCGAGGATGAATCCTTGGCCAACCGGCTGCGGCCCCTGGAAGGAGCGCCCTCGATTCTCCAGAAGCCGTCCTGCAGCCGAAACATCAGAATCGATCGGTCGCAGCGATGGCGTGATGGCCCCAACCTCGTGGCCATCTAGGACAGCAGGCGGTGTGAGATCCTCCGGATCCTTCACCCAATTCACGATGCTTACATCGACTGCCGCCGCGCCTGACCAGTCCTGGGTCGAGATCGCGTTCGTGATCACGCCCCCGGTCTCGACGATCCACTGGAGGCTCGCCCCGCGCGCGCGTCCCTGCGAGACCGAGTTCGTCGCCACGAGCCCCGCCCGCCCGCCGGGCTCCAGCCGCTCGTGCGCCTTGCGGAACCAGTAGACGGCGAAGTCCTTGAGGCCGATGCCGAACTCTTTCTTCAGCCACTCCGCGTACTCGTCGCCGAGCTCGCTCCGGATCTGCTGCGAGCCGTGGTACGGCGGGTTGCCGACGATCGCGTCCGCCCGGGGCCACTCAACCCTGAGAGCGTCCGCGTGCCAGATGCCCGAGAGGTCCGGGAGCGGCAGGACCGCCTCGCCGAGACCGAGCTCTTCCACCGCGAGCTTCTGTCCCATTGAGAGGGTGACGCGGGCGAGCTGCGCCCCGAAGCCCTCGATCTCGATCCCGCGCATGTTCTCGAGCGGGAACGGCACAGCGGCGCTCTGGCCGCCCAGCCCGGCTTCCAGGCGGAGCTGTCGCTCGAGCTCGCGGAGCTCATTCTCGATCCGGCGCAGGCCCCGGTAGGCGACGTAGAGGAAGTTCCCCGAGCCGCAGGCCGGGTCGAGGACGACATACTCGGCGAGGTCGGCCTGCGCGGCCTGGACGTCGGCGAGCGTATCGCAGGCCGCGATCCGCTCGCGCCACGGCTCGATGACCGTCGGCTCGACGACCTTGAGGATGTCGGCCTCAGCCGTGTAGTGGGCGCCGAGGCCCCATTGCCGCTCGGGGCCGAGGGCTCCTTCGAGGAGGCTGCCGAAGATGGCGGGCTCCACGAGCTTCCAGTCGTAGCGCGTCGCCTCGCGGAGGAGCTCGAGCTCCTCTCGGTCGAGCTCCACGCGCGCCGAAGCGGCGAACAGGCCGCCGTTCGCCCACGGAACCTCTGCGTACATGCCGTGCGCCGGCGGGCGGGGCTCCGGCTCGGCCAGGTAGCGGAAGAGCTGGCCCAGGTCGTCCACGCTCGACCTCTGGGGCGACCTCAGGAGCTCGTCGAGGATGGCCGTGAAGCGGTGTCCGGGGATCATTCCGAAGTCCTCCGCGAACATGCACCAGACCGATTGGAGGATGAAATCCCGGCGCGTCTCGGGATCGGCCTCGCCGCGCTCCTCGAGGCGGCGCTAGACCTCGGTGACGCGGAGAACCGCCTCCCGCGTCAGTTCCGCGCGGTCCTCGTAGAAGCGCGTCTCGAGGCCGCCCAGGAAGCCGAGCGCCTCCAGCCTGTACGGAAGGTCGAGCAGGTTGAAGGACGCGCGCGCGTCGGGATAGCCCGGCTCCCACACATCGAAGCGGCGAAAGGCGCAGAGGACGATGTACTTCGCGGGCGCGCGCTCGTCGGTGCCCGCTTCCTCCCAGTAGCGAAACGCCTGCGACTTGTGGGAGGGGAGCTTCTTCGCCTCTTTGGGATGCTTCATCTCCACGAGGCAGACGCCGGGCCAGAGCATGTCGACGAAGCCCGAGGGGACCTTCACCTCGAAGAGCGCTCCGACGTCGTCGCGCTTCGTCCCGTAGCAGGCGAGGAGCTCGGTCAGGAAGGACTGCGCCTCGGACTTCTCGGAGCCCTCGTACGTGCTCCACTTCTGCGCCAGCTCCGTCAAGCGCTGCTGGATCTCTCCGTGGGAGAGCGCCATGTGGCTGCCCAGGCTAGAGGCTCAGCTGCGCGTCCGGGACGGCGAAGTACGTGCCCTGGCGGAGCTTCTTGGCCGCGTGCGAGAGCTCGCCCATGGTGCGCTCGAGCGCCTCGACGAGGTGCGGCTCGGCGTCGTCGGCTCTGAGGGCGATGATCGCTCGCTCGGTGCGGCGCCGGGAGTCCTCGAGGTAGAGCATGACGGACTCGATCTCCCGGAAGTGCTGCTCGTTGAAGAAGCCCGGCGGGGTCATCTCGCGTCGAGGTACCTTAGCTCCCCGTGCGGACGGGGACGACCCGCTGCGCCGTGGCCTTGCCATGACACAAACGTAGCGCCGAGAAGCGCGCCCAGCCGTGCCGAAAGAGCGCCGAATCAGCCGCCGGCGACGTCGTTCTCCTCGACGTGCTGGGGCGGGAGAAACTCGACCTCGAGGAGCTCTATGCGCGGGCCCTCCACCTGGACGACCTCGAAGCGCAGCCCGTCGAACGTGATCTCGTCCCCGCGCTCCGCCGCGCGACCGAGCTGCCCGAAGACGAAGCCGGCGACCGTGTGGTAGTCCTCCTGCGGGAGCTCCTGCGCGAACTCCTCGTTGAAGTCGTCGATCGGGTACGTCCCGTGGATACGCACGTGCCCGTTGTCGAGGCGCTCCACCGACTCGTCCGGGAGGTCGTACTCGTCCTCGATCTCGCCGACGATCTCCTCGATGAGGTCCTCGAGCGTGACGATGCCCTCGAAGGACCCATATTCGTCGACGACGAGGGCCATGTGCTGGTTCGTGCGCCGGAACTCGGCGAGCATGGCAGCGAGGTCCTTCGTCTCCGGGACGACATACGCGTCGCGCACGAGCTGCTCTATCTCGACGTTCTCGATGCCGCGGTCGTAGAGCGCCGAGAAGAGATCCCGCACATGCAGGATGCCGACGATGTCGTCGATCGAGCCCCGGTAGACGGGGTAGCGGGTGTACGGGGAGTCGATCATGGCCGCGAGCGCCTCCTGCGGGGGCAGCTCGATCGAGAGGGCGACGACCTCGGGCCGCGGGACCATCACCTCGTGGACCTCCTTGTCCGCGAAGTCGAAGACCTTGTAGACCATCTCCTCCTCCGCCTCCTCGATGATGCCGGTGTCCTCGGCCGCCGCCACGATGTGCCGGATCTCCTCCTCCGTGTGCGTGACGATGCCGACGGGCGTCGGGTTGATGCCGAAGAGGCGCGTGAAGGCGTTGGACGACTCCTGCAGGAACCAGACCAGCGGATAGGTGGCGAGGTAGAACGCCTCGACGGGAAGCGCCACCCAGAGGGCCGTCGACTCGTTCTTCGTGAGCGCGATCGCCTTGGGCACGAGCTCTCCGAGGGTCACGTGCAGGTAGGTGACCACGGAGAACGCGATCAAGAAGGCGACGCCGTGGGAGAGGAGAGGCTCGTCGATCCACTGCTCGACGATTGGCTCGCCCACGGCGCCGAGGAGGATCGAGAAGGTCGTGATCCCGAGCTGCACGGTGCCGATGAAGCGCACCGGGCTGTCCATGATCTTGAGCGCGATCTTCGCCCGGCGGTTCCCCGCCTTCGCCATCTCGCCCAGGCGCGAGCGGCGAGCCGTCACGAGCGAGTACTCGGCCGCGACGAAGAAGGCGTTCGCCAGGACGATGAAGAGGACGACGACGGATCCGATCGCGATCGACATGACGAGTCCGGCGGCGCCTACTCGGCCGGTCCGCCCTCGGCGGCCCGACTCTCGAGGTCGAAGACGAGCTCGACGATGCGCGTGTCCTCGACGGCGCTTATCCGCGCCGTCAGGCCGTCGATCTCGACCACCTCGCCCGGCTCCGGCACCCGGCCGAGCAGCTCGACGACATGTCCTCCGATCGTCGCCTCGTCGGGATCCGAGATCTCCACGGCGAGCTCCTCGGCGACGAGGTGAATCGGTGCGGAGCCGTCGACAACGAGGACGCCGTTCTCGTGCGAGAGAAGCTCGGCCGCATCGACGTCGTACTCGTCGCTGATCTCGCCGACAATCTCCTCGAGGACGTCCTCGAGGGTGACGAGGCCGATCGTCGTTCCGTGCTCGTCGACGACCAGGGCGACATGCTGGCGCTCCATGCGGAGCTCGCGCATCAGCTCGTCGATGAGCATCGACTCGGAGACGAGCTTGATCGGCCGCTCCAGGCTTCGCAGATCGCCGTCGCCGCCGTCGAGGAAGGCCCGGAGGAGGTCCTTCGCGTTCACGAGCCCGATGACGGCGTCGAGCCCTCCCTCCGCCTCGCAGAGCGGCAGGCGCGTGTGCCCGGACTCGAGGGCCCGCTCGGCTGCCTCTCGAGGGCCGTCGGCCGTGGTCACGTAGACGATCTCGGGGCGGGGCACCATGATCTGGCGCGCGCGGCGCTCGCCGAACTCGAAGATGTTCTCCGCGTACTCTCGCTCCTCCGGGTCGATGAGGCCCTCGGCCAGGCTCTGCTCGAGGAGAAGCATGAGCTCGTCCTCCGAGTGCGGCGCATGACCGACCTCGCGGGCAGGCGGGACGCCGAACGGCTTCAGGACGAGGTTTCCGAGGAAGTTGAAGAAGTCGATGAACGGCCTCGCGCTGAGGTAGAAGAGCCGCATCGGCGGCGCGATGACGAGCGCGGTACGCACGTTGCGGGCGATCGCCAGGCTCTTCGGCGCGAGCTCCCCGAGGACGACGTGGAGGAGCGTGATGATGGCGAAGGCGACGCCGAAGGAGACGGCGTAGGAGTAGCTTCCGAGCGGCCCGAAGATCGGCTCGAGAGCCGCCTCGAAGACGGGCTCGCCGACGATGCCGAGCCCGATGCTCGAGATCGTGATCCCGAGCTGGCAGGCGGCGAGGTACGCGTCGAGGTTGTCGACGGCATGTCGGAGGGAGGCGGCGCCGGGGCGCCCCTGCTCCACGAGCTCGTTCACCTGCGTCGAGCGGATGCGTGCGATCGCGAACTCCGTGGCGACGAAGAAGCCGTTCGCCGCCACCAGGGCGAGCGAGGCGATCAGGCCGAGAGCGAGAGTCATGCCCCGGTCTCCGGGGCACCGGTACTAGGCGGAGGTTCGTCCAAGCTTACGAATCAGGATAGCCGACAGACCAAACGATGTTGCCTCCGACGATCGTCCGGAGCGGCGCGAAGCGGGCGCCGAGCACCGCGAGGTCGGAGCGGTAGCCGGACGCGATCCGTCCGCGGTCTCGGAGGCCGAGGAGCCGCGCCGGAACAAGGCTCGCCATCGCGGCCGCCTCGGCGAGGCCGAAGCGGGCCATGCGGGCGACGAGCGCGGCTCCGCAGCGGTCGCCGCCGAGGAGCGAGCCGTCGGAACGGTGCCCGGGCGCGGCGACCAGGTCGCTCGTGAGCGCGATCCGCTCCGGCCCGGCGACCCGAACTGTCAGCTCTTCCGTGCGGGGGTGCAGGTGGCGGCCGTCCGCGATGAGGCCGAGGACGGCGCGGCGGTCGAGGAGCAGGGTCGGGACCGGGCCGGTGGAGCGGGCGCGCACGGGCGACATGGCGTTCCAGAGGTGGGTGGCGAAGCGGGCGCCCGCGTTGAGCGCCGCGAGCGTCGTGAGCGCGTTCGCGCGGGTGTGCCCGATCGCAGCGACAACTCCCATGCCCGCGACGAGGTGAATCGCCGCCAGCCCGCGGGGAAGCTCCGGCGCGAGCGTCACGAGCCGGACGAGCCCGCTCGCCAGCCACTCCTCGAGCGCAGTGAGATCGACGGGGGTCAGCTCCTCGACCGGGATCGCGCCGGCGGCCTCGGGGTTCAGGAAGGGCCCCTCGAGGTGGAGCCCGAGGCAGAGCGGATCCGGAACCTCCTGGACGCTCCGAGCGGCGAGCAGGTAGCCCGTGACGCCCTGGCCGGCGACCGCGGCCGGCTCGTACATCTGGAGGTCGATGAAGCCGGGAAAGACGAGCGGCTCGGCCGGGCCGTCCTCGAGGCGCTCGACCGAGACGATGCCAGCGCCCTCCCACGTTACCCTTCCCGGCGAGACCCCCTCGATCGGGTCGACGAGAAGTCCCTCTAAAGTGTGACGGCTTGTCACCCGATTATCATCGTGCCTTGGGAGCCGCTGCCGTCGCTACGAACGAGATCACCTGCCTGATCGCCGACGATCACGAAGTCGTGCGCGAAGGCCTGCGCCTCTCCCTCTCGCGGTCGCCGCAGATCCGCGTCGTCGGGGAGGCGTCGGACGGGGCGAGCGCGATCGCCGTCGCCGAGCGCCGCCGGCCCAACGTCGTGATCATGGACGTGCGCATGCCCGGGATGGACGGCCTCGAGGCGACGAAGATCCTGAGCGAGCGGCTGCCGCAGACCGCCGTGCTCATCTTCACGGCCTACGGCGAGCGGAGCCTGCTCGGCCGCGGCCTCGAAGCGGGCGCGAAGGGGTACATCCTCAAGGAGGCCCCCCACCAGACGCTCCTCAGGGCGATCGAGAAGGTGGCAAGCGGAGAGGGCTACGTCGACCCGGCGCTCATGCCGGCCCTCCTCACGCGCGAGCGCGAGGAGATGCTGACGCAGCGCGAGCGCGAGATCCTCCAGCTGCTCGCCGACGGCATGTCGAACGCCGACGCGGCCCAGCGGCTCTTCATCTCCCAGGAGACAGTGAAGAGCCACGTCCGCCACATCCTCGCCAAGCTCGAGGCGGACACGCGCACCCATGCCGTCGCCATCGCGCTTCGCGACTCGATTATCGACTAGCGCCCGAGGGCTGTTGGTCGGCTGCACGGTCGGGGCCGCCCTCGTGGGCGCGTTCGGTCTCGCCTTCGACAGCTACGCGGTCGCCGTCGCCGGGCTCATCGCGTCCACGGCCTTCTTCGGCGCCTTCGCGGTCTATCTGATCGTCACCGAGCGGAGGCGGCACGAGTTCGCCGAGGACGAGCTCCAGGAGCAGTCGAGCTTCCTCGAGTCTCTCGTCGACTCGATCGCAGCCGTGTCGAGCACGCTCGACGCCGGCGCCATCCTCGAGCGCACCTGCGACGAGGCCAAGCGGCTCTTCGACGCCCGTGAAGCGCGCTTCGTCCCCCCGGAAGAGATCTCGTTCGACGGCGGCTCGGGAGAGCGCCTGCTCGTGCCGATGGCCGTGCGCGGCGAGAGACTGGGCACGCTCGAGCTCGTACGGCCCGAGCCGTTCCACCGCTGGGACCACATGCGCGCGACCGTGCTCGCGGACTTCGCCGCGCGGGCGGTCGAGAACGCACGCCTCCTCGAGCAGGCGCGCGAGCGCGAGGCGGAGCGGACGCGGCTCACAGAGCGGCTCATCACAGCCGAGCAGGACGAGCGCCGGCGGCTTTCGCTCTTCCTCCACGACGGACCGCTGCAGAACATGTCGGGCATCGCGCTCATGCACGACGCCGCCCTGGGCGCGATCCGCGACGGCCGCTTCGAGGATGCCGCGGCGGTGATCGAGCGCTCCCTGGAGAAGGAGCGCGAAACGATCCGGGCGCTGCGTAACCTTTCCTTCGCCATCGAGCCGCTCGTCCTCCGCGACCAGGGCTTCCACGCGGCCGTGCGCGCGCTCGGAGACGGAATCGAGGGGACGCACGGGATCACGGTCGCGACCGCAGTCGAGGAAGGCGAGCGGCTGGCCGAGAAGGCCCAGGTGGCCCTCTACCAGATCATCCGCGAGGGCGTGAGCCAGGCCGTGCGCCGCCGTCCGGAGCGCATCGAGGTGACCGTGCGCGAGCTCGAGGGCGGGAGCTACGAGACGGAGATCGCCGACGACGGCGTCGTCGAGCGGCGCCGGGCCTCCATCGAGGCGATCGACGAGCGGGTCAAGATCCTGAACGGGCGCCTCTCGGTCGACCACGGTGAGCACGCGGGGACGCTCGTGCGCGTCGTCGTGCCGTCGTACGTCGCATCGGCCGAGGAGGGGTAGACTCCGGCCGCGATGGCCGAGGGAAAGCACCTTCTCTTCGTGTCGAAGCCGACCGGCTACGAGCTCGTCGAGCGGGAGGGCGAGGCGCCCGAGCCGGGCTCCGAGATCGAGCTCGGCGACGACGGCCTCCGGTTCACGGTCTCGAAGATCGGCCCGTCGCCGCTCCCGCAGGACGACCGCTCCTGCGCCTACCTCCAGCGCACTAGCTGAGCGCCTCCTCCGCGGCGATCTTGCCGAGGACGAGGGCCGAGGCGAGCGCGCTCGACCAGCCGCCGGTCGAGATCCCGCCCGCGTCGGCGCCGGCGACGTAGAGGCCGTCCGCGGCGCGGGCGCGCGGGTCGATCCGGACACCCCCGAGCGTCGTGGTGATGCCGGCGACCACCTCGACCGCCGTGACGCCCTCGTGGCGCTCGACCGGCGCGCCGGCACGCTCGGCCGCCGCGATCACGCCGCGAACCGTGCGATCGCGCACGGGCTCGTCGAGGGCCTCGTCCGGGACGAGGTAGCGGGCGCGGGCACCCGGCTGACGCGCCGTCCACTGGACGACGTCGATCTCGGACCAGGTGCGCGGCTCGTACCGCTCGCCGTCGAGGTTCTCGACGGTGGCGTGGCGGGCGTAGACCTGGGCGAGCTCGACGAACTGCGCGGGGTCGATCCGCGGCCCGGCCGCGAGGTTGCGCCCGTAGAACTCGTCGAGCCCGCCGGAGAGCTCGGCGCCCCGCGCGAGCGCGAGTCGGAGCCCGTCACCCGCGCTCCA
Organism: Gaiellaceae bacterium; assembly: GCA_050697555.1. Lineage (GTDB taxonomy): Bacteria > Actinomycetota > Thermoleophilia > Gaiellales > Gaiellaceae > DASQWP01. Next base: position 12,458 of record JBOHAD010000039.1, on the reverse strand, counting down.
GGGGTTGGCGCGGAGGACGAGATCGTCGGCCTCGGGCGTGATCCGCTCGCGGACGAGCTCGCGGTCGCCCTGGAAGCCGCCGGTGGCGAGCACGACGGGGACGCCGGCCGGCAGCTCGGTGAGCGGCTGCTCCAGGCGGATCTCGCCCCCACGCCGGACGAGCGTGTCGGTGAGCCCACGGGGGTCGAACCGAAGGCCGCTCGTGAGCGGGTTCCCGGTCTCGCGCGCGACGACGGGCGCGCCGAGACGCTCGAGCCAGGCGAGGGCGTCGTCCAGCCCGTCCCAGACGACGCGCTGGAGCTCCGCGTCGCCCCCCGGGCACTCGGCGCGAAACCGCTCCCAGTCCCGATAGCGCCAGACGACGCCGCTGGAGAGGAGCATCGACCCGCCCGGCCGGTCGCCCTTCTCGTGGACGAGGACTTCCGCGCCGAGCTCGCGGGCCCGCGCGGCCGCGACGAGCCCGGCCATGCCCGCCCCGGCCACGACGAGATCGGGCACGAGGCGCTAGGCGAGCGAGAAGCTCGCCTTGTGCTCGACGTACTCGAGCTTGATGCCGTCCGGGCCCCAGACGAAGACCGCGTACGTGTTGGCGGCGTCGACCACGTCGGCGATCTCGAGGCCGCGGCGCCTGGCCTCCTCGAGGTGCTGATCGGCCGACTCGACGCGCAGCCCCAGGTGGTTCAGGAGCGGCCGCTCGCTCTCCGCCGGATCGCCGCGTTCGAGGAGGACGCGCGCGTCGCCGGCGCGCAGACCGCCGTCCTTCACGTCGAAGCCGAGCTCGGCGAGCGCGGCGAAGCTCGCCTCCGGGTCCGGGACGCGGAAGGCGACGTGGTCGAGGTCGTAGGCGACGCCCTCTCCCACCTCCACGAGCTCGAGCGCAAGACCCTCAGGCGCGTCGAAGCGGGCCACGCTCCCGGACGGCCGCTCCACCGCGAGGACTTGCGGAAGCTCGGCGAGCGCTTCTTCCAAGTCGAACACGCGCAGGCCCACGCGCGCCAGGACGCCGGGCTCCCGGTCGCCCTCGGCGGCGAAGAGCGTCAGCTTCCCGCGCCGGGCGTCCGCGCCCACGAGCGTGAATCTCTCCGTCCGCTCGATGACGTGCATCCCGACGTGGCGGGTGAGGAAGTCCGCGAGAACGTCGCGGTCGCGCATCCACAACGCAACGTGATCCAGCGTCTCGATTTTCATACCGCCGAGACTACCCATGCCCGAATGCTTTGAACGCCGGAAGGGCGGGGAACATTCCGGCATGGGGTCGAACGGCCAGCGCGTTCTCGTCCTGGCAGCGCGGCAGCCGGAGTTCACCGGGCTCCTCGAGGCAGCCGGCTACGAGGTGGACGCGCGCACCCGCCCACTCGACGACGCAGACGTCGAAGCCGACGTCGCGGTTGTCTTCCGCGGGCGCCTGATCGGGCGGAAGCAGGCCGCGACGCTGGCCGAGCGGGGCATCCCCGTGGTCGAGGTCCTCACGGTCGAGCCCCCGGGCGCCTCGCGGGAAGACTGGGTGCGACTCTCCAATCGGATCCCCAAGTCCGACCTCGTGCAGGTCGTGCACGCCGTCGTCGCCTGGGCCCGCACCCGCGTTGGAGCGGCCGCTCCGGCGGCGTAGAATCCCGCTTTCCCGTCTGCGGAGGTTCGTCAGATGCTCACCTTTGGCGTCACCGTCCTGCCCGACCCGCCGTACACGCGCTTCGTCGAGCTCATGCAACTCGCCGAGGAGAACGGCTTCGAGACCGGGTGGACCTACGACTCGCACATCCTCTGGCAGGAGGCCTATCCGCTCCTGACGCTGCTCGCCGTGCACACCGACCGCCTGAAGCTCGGCCACTGCGTCACGAACCCGGGCACGCGCGAGCCGACTGTGACGGCGAGCGCCTACGCGACCCTGCACGACATCTCCGGCGGGCGGATGGTGATGGGCATCGGGCGCGGCGACTCGGCGCGGCGCGTGATCGGCGAGAAGCCGGTGAAGATGGCGGAGTTCGAGAGCGCCCTCGTGATGATGAAGGACCTCATGAACGGGCGCCCCGTGGAGTGGAACGGGAAGGAGCTCGAGCTCGGCTGGGCGCAGGGTCGCGAGCAGATCCCGATGTACGTGGCGGCGTACGGCCCGCGGGCGCTCGGGGTGGCGGGCCGCATCGGCGACGGCGTCATCATCCAGCTCGCCGATCCGATCATCGTCCAGTGGATCATGGAGCAGGCGCGCGCGGCCGCCGAGGAGGCGGGGCGCGACCCCGACGCGCTCGAGTGCCTCGTGTGCGCGCCCAGCATCGTCACGGACGACCTCCCGGAGGCGCGCGAGGCCGTGCGCTGGTTCCCCGCGATGGTCTCCAACCACGTCATGGACCTGATCGAGCGCTACGGGGAGAACTCGGAGATCCCGAAGGAGCTGACCGAGTACGTCAAGGCGCGCAAGTTCTACGACTACAAGGACCACAGCCGTGAGGGAGCCGCGCACGGCGAGTTCGTGACCGACGAGATCTGCGAGCGCTTCTCCGTGATCGGCTCCCTCGACAGCGTGCGGGACAAGCTGCGGGAACTCGAGTCGGTCGGGGTCGACCACTTCAACATCTACCTCATGACCCACGGCCAGGAGGACATCCTCCGCGCCTACGGAGGCGAGATCATCCCCGAGTTCAGGAAGGCGGCGGTTTGAGCGTCGCTCGCCTTCGGCTCGCTCCCGTGGGGGAAACCATGTTTCCCCTACGGGCCCCCTTCTTCGACTCTGTGGAGGAACCTCCCGGTTCCCCCACACCCCCTCCACACGCTCATGGCCCAGGGACTGGCCCATGAGCGCCTCCTCGTCCGCCGGGCACCGCTTCGAGGTCGAGGCCGCCCAGCGGCGGCTCGTCGCCGAGAACGGCGGCTACGAGGTCATCCACACCTCGCCCGGGCTCGAGATCGGGGTCTACGTCCTCGTCGCGCCCGAGCCCGACCGGCAGCAGCCGCACGAGGACGACGAGGTCTACGTCGTCCTCGAAGGCACGGGCACGCTCGAGGTCGAGGGCGAGCAGATCGACCTCCTGGAGGGGGAGGCCGCCTTCGTGCGCGCCGGCGCCGAACACCGCTTCACCTCGTACGAACACCTGAGCCTGCTCGTCGTCTTCACGCGATGATCCTGTTCGCCGCGACCGGAGACGGCGTCGCGCGGCTCGACCTGGACGGTGACGCTTGCGTCGTCGCCGCTGCTCTGGAGGAAGCCGGCGCGCAGTGCATCGCCCGGGCCGGGAACGCGCTGTACGCCGGCTCACGCGGCCAGGGTGTCTTCCGCTCTCCTGACGAAGGCGAGACATGGGAGCGGCTCGACTTTCCCCAGCCGGAGGTCTTCTCCGTCGCCGTGAGCCCGGCCGACGGGGCCCTGTACGCGGGCTGCGAGCCGAGCATGCTCTTCGTCAGCCGGGACGAGGGCGAGACCTGGGACGAGCTCGACACGTTGCGCGCGATCCCCTCGGCGCCGACCTGGAGCTTTCCGCCGCGGCCGTGGACGTCTCACGTGCGCTGGATCGCTCCGAGCCCGCACGACGGGGAGCTCCTCCTCGTGGGCATCGAGCTGGGCGGGGTCATGCGGAGCGAGGACGGAGGCGCCACCTGGAGCGATCACCGGCCCGGCGCTCAGCCCGACTGCCACGCGCTCGCGTGGCATCCCCTCGCCTCCGGCCGAGCGTACGAGGCCGCGGGCGGCGGCGCGGCCTGGAGCGACGACGGCGGAGCGAGCTGGCGGCCCGCAGACGCGGGGCGCGACCGCCACTACACCTGGGCGCTCGCCGTCGATCCGGAGGACCCCGACCGCTGGTGGATCTCCGCGAGCCCAGGCCCCTTTCAGGCTCACGGCCGGCGCTCGGCGGAGGGCGTCCTCTACCGCTGGGAGGGCGAAGGACCGTGGGAGCCTCTCGTGGACGGGCTCCCGCAGCCGCTCGAGGCGATGCCGTACGCGCTCGCGGTCCGCGACGGGGCGCTCTATGCCGGTCTGGCCGATGGGCAGGTCTACGCGAGCGCGGACCGGGGCGAATCCTGGCGCGCGCTCGAGCTCCGAGGCGACCCGCTCCCGGTACTGCTGGCCTTCGCCTGAGCGCGATCCAGATCTACGGCGGCGCGCCGGTGCAGCCGCGGCTACGCACCGGCTCGACCGCGGGAAGCTACGGGCTCGAGCGGGGTCAAGACGCCCTCGAGACGCTCGCGGAGCGGCTCGTAGGCGGGCGGGAGCGAGAGCTCTTCGCCCAGGCTCTCGAGCGGCTCGTCGGCCGTGAACCCCGGCCCGAGCGTGGCGACCTCGAAGAGGACGCCGCTCGGCTCGCGGAAGTAGATGGAGCGGAAGTAGAAGCGGTCGATCACGGGCGTCGGCCGCGCGCCCGCGCCCGCCACGCGCTCACGCCACGCCTCGTGCTGATCCATCGGCGAGGCCCAGGCGACGTGGTGCACCGTGCCGGCGCCGGAGAGGCCGCGCGCCTCCGGGGGCGTGTCGTAGGCGTAGTGCGAGCCTCGCTGCTCTCCCCGCGCCTCCCACGCGCCGTCTTCCCGGACGAACCCGAGCGTCTCCTCCAGGAACTCCGCGCTCTGCGCTGGGTCGGACGCGTATGCTCGCACGCTTTCGAACCCCTGAAGCGCCAGCTCGGCCGGGATCTCGGGGTGGCGCGCGACGAGCGGCGCGTCCTTCGTGGTGACCACGGCGAGCTCGAGCCTCAGCCCTTCCGGGTCGGCGAAACGGAGCCGGCCGCCCTCGCGCTCAGTCTCGATCCCCTCCCCGGCCAGGCGCTCGGCCCAGAAGTCGAGCGCGTCCTCCGAGGCGACGCGCCAGGCGACCGTATGCACCATCCCGGCTCCGGCACGGCCCTGGGGAAGGCCCGGGTACTCGAAGAAAGTGATGTCGCTCCCGGGGCTCCCGGTCTCGTCCGCGTAGAAGAGGTGGTACACGGTCGGGTCGTCCTGGTTGACCGTCTTCTTCACGAGCCGGAGCCCGAGCACGCGCGTGTAGAAGTCGACGTTCCGGGGAGCGTCCCCGGTGATGGCCGTGACGTGATGGATGCCTTCGAGCCTCATGCCCCTTCCAACTCATTCCCTCGCGGGGGCATTCCCCTAACCGTGCTCGTCGACGCCAACAACGTACGCCGCTCGGTCTGGCCGAACGTCTCGGGCGAGGAGCTCGTCACGCGCTGCGAGGCCTGGGCCGAGGAGCGCGGGCACAAGGTGATCGTGATCTTCGACGGACACGTGAGCGCCGACGACAGGATCGCCGAGAAGGCGGCCGAGCTTCGCGCGGAGAGCCGTCCCTTCTGGCTGGTCACGTCGGATCGCGGCCTGCGGGAACGGGCCGAGCCCGGCGCCGAGCGCGTGATCGGCGGCGGCTCCTTCGTCCGCGAGCTGCTCGGCCGCGCGTAAGAGCGGGCGTGTTCGCGCAGGAGGATCGACACCCGCAGGCGGGGCATCGGGCTCGAAGCGTAAGCTGCCGTTCCATGTTTGCGAGCATGTCGACGTTCCGCGGTGAGGGAATCGACCTCGACACCGCCGCGAAGGCCGCGGGCGAGTCGATGGAGGCCTGGCTGCGCCAGTTCGACGGCTATCTCGGGCTCGTCCTCCTGACCAACCAGGGCGCGGGAAAGGCGCACGCGCTGACGTTCTGGGAGAACGCGGAGTCCGTCGAGCGGAGCGAGCACGGACGCACGCAGATGAGGGAGAGCATGGCCGCGACGATCGGCGTGGACGTCGTCGACAGCGACTCCTACGCGGTCTCCTTCCGCGACGGGCCAAGCCTCAGCTAGCGACGAAGAGCGTCAGCTCGGGCTCGCGCTCGCCCCGCAGCGTCTCCAGGTCGACCTCCACGCAGCCGACCCCGCGCGCCTCGGCGAGCGTGACCGCCTGCGGGCGGAAGCGCTGGGCCGCCAGCAACCCGCCGCAGGCCCGGGTCGCCGGGTCGAGGCGGATCCGCTCAAGGTAGCGGCAGAGCTGCTCGACCGCCTCGATCGTCGCCACCCGCTTGACCTCGACCGCCAGCCACGCGCCCGAGGCGTCGCGGCACATGAGGTCGACCGGGCCGATGTCCGTCGGCCACTCGCGCCGCACCAGCCGGAGCTCCTCGCCGAGCGCCTGCGGCCGCGCCGCCAGCTCGGCCTGGAGCTCGCGCTCGACGCCGTCCTTCTCGAGCGCCGCCGCCTCCCCCATCTCGTGCGAGACGTCGCTCAGAAGCTCGTGCACGCGGATCTCGAGGCGGTCTTCCGTCCTGCCGGCGCGCTTGCGCACGACCATCCGCTCGAGCGGGTCGCCGTCCTCCTCGATCACGGTGGGAGGCGTCATCCAGTTCAGCGGCTTGTACCCGCCCGCGTCCGCGTGGACGAGCACCGAGCCGTCCGACTTCAGGATCAGGAGCCGCGTCGACTCGGGCAGGACGGCGGTCAGCCGGCCGGTGTAGAGAACCTCACAGCGGGCGACGATCAGGCGCACAGCCGCGGACCGTACCGTCCCTTTCGGACATGTCCCGGACTAGTCCGGTGCCTGGCACCGGGCCTGTTCCCAGCGGACGTGTGCGCCAGCCAGCGCGGGCCCACCGCACGCTCGTCCTTTTCGACCTGCGGTAAGCGTTGGCTCTACTCGCCCCGGAGGAGAGCGCGCACGTCGGCGAGCGGCCCGAGGTGACGGAGCTTCTCCGGGTTGATGATCGAGCGCACCGTCTGCACGACGCCGTCGGCGATGTCGAGCGAGATCACGTTCGTGAGACGGCCTTCGGGATCGAGGAAGACCGCGCCTGGCTGACCGTTCACCTCGACGGGACTGCTGCGCACGCCGAGCTTCTGCGCCTGCGCTCCGATTCCGACGAAGAGACGCGCTACGCGCTCGCGCCCGTAGATCGGACGCGGCCAGGAAGGCGCCTTGCCGCCCCCGTCGCCGTAGACGACGACATCCGCAGCCAGAAGGCGCAGGAGCCCTTCCGTGTCGCCTTCCTCGCAGGCTGCGAAGAACCTGCGCGCGAGCTCCTCCCGCTGCCTGCGCGAGGCCTCGAAGCGCGGCTTGCGCGCCTCGACGTGGTGCCGGGCACGGGTAGCGAGCTGGCGGCAGTTCTCCTCGCTCTTGCCGACGACGCGCGCGATCTCGTCGTAGCCGTAGGCGAAGACGTCGTGGAGCAGGAAGACGGCGCGCTCGACCGGGGAGAGGCTCTCGAGGAGCACGAGGAACGCGAGCGAGAGCGAGAGCGAGTCGGGGGTCTCGCCGTGCTGGGCGGCGTCCGCGCCAGTGTCCGAGAGGAGCGGCTCGGGGAGCCACTCGCCGAAGTAACGCTCGCGACGCACGCGTGTGCTGCGCAGGTGGTCGATGGAAAGCCGGGTGGTGACGGCGGAGAGGTACGCCGTCGGCGAGTCGATCTCGGCGTCTTCGGCGGACACCCGGTGGAAGCGGAGAAACGCCTCCTGGACGATGTCCTCGGCCTCGCTCACGCTCCCGACCATCCGGTAGGCGATCGAGAAGAGGAGCGGCCTCAGCTGTTCGTAGACCTCGTTCGTCTCCATGCTCACCCTCTGACGGGGCAGCACCCCCGCCCGTGACAGTGTCACAGCGGCGCTCGCCACGTCGTCTCTACTGTGACCGACGAGAGGAGGCACATGCGAGTCTTTCTGGCAGGCGCGACCGGAGCTATCGGGAAGCGCCTCGTACCCCTGCTCGTGACGAACGGCCACGAGGTCACGGGCATGACCCGCTCCCCCGAGAAGGCCGAGCGGCTACGGGCCGCCGGGGCAGAGTCGGTCGTCGCGGACGCGCTCGACGAGAGGGCGGTCCTGGACGCCGTCACGCGGGCGGAGCCCGAGGTCGTCGTCCATCAGTGCACCGCCCTCTCCTCCCTGAACCTGCGCAAGTTCGACGAGGCGTTCGCACCCACAAACCGGCTGCGCACCGAGGGAACAGACCACCTGCTGGCCGCGGCTCGGGCCGCCGGCGCCCGCCGCTTTGTGGCCCAGAGCTTCGGGGGATGGCCGTATGCGCGGGAGGGCGGCCCGGCGAAGAGCGAGGACGACCCGCTCGATCCGAACCCGCCGGCGGCCATGGGCCGCACGCTGGACGCGATCCGCTACCTGGAGTCCACGGTCGTCGAGGCGAAGGGAATCGAGGGGCTGGCACTCAGGTACGGGGGGTTCTACGGTCCGGGGACGTCGATCTCCGAGGGCGGCGAGCATCTCGACGCCCTTCGCCGTCGGCGTTTCCCCCTCGTCGGCCGTGGAACCGGCGTCTGGTCGTTCGTCCACATCGACGACGCCGCGGCCGCGACGATGGCGGCGACGGAGCGCGGCCGTGCGGGCGTCTACAACATCGTCGACGACGATCCGGCGCGCGTCTCGGAGTGGCTGCCGGCGCTCGCGACGGCGGTCGGAGCGAAGCGGCCGCTCCGCCTTCCGAGCTGGCTCGGCCGGCTCGCCGCGGGCGAGCACACGGTCGTGATGATGAACGAGATCCGCGGCGCGTCGAACGAAAAGGCCAAGCGCGAGCTCGGCTGGGAGCTCAGCTATCCGACCTGGCGCGAGGGGTTCAAGACGCTGTCCGCGCCTCGAGCGCCCGCTTGAGCCGAGCGAGGTCGCCTGCGATCGAGCGCTAGGGCCCTCCCGGGCGGGCAACCGTCGGTGCCCCGGCGTCCGCGGCCGCCGCTACCCCGTACGACACTGCTTCCTCGAGGCTGAGCGCCCGACCGGACTTCCAGGCCGCCCGGAAGGGCGCTTCGCCCAGCGCCTCGCGGGCACGCGTCAGCGCAAGCTCGGAGGCGGCCTTCTCCTCGGGCGAAGCCGAGGCGCCGACCGTCTCGCGCAGCGCCTCCGCGGCTCCGAAGAGGCGGACCGCGGTCTCGGCCTGGCCCCGGGCCTCGGCCAGGACGGCCAGCTTCTGCGCGCACGTGGCCCTTCCCCAGGTGTTGCCGTTCTCGTGGTAGGCGACGAGGCTCTCTGCGAGCGTGCGAGCGGCCGTCTCGTGGTCGCCCATGTCCGTCGCCAGCCCACCCCAGCTTTGGAGGACGAAGGCCGTGCCGGTGCTGTCCCCGTGGTGCCGGCCGAGCGCCAGTCCTTCCTCGAAGAGAGCGACTGCACGCTCGTGATCGCCCTGACGTGCCGTCGCCAGCCCGAGGTTGCTGAGCGAGACGATGATGCCCCTCTTGTGGCCGAGCTCGCGGGCGAGCGACAGTGACTCCTGCGCGAAGGCGACAGCGCGCTCGGCGTCGCCTCGCTGGCCCGCCGACCACGCGAGCACGTGCACGGTGCGCCCCGCACCTTCCTTGTCGCCGAGCTTCCGGTAGAGAGCGAGTGCCGTCTCCCCGAGCGTGTCACACTCCTCGTAGTCTCCCTGTCCGAGCGCGAGGTAGCTCGCCCCGTGAAGCGCCTTCGCGCGGAGCGGATCCGGCAGCGCGTCGCCTTGGGCCAGCGAGCTCTCGAGCCAGCGGCGCCCCTCGGCGATGTAGCTCCGGTCGGCCCAGAGGTCGAACAGCGCCGTAGCGAGCCGGACCTCGACCTCCGGGTCGTAGCGGTCAGCCCAGGCCAGCGCCGCGCGAAAGTTGTCGTGGTCGCGCTCGAGCCGATCGAGCCATTCCGCCCTCTCGGGCCCCTGCACCGGTCCCCAAAGCGCCGCCCCCGCCTCCTCCGCGACACCCACGAAGTGGGCCGCGTGACGGCGACCCGGCCCTTCGGCGTCGGAGCTCGCAGCGAGCCGCTCGAGCGCGTACTCGCGGACCGTCTCGAGCATGCGGAACCGCAGCTCGCCGTCGAGACCCTCTTCCCGCCTGAGGAGGCTCTTCTCGACGAGCCCGGCGAGGGTTTCGCGAGACGCTCCGCAGACGGCAGCGGCTGCATCGAGACTGCAGCCGCCTGCGAAGACCGCGAGTCCGGCGAACAGCTCCTGCCCGGGCGGGTCGAGCAGCTCGAAGCTCCAGTCGATGGTCGCCCGAAGAGTCTGCTGGCGGGCCGGCACGTCGCGGGGCCCGCCGGTGAGGAGATCGAGCCGCTGCTCGAGCCGCCCCAGCAGGGTGGGCAGCGACAGCAGCCGGACCCGCGCGGCCGCCAGCTCCAGAGCGAGCGGAAGCCCGTCGAGAGCGACACAGATATCGGCCACGGTCCGGGCGTGCGCATCGGAGAGACCGAAGTCGTGCTGGGCGGCCCGCGCCCGGGCGACGAAGAGCGCAACCGACTCGTTGCCCGCAAGCGCGTCGAGGTCGGCGACGTCCCCTGCGTCAGGAAGTCGCAGCGGCGGAACCGGATACTCGTGCTCCCCGGACAGGCGCAGGACCGAGCGGCTCGTCGCGAGCACCTTGAGGCGCGGCCCCGCGGCGAGGAGCTCGCTCACGAGGGGCGCCGCCTCGTCGACCCGCTCGAAGTTGTCGAGAAGAAGGAGAAGGGCCCTCGTCCGAACCGCCTCCTTCAGGCTCTCGACGGTGGTGGGCCCGCTGTCGGCGACGCCGAGCGCGTGGGCGACCATCGAGCCGACAAGGCCGGCATCGTCCAGAGGAGCCAGGTCGACGAAGACGACGCCGTCGGCGAGCTCGTCGGCGAGCTCACCTGCAGCCGCCAGCGCGAGCCTGGTCTTCCCGGTGCCACCGGGGCCGGTCAACGTGAGCAGCCGTACGTCCGTGCGCCGAAGCAGCGCCGTCACGGCGGCGAGCTCGAGCTGACGGCCGATCAGCGGGTTCACGGGCGCCGGGAGGTTCGTGTGCACCGGCGCGGACGGCGGGGGAGGCGCGAGCGCGGGATCCTGGCGGAGGATCGCCCGCTCCAGATCCCTCAGCTCGTGGCCGGGCTCGATTCCCAGCTCCTCCACGAGCGCTGCCCGCGCATCGTGGTACGCCGCCAGCGCCTCGGCCTGGCGTCCCGAACGGTAGAGGGCGAGTATGAGCAACCGGCGCAGGCGCTCGCGGAACGGCTGCTCGGCGATCAACGACTCGAGCTCGCCGACGAGCTCGGCGTGACGGCCGAGGGCGAGCTCGGCCTCGAGCCGCTGCTCGCGGGCCGCGAGCCTCAGTTCCTCGAGTCGACCCCGCTCGGGACGGGCGAAGGGTGCGTCACCGACGTCGGCCAGGGCTGGACCGCGCCAGAGCGCGAGCGCCTCCCCCAGGGACTTGGCCGCTGCGGCCGGTCCCTGGCCGCGCGAGCGCTCGACGAGCTGCCGAAAGAGGTCGAGATCGAGCTCGCCCGGATCGACCCGCAGCACGTACCCGGAGCCCCTGGTGAGGATCCGCTGCCTTCCGAGAACCTTGCGGAGACCGTGCACGGCGACCTGAAGCGCGTTGGCCGCTGCTCTCGGAGGCTCCTCCCCCCAGAGCCAGTCGACCAGCCGCTCGCGCGACACGACCTCGTTCGCGTGGAGGAGCAGCAGGGCGAGCAAGGCTCGCTGTCGCGGGCGTGCGACGGACAGCACGTCTCCGTCGCACGCGACTTCGAGCGGCCCCAGCAGCCTGAACTCGAAGCGCTTCGCGTGATCCTCGGACGTCATCGCCGCAGCCGCCCCTACTGGGATCCTACGGGGCCGCGGCGGTCGTTCCAAGCGCCGGCGGGCGCCTCGCCCCGGGGCTCGCGGCCACTCTCAGCGGGCCCCGGCAGCGGGCCGGGCGGCAGCGCGCCGGCGCTCGAAACGCTCGATCCGGCTGCCGCGCCGGACCGGCCGCTCCACACCGGTGTACGCGGGATGACACGTCGAGCACGTCTCGACCTCGATCGACGGCCGCGTCGAGCGGGTCTCGAACGTCGTGCCGCAGCTCGAGCAGGTGACGGTCGCGATCATGGTCTCGGGCTGGATCGTGGTCTTCATCGTCGTCCTTTCGGTCGTGGTTACGCCGCTCGTGCGAGCTCGTCGGGGTCGATCCCGTCGAGACCGCCGAGCGTGTCCGCGAGCTTTGCGAGGGCCCCGCTCTCGAGCTGGCGAATACGCTCGCGCGTGAGTCCGAGCTCGGCGCCGATCGCCTCGAGCGAGTGGGGCTCGTCGTCGATCCCGAAGCGAAGCTCGAGCACGCGCCGCTCGCGCTCCGAAAGCTCTCCCAGGGCGGCTCGGACGGCGCTTCGCCGGAGGGAGTCGCCGGCGACGAGGCCCGGGTCGTCGGCATTCTCGTCGGCGAGGAGATCCCCGAGCTCGCCGTCCTCGTCGCTCCCGATTCGCTGGTTGAGCGACACGCGGGCCTCGGGAACGCGGAGGGCCTCGTCGACGTGCTCGAGCGGGAGCCCCGTCGCCTCTGCGAGCTCCTCGTGCGACGCCGGCCGGCCGAGCTCGAGCTCGAGCCTGCGCGCGTGGCGCCCGAGCTTTTGCCGCCGCTCGTGCACGTGCGTCGGGACACGAATCGTGCGCGACTGCGCGGAGATCGAGCGCTGCACCGCCTGGCGGATCCACCAGGTCGCGTACGTCGAGAACTTGTAGCCCTTGCGCCAGTCGAACTTCTCGACCGCTCGGTTGAGCCCCACGACGCCGTCCTGGATCAGATCGAGAAGGGGCACGCCGTGCCCTCGGTAGCGCTTCGC
>JBOHAD010000038.1:2336-23550 GCA_050697555.1 Gaiellaceae bacterium | reverse complement strand
GCACGAGCAGCACAAGCGTGACGAGCACGAGGATGAGGCCGAATGCCCGGTGCGCGTCGTAGCTCGACGCTCCGAAGACGCCGAGGCCGGCCAGGAAGAACTGCACGACCGCCCCCACGAGGTAGACGGCAGCGACACCGAAGTAGATGACGCGCGCCTGGCTCATTCCTTCGAGACTGTAGGCGACCTGGGAGACGGCGGCAGGGGTATCGTGCCCGCGTGGCGGTCGCGACGGAGCGCGAGTTCGGGCTCTTCATCGACGGTGAGAGCGTGGAGCCGGCCGACGGCGAGATGCGCGAGCTCGTGGAGCCGGCCAGCGGGAAGCCTCTGACGCAGGCCGCGACCGCGGGACCGGCGGACATCGACCGTGCCGTCGCGGCGGCGCGCGCAGCGCTCGAGGGCCCGTGGGCCAAGACGCCCCCCAACGAGCGCTCCCGGCTTCTGCACGCCCTCGCCGACGCGATCCAGGCCAATCGCAAGGAGCTCGCCGAGCTGGAGGTGCGGAACCTCGGCAAGGCGATCTCCTCGGTGAAGGCGGAGCTCGCCCAGGGCGTCGAGAACTTTCGCTTCTACGCCTCGGCGATCGCCTCGATCGCCGGTCGCTCGAACCCGATCGGAGGCTCGCTCCTCTCGTACACGCTGCGGGAGCCCGTCGGCGTCTGCGCCCAGATCGTCCCCTGGAACTACCCGCTCATGCTGGCAACGTGGAAGCTCGCGCCGGCGCTCGCCGCCGGCTGCACGGTCGTCCTGAAGCCGGATCCGCTGACGCCGCTCACGGCGCTTCGCCTGGCCGAGCTCGCCTCCGAGGTCGGCTTCCCGGCAGGGACGGTCAATATCGTGCCCGGCGACGGGCCCACGACGGGCGTGCACCTCGTCAAGCACGGCGGGATCGACAAGGTCGCCTTCACGGGCTCCACTCAGACCGGGAGCGAGATCATGCGGCTTGCCGCGGAACCGCTGAAGCGCATCTCCCTCGAGCTCGGCGGCAAGAGCCCGAACCTCGTCTTCGCCGACGCGAACCTGGAGGACGCGATCCCGAGCTCGGTGTGGGCCATCTACTACGCGGCGGGGCAGAGCTGCGAGGCGCGCTCGCGCGTCCTCGTCGAGCGGAGCCTCTACGACGAGTTCGTGGCGGGCTTCGCGGACGCCGCCGGGCGCCTGAAGGTCGGCGACCCGCTCGACCCCGAGACCCAGATGGGTTCGCTCGTCTCCGAGTCCCACCGGCGCCGTGTACACGGGTTCGTCGAGCGCGGTCTCGAAGAGGGCGCCGAAGTCGTGACGGGCGGCGAGCCGGGGGACAGTGACGGCTGCTTCTACCCGCCGACCGTGCTCGCCGGCGTCGAGAGCCGCATGACGGTCGCGCAGGAGGAGATCTTCGGCCCGGTCGTCACGGTCACGCCGTTCGAGGACGAGAAGGAGGCCGTCTCGATCGCCAACGACGTCCGCTACGGGCTCTTCGCCACCGTCTGGACCGGCGACCCGGCGCGCGGCCACCGCCTCGCCCGGCGGATCAAGGCGGGGATGATCGGGGTCAACACGCCCTACACGGCGTTCCCGGGGATCCCCTTCGGCGGCTACAAGCAGTCGGGCTTCGGCCGCGAGCTCGGCATCGAGACGCTCGACCTCTACCTGGAGACGAAGGCCGTCCTCGTCTCCACGAGCCCGAAGGCCTTCAACCCGTTCGGGATCTAGATGGCTGATCGGGAAGTGTGGTGCCGGCGGGGGCGTCCGTGACCGAGCCTGAGGCCGCGATCATCCGCAGCCCGTACCTGGAAGGTACGGGTGAGGAACGAGCGTGGTATCAGGCGACGCGTCACGGGCGTCATCCGGCGGTGCCACGGTTTCCGGTCAATTTTCGATCAATCATTTAGCGGTCGAGCACCAGGAGCGCGCCCGCCGCGAGGAGGACGAGCCCCCCGACGCGCGGCAAGCTGATCGGTATTCGCTCCAGCCCGAAGAGCCCGAAGGCGTCGATCACGACGCCCATGAAGAGCTGGCCGGCGATGAGCAGTCCAATCGTGGCGAAGGTGCCGATGCGCGGCGCCGTGAACGTGATCGTCGTGACCACGATGGCGCCCATGACGCCGTTCAACCAGAGCCATGGGGGCTCGCGCAGGCCCGAGGCGATGCCGGCGAAGCCGCGGCCGGCGATCATCGTCGCCGCCACGACGATCAGGCAGCCGACGATTGCGCCGAACGCCGTCGCCTCGAGCACCCCGATCCGGCGCCCGAAGGTGCCGCTGACCGCGACCTGGATCGAGCCGGCGACCCCGGCCACGAGCGACAGCATGACCGCCACAGAGCTCGCCGACACGGCGCCGAGCATAAGCCATTAGCATCCTCCGGCCCTTCGCCAAGCGACCAGGAGGAGCCATGGTCAGGGTTTTCGTGCTCTATTCGCAGGCGCCGGACGTCGAGCGTTACGAGCAGCACGTCGAGCTCTCGCGGCGCGAGGTGCCGGCGGCCACAATCCGGCACGGAAGGATCTTCGGCTCGCCGGAAGGCCAGCCAGAGTACGCCTACTACTTCGAGTACGAGTTCGCCGATCGAGATGCGTTCAAGGCCGCGGGCGAGGGGCTCAACAAGACCGCCGCCGACGCGGTGGAGATGGGTCTGCCCTTCAAGGTCTTCTTCGCCGAGATCCAGTGACGGAGCCCGAGCGCCCCGCGCCGCGCGACCCCGCCGACTTCGGCTTCGAGCGGATCATCTACGACAAGGCGCCGCCGCGGGCGACGATCACGCTCAACCGCCCCGACGTCTTGAACGCCTTCGACTTCCGCATGCTGCGCGAGCTCGCGCGCGCGTGCGAGGACGCTTCGTGGGACGACTCCGTCCGGGTCGTCGTCCTCACCGGGGCGGGGCGCGCCTTCTGCGTCGGGGCCGACCTCAAGTCGTGGAGCGAGGAGTATCTGGGCAAGCCGACCGAGTACTGGAAGTGGTTCGGGGCCTTCAAGGACGCCCACGATCGCCTGCGCGAGATCGGCAAGCCGACGCTCGCGCGCATCAACGGCATCTGCGTGGGCGGGGGCAACGAGCTCCAGATGGCCTGCGACCTGGCCGTGATGGTGGACGACGCTTTCATCCGCCACGTCGGCCCCGAGCACGGCTCCGTCCCGGCCGGAGGCGCCACCCAGTGGCTCACGATCATGGTCGGCGACCGCCGCGCGCGCGAGATCGTCCTCCTCTGCGAGGAGGTCCCGGCGGCGAAGGCGGCCGAGTGGGGCCTCGTGAACAGCGCCGTGCCTGCGGCGGAGCTCGACGCGGAGGTCGACCGCCTCGTCGACAGTCTCGCCCGCAAGCTCCCGCAGACGACCCGCTACGCCAAGCAGCACCTCAACTTCTGGCGCGACCTCGCCTGGCACCAGACGATCAACCACGCGCGCGACTGGCTCGCCCTCTCCATGGCCACGGAGGAGCCCAAGGCGGCCGTTCGCAAGTTCCTGGAGAAGAAGTGAGCTTGGTTCTGGTCGAGCGCGAGGAGCCGATCGCGGTCGTGCTCCTCAACCGGCCCGACGTCATGAACGCGCTCAACGACGAGGTGATGGAGGAGCTCGTCGCCGCGCTCGAGGAGCTCGACCGCAACGAGGCGATCCGCTGCGTCGTCCTCGGCGGCTCGGAGCGCGCGTTCGCGGCGGGAGCGGACATCGGCGAAATGGCTCAGGCGAGCGCGATGGACATGTACGACGCACGCCGGATCGACCGGTGGGACGCACTCCGGAGGCTACGAACGCCGCTCGTCGCCGCCGTCTCCGGCTTCTGCCTGGGAGGGGGCTGCGAGCTCGCCATGGCGTGCGACCTGATCGTCGCCTCCGAGAGCGCCCGTTTCGGCCAGCCGGAGACGGGGCTCGGGATCATCCCCGGCGCGGGCGGGACGCAGCGGCTGACGCGCGCCGTGGGAAAGGCGAAGGCGATGGACGTGATCCTCTCCGGCCGCTTCCTCGACGCGCACGAGGCCGAGCGCGCCGGTCTCGTCGCCCGCGTCGTGGCGCGGGAGGCGTGGCTCGAGGAGGCGAAGCGCGTCGCCCGCGAGATCGCCTCGAAGGGATCGGTCGCCCAGCGACTCGCCAAGGAAGCCGTCAACCGTGCCTACGAGTCCACCCTCGAGACGGGCCTCGACTTCGAGCGCAAGGCGCTCTACCTCGCCTTCGCCTCCGAGGACGCGAAGGAGGGCCTGACCGCCTTCACGGAGAAGCGGAAGCCGGACTTCCGCGGCCGCTAACACAGGCGAGCCGGAAGTCGAGCGCGAGACGCTCAGACCTCGAGCTCGGCCGGGACGAGCTCGACCGCGAAGGCGCGCCCGTTGCGGACGGCCGTCGCCGTCACCGTGGCGCCGATCAGCTCCCCGGCCATGAGTCGCTGGAGGTCGTCCACACCCTCGACCGGATTGCCGCCCACGTCGACGATCAGATCCTCCGGGCGCAGGCCGGCCTTCGCGGCGGGCCCGCCCTCGACCACCTCCACGACCTCGACGCAGGCCTCCCGCCCGAGCTCGCGCGCGAGGCGCGGCGGCAGCGGCCGCGACCCGCCCGCGATGCCCAGGTACGCTCGCCGGAAGCGTCCTTCGCGCATGAGCGCGCCGACGATCTTCCGCGTCGTGGCGTTGATGGGAACGGCAAGCCCGAGCCCGATCCCGGCGACGGCGGTGTTGATCCCGACCACGCAGCCGCGCCCGTCCGCGAGCGCGCCGCCGGAGTTCCCCGGGTTCAGCGCCGCGTCCGTCTGGATGACGTTCTCGACGATGCGCCCGCCCCGCACCCGCAGGTCACGTCCGAGCGCGGAGACGACGCCGGCGGTGACCGAGCCGTCGAAGCCGTTCGGATTGCCGATGGCGACTACGAGCTGCCCGACGCGGAGCGTCTCGGCGTCGCCGAGCTCGGCGGGCGCCAGGTCGGTCGCGTCGGAGCGCAGGACGGCGAGGTCGGAGAGCGGGTCTGCGCCGACCACCTCCGCCCGGATCTCGCGGCCGCCCACGATCGCCTCCACGCGGCCGTCGCTCCCGGCGACGACGTGGGCGGACGTGAGCAGGAAGCCGTCCGGCGTGATGACGACGCCGCTGCCGCCGCCCATCGCCCTGCGCCCTCCCCGCACCCGGCGGGAGACCCGCAGGTTCGCGACGGAGGGAGAGAGCCGCTCCGCGACGGCGACGACGGCCCGCGAGTAGGCGTCGAGCGCCTCCTCGTCGGAGACCTCGCCGCTCGCTATGAACGTAAGATCCGGCACCGATTCCAAGCTAGCACCGAGAGCGAGGTCTACCGAGATGGCCGAGGTCGAGACGAGCCGAGAGGGCGCGGTCCTGACGATCACGCTCAACCGGCCCGAGAAGCTGAACGCCTTCGACGCCGCGATGCACGAGGCGCTTGCGGCCGCGCTGAAGGAGGCGCGCTCGGCCGAGGTGCGCGCCGTCGTCCTGACGGGTGCCGGGCGCGGCTTCTGCGTCGGCCAGGACCTGGGCGAGCTCCGCGGCGGCGACCGCGACGTCGCGGCACTCCTGCGCGACCGCTGGAACAAGCACGCGCTCGGCCTCCGCGGCCTCGAGAAGCCCGTGCTCGCGGCCGTGAACGGAGCCGCTGCCGGCGCCGGCCTCTCGCTGGCCTGCGCCTGCGACCTGCGAGTCGCGGCCGAGACGGCCGCGTTCGTCCCGGCGTTCGTCAACGTGGCGCTCGTGCCCGACACGGGGGGGTCGTGGCTCGTCCCGCGCCTCCTCGGTTACGCGCGCGCGTTCGAGTGGATGTGCTCGGGGAGGAAGCTCTCCGCGACGGAGGCGCTCGAGTGGGGCCTCGTCGCGGAAGTGGTCGAATCCGAGCGCCTGCTCGCCCGCGCGCAGGAGCGGGCCGCCGAGCTGGCGGGTCTGCCGACGCGGGGGATCGCCATGACGAAGCGGCTCTTCGAAGGCGCCTTCACGGCCCGCCTGGAGGACCAGCTCGAGCTCGAGGCCCAGCTCCAGGCGGCGGCAACCCAGACCGAGGACTTCGCCGAGGGCGTGGCGGCGTTCCTCGAGAAGCGCGAGCCGCGCTTCAGCGGGCGTTAGCCCGTTACTCGCTCGCGCACTCCTCGAGGCCGATCTCCGCCGCCAGCTCGTCGGCCTCCTGCTCGTTCTGGTCGAGTCCCTGGACGACCTCCTGGACGCGCTGCTCGTCCCGCTCGGCGACGGCCGCCTGGAGGTCGTCCAGCGACTCGACGTTCTCCTCGTTCCGGGAGATCCACTCGTCGTACTCCTCCTCGAGATCCTCGGGCGGTTCCAGCGCCCGCAGCTCCTCGACTCCGGTCTCGACGATCGGCTTCGCGTCCTGGACGAGCCGCTCGAAGTCCGCCAGGCTCTCCGGCTCCGCGAGCCCCTCCAGCTCGGCCTCGTAGTCGGCGCAGATCGCGTCGGCCTCGGAGACGAGCTCGTCGCGACTCAGACGATCGCCGCCGCCGCCGCACCCGGCTGCGACCGCGAGGGCCGTGGAGCTGACCAGACCGATGAGGATCGCTCGCATCGTCTTAGGCGCGCCCGCAGGCGCCGCAGTGGAGCGTACCGACGCGTCGCGGCCGCGCGCAGCTCGCGCAGTCGGCGACGACCTCCCTCCCGCAACCCTCGCAATGAGCGCCGCCGCGTGCCGGGTAGCCGCAGAACGGGCACTCCCCCTTGCGAACGCGGGCGGGCGCCAGCCGCTTCACGAGGTAGCGCTGGAGCGCCGCGAACGCAGCGAGCGTGAACGCGATTCCCACGAGCGCGAGCACGAGGGGTCCGAGGTCGAGCGGGTCGACGTAGTCCGTGAGGTAGTCCCCGGCCATGACGAGGGTGAGGACCGCCGCGAAGCAGACCCAGGCGAGCCCGAGCGGGAGGTACCGCGAGCCCCGTCGCCGGAGGCGACCGAGCAGGAGATAGCCGGAGGAGATCGCAGCCGCGACGAGGACCAGGCGGAAGAGGAAGCCGAGCAGGGCCTGACGCTCGTGCGCCCGCTCCTGCGCTTGCGCGATTCGGCGGCTCGCAACCGCCGCGGCCCGCTCTCTCCCTGCGACCTCGGCCCGAGCCGCGCTCAGCTCTCGCTCCGCCTCCTCGTGCGTAGCCTGCGTCTCCTCGTACGCGCGCTCGAGCCCAGGGGCGCTCCGTTCGGCATCGAGCGCCGTCCGCCACGCCTCGCGCGCAAGCGTGAGCTCCTCGAGGGTGCGCCGCTCGCGCTCAGTGGCGGCGAAGAGGCGCTCGCGCGCGGCCTCGGCCCGAGCGACCTCGGCTCGATCGGAAGGGCTGGCCGCAGGGACTGCAACGACAGCCCGCGCCGAGTCGTCGAGCCGCGCGTAGGCCCAGAGCCCGCCGATGAACAGGAAGACCGCCAAGACGAAAGCAAGCGTCTTCTCGCTCTTCGTCGTACGGATCTCTTCCACCTCGACATGTGCAGCCATCGGGCACCTCCAGCTTGACTATCCCACCTTTGCTATATAGCAGAAATGAGATAACAGTCAAGCTACCCGACAGCGGCGACGCGAAGCTCCAGGTCGGCTGAGAGCCCCTGGAGATCGTTGCCCGACGACGCGGGCAGCGCGATCCGCACGCGGACGGGCTGGTCCTCGCCCGGAGCGAGGACGCCGAGAGGCACGCCTTCGAAGCGGGTGAGCATTCCCGCGTAGAGGACGCGGCCGCCGCTCGCGACCACGAGCCGAAGCCTCTCGGCGAGGAGGCGGTTGCCGCTCTCAGAGGCCTGGAGGACGAAGGTTCCCGGCGCGGTGCCGACGTTGGCGGCCGTGAACGAGTCCTGTACCGCGCGCCCCGGCGCAAGCTCGGAGACGTCGAGAAGAGGTCCCGCTCCCGAGCCGCCCACGGCCGGTGCGCCGTCATCTCCGCCGATGCCGCCCGCCACCGGGTGCACCGCCACGAGCGCCGCAACGAGCACGGCAAGAGGCAGGATCAGTCGGCGGGCCGCAGCCATAGACGGAGCCAAGCCGAGCGGGGCGCGTTCGTCCCTCCCCGTGCGCGGCCGACGCGGCTCCCCGCTTCGGGGGAGGCCGTCTGACCCTACATCGTGTCGTCGGCCGTGAGCGTCGCGGCGGCGCCGGTGTTCCCGGCGGCGTCCGTGGCGGTGACGTAGTAGGTCACCGTGATGGGCTGGTTCTTCTTCCCGCGGGTGTTCGCGACCGAGAGCGTGTAGGAGCCCGTGGCACTCACCGGCCCGGTGTACGGCCCCGATGACGCGGGGGCCGTCTGCGACGCGGACACGGTCGCGTTCGCCTCGCTCGTCCCGGTGATGCCGTCGGGCTGGTTGCGCTCGTCGACGTAGTTCGCAGTCGGCATTCCGGGCGCGACTGTGTCCTTCGGGGCGGACCTCGAGCGCGGAGCCGAGACGTTCCCGGCCGCGTCGGCCACGGTCGCTTCGATCGCGACGGTTCCGTCCGGGAGCGTCGTTGCGTCGAGCCCGCTCACCGTCACCGTCCCCGCTCCGGCAGTGGCGGAGGCCGTCTGCGAGACGGACTGGGCGCCGTTGGAGAGGGTCACGGTGACGACGTCGCTCCCCAGCGAGGTTGCGGGCAGGGTCACGGCGACCGAGATCGCAGCGCGGTTCGCAAGATTGACGTACTGGCTGCCCTGGCCGCCGCCGTTGACGAGCTGGACGGCGCTCGGGAGCGTCGGCGGCGTCCCATCGGGCGTCGCCGAGGCGAGGGGGCTGTCGAGGCTCTCCAGGGCGACGGCGTCGCTCGAGACCGCCCGCACTTTGTATGTGTACGCGGTGCCCTCGGCGGCGGTCGCGTCCGTATGGGTCGTCCCGGTGACCGGAGAGCCGTTCAGCTTCGTGTACGGACCACCGGTCGAGCGATAGACGTCGTAGCCCGCGAGGTTGGTCGTCGTAGCCGAAGCGGCCCAGGAAAGCGCCACGCGGGCGTTCGCCTCGGGGGTCGCGGTGAGCGAGCCCGGCGCGCTCGGCGCCGCGTCGAGGGCGAGGGCGTAGTCGCGATAGAGCCAGGCCGAGCCGCCCAGGGCGAGCCGGAGCGCGCCCGCGCCGCGCCCGGCGACGCTCGGCGAGGTCGTGACGGAGACTGCGCTCGAGGCTCCGGGCGCGAGGGTCACGCTCGCCGTTCCGGAGGCTTCGAAGGCGACCGAGGCGACCTGAGCGGGACTCTGGAAGGAAAGGGTGGCGGTCCGGGTCTGACCGCTCACGTTCTCGACCGTGAAGACGTCCGTGATCGTGCCCGGGGAAGCGACCAGGCCGAGGTCGACGTCGAGGGAGTCGACGTCGCCGCTCGCGAGGGCGCCTGGAGTCACGTCGAAGTGGTTCGCGAGCCGGTCGACGGTCACGCTGCTGCCGGCGATCGTCAGGTTGGAGCTGAAGGCGGCCGCGCTCATGCGCGTGCTCCCGCCGGCGGCGAGCAGTGCCGCGCAGGCGATCGCCGCGAAGGGAAGGAGGACGCGGCGCCGCGTCATCGGGTCAGCGCCTCGATCCAGAAGGACGTGTCCTCGGTGGACGACGGGCTCGGCTGAGCCGGCGGCGGTGCCTCAGAGGACGGCTCGGGTCGCCAGATGCGCCGGAGGAGCCCGGCGAGCGCGAGAACGGCCACGAGCACGATGAGGAGCGTGCGGGCCTCGCGCGTCTTGGCGTACCAGAGGGCGTAGCCGACGTAGGGGATGTCGAACGCAGTGCGGCCTGCCTCGGCGGGGAGGGCGATCGCCCAGGGGTCGCGGTGCGTGTTTGCGTCCCCCTTCGTCCGGTAGGCGAAGCCGCCCTCGGGCCGGTCGACGACCTCCACCACGCGGTGGGTGACGAGCCGTCGAGCCTGGAAGGGGTCGGTGAAGGTGATGACGTCCCCGACCTCGATCCCGTCTGCCGGGACGCTCTTCACGAATGCGAGCGAGCCGACGCCGAGCTCAGGCTCCATCGAGCCGGAGTAGACGACCACCGGCCGGAAGCCACCGAGGAAGAGGACCGCGTAGGCGAGAGCGCCGAGGACGGCCAGCCCGCAGAGCAGGCCGGCCGTCCCCTTCGCGATCATTCCGAGACGCCGCCGCATCGTGTCCCGGAAGATCGCGCCCTACGCCTGTGCCGCCGACCAGGTGAAGTCGGCGCCGGCGGACTGGCCCTGGAAGGCGTTGTCGCCCGCGTCCGTCCCGGTCGAGGGGAGCTTGACGTGGAAGTAGAAGGTGTGCTCGCCGCCGCCGCCCGCGAACGTGCCGAGATCGACGGAGGCGAACGCGCCGAGCGTGCCGTCGTAGACCTTCGAGCCGGCGACGCCGTCGTCGTCCTTGTAGATGACGAGCTCGAGCGAGTCGGCGAGGGCGCCGCTGGCCGAGCCCGAGAGGGTGTAGTCGCCCGCGAGGGAGCCGGTGTTGGTGATCGTGACGGAGCCCGTTGCCTCCTGGTCGACCACCATGTTCGCCGCCGAGAAGATGGCGCCCGAGCCGGAGCGGCTCATGGCGAGCGTGCCCGTGGCGAAGGCGTTGCTCGAGATGGTGACCGGCGTGGCTGTGAAGTTCGCCCACGTGCCGCCCGCCGCCGCGATCGAGACCACGGTGATCGCCGCCACGGTGAGTGCGATCTTCTTCGCCGCCAGAGTCTTGAGGTTCCGCATGTCGTTCGTCCTTTCGGGGTTTGCTTGCTGGGTACACCATCGGCGACCTCGGGAAGGACTCGGGCGGTGGGCGGTATGAGGGCGGTATGCCGTTGCTGCGCAGACGGGGGATCTTTTCCTCCCCCGTCCGGGCGACCACGGCCGCTGCGGACACGACGGGGTCTGACCCCGGCATGGCTCGGAGGGCCGGGTTAGATCGTCTTGAACTGCTCGAAGGGCTGGCGGCAGGCGGTGCAGTAGCGGATCGAGCGGCAGGGGGTCGGGCCGAAGATGTTCTCGAGCCGCGTGTCTGTCGAGCCGCAGTAGGGGCAGCGGAAGGCATGGCTCTCGAGCTGGACGAGTGTCGGCTCGCCGGCGGCACGCGGCGCCGGAGGCGCGAAGCCCGCTTCGCGGAGCTTGCGCCGGCCCTCGGGCGTGATGCGGTCGGTCGTCCACGAGTCGTCCTGGACGACTTCGACGTCGGGGTCGGCCCCGAGAGCGCGCACCGCCGCCTCCATGCGGTCGCGCATGACCTCGAGCGCCGGGCAGCCGAGGAAGGTCGGCGTGAACTCGATGCGGACGCGGCCGGAGTCGACCTCGACGTCCCGCACGACGCCGAGATCGACGAGCGAGACCACCGGGATCTCCGGGTCGGAGATCTCTCCGAGCGCCTCCCACACGCGTTCCGCGGTCACCATGACGCTCCCGCCACCGATCGCCGCACGCTCGTCATCTCCTCCCAGAGGGGGAGAAAGTCATCCGTATGGCCGCCGCGCTCGATTGGGTCGGCAGCGGGTGTGGAGCGTCCGAGGGTCTCACCCACCTTGGCTCGGAACTCGTCTCGCTGGGAATCCGGCAGGATTCCCAGCGAATAAGGCCAGAGCTCCGCCACCGCGGCCTCGAAGCGCTCGCGCTCGGAGGACTCCCGCAGCCGCTCCGCCCACATGTCCGCGTGCATGCGGTGGTACGCCTCCTCGCGCTCGATCTTGGCGGCGAGCCCGGCGACCTCCGGGGAGCTCGACTCCTTGAGCGCCGCGACGCGGATCGCATCGGCCGTCTCGTAGAGCCAGTGGCGGGCGATCGTCCGCGCCCAGTCGGGCACGAGCTGGAGCTCGACGAGAGGCGACGAGCGGTACTCCCCCGGCTCGCGGTCGAAAGCGAGGGCGTCGGCGTCCGTCCCGAGCTCCCGCGCCGCCAGCTCGTAGAGCGCCCGCGCGTGCCCGATCTCGCCCTGCGCGATGGAGGAGAAGGCGACGTCCTCCTCGAGGAAGGGCGCGATCCCCGTCCATTCAGAGTCGCGCCACCCGATCAGCAACTCGTCGTCGGCGAGCTCCAGAATCTCCTCGGCAACAGAGTTGTCGCTCACTCCGCATCCGCTCTGGCATCAGGCCCCGACCCCTCCGCGGAAAGTGCGCCAGCACTTTTCGCGGCTATCTCACGGGCCTCCTTCAGCTTGACCTTGATCGAATAGCCGTCCACGCGCCGGTAGTCCCGATCGAAGACGTCCGCGACGTACGGCTCGTCCACCTCGCGGACCGCGTCCCGCGGCACGATCCAGAGCGCGACCGACTCGTTCCGGCGCCCGTAGAACTCCCGCGCGTAGGCCTCCGCGAACTCGAGGTTGGGAGCCTCGAGCGACCCGCCGTGCTGGAACGGCTGCCCTTCCCGCTCCTGCCGGAAGACCTCCCAGATCACGCTGCTTCGGCGAGCACCGCCCGGCGCACCCAGGCGGTCTCTTCGCGCGACATGCGCCGGAAGCCGAGGCGGCGCTCGGTGGCCGGCCCGTGCCCGGTGACGACGTGCCTGAGCTCGTCCCAGTCGGGCTCGGTGTACTCCCAGACTCCGTCCTCCTCGCGCTTCCGGAGCTTCGGGTCCGGCACGGTCAGCCCGAGCTCCCAGACCTGGGGCACGTAGCCGTCGAGGAACTGCTGGCGGGCGTCCTCGTTCGCCTGGCTCTTGATCCGCCACAGGTACATGGGGTCGTCGTCGGCCTGGATCGGGTTCCCGTGGAACTGCATGAGCGGCCCCCACCAGCGGTCGAGCGCCTCCTGGACGAGCTCGCGCTGCTCCTCGGTGCCGGTCATCATCGTCAGCACGACATCGCGCCCGTGCAGGATGTGGAACGACTCCTCCCAGCAGATCTTCTTCATGATCCGCGCGTAGGGCGCGTACGAGCACTTCAGCAAGGCCTTCTGGGAGATGATCGCCGCGGCGTCGACGAGCCAGGCGATGACTCCGACGTCACCCCAGGTCTTCGTCGGGTAGTGGAAGACGTTGTGGAACTTCGTCTTGCCGGCGACGAGATCGTCGAGGCAGGCGTCGCGCGGCTTCCCGAGGTCCTCGACGACTCGGTAGATGAGCTGCGCGTGGCCGACCTCGTCCTGCACCTTCGACGTGAGGGCGAGCTTGCGCTGGAGGGTGGGCGCGCGGAGGATCCACTCCCGCTCGGGCAGGACGCCCATGAGCTCCGAGTTGCCGTGCATCTCGATGAACTTGATCAGCGCTTTCCGGTAGGCCTCGGGCATCGGATCGCCCGTCTCGACGTGCCCCCCGTCCTGCACGTATGCCTGAAACTCGGTCTCGTTCATCTTCCAACCAAACGGTCGTTAGGGTACAACTCTACCATGACCCGCCGGGAGGAGCTTTCCCGCCAGGCGGCCCGTCTATTCGCGGAGAAGGGCTACCACGGCACGTCGATCGGAGACCTGGCCGAGGCGATGGGCGTCCAGAAGGGCTCCCTCTACGCGCACATCGAGGGCAAGCAGGACCTCCTCTTCGAGACGATGCGCGTCGGCGCGGAGGCGTTCCACGGCACGCTCGACGCGATCCCCGAGCGGCTGCGGCCGACCGAGAAGATCCGCCTCGCCCTCCGCGGCCATTTGCGCGTCGTCGCGGAGCAGCTCGAGGTCGCCACCGTCTTCGTGCAGGAGTGGCGCTACCTCGAAGGCGAGCGGCTCGAGGCCGTCGTCGCGGAGCGGCGGCGCTACGAGGAGCGCGTGCGCGCCCTCTTCCGGGAGGGCCGCGAGCTCGGGGAGCTCCGCTCCGACCTCGACGAGCACGTCGCCGCGCTCCTCTTCCTCTCCGCCGCCAACTGGGCGTACACCTGGCTCCGCGAGGGAGCCGATACGGACGAGCTCGCAGACCGCTTCTACGCCCTTCTCGTCGACGGCATGCGAGGCTATTCCACGCCCGCCTGAGCGGGTTTTGAGGATCGTGTAAAGACCTCCCGGCCGGCGTGTTCGGGGATCGAGGGGCGGGAAGGCGTGAGGTCGACAGAGGGTCTGAACGGCCCAGCGGCCGTTGTCTCACAAGGAGGGACTACCAATGACGAAGGCCAGAAGGCTGGTCGCGAGCGTGCTTGCGACCGCAGCTATGTCGTTTACCGTCGCCGCCCCGGCGGCTGCACAGCCGCCTGACAACCAGGCCGGCGACTCGCTCGTGAACGTCCAGATCGGCGACATCACGGTGCTAGCCCCGATCGGCGTCGCCGCCAACCTGTGCGACGTGCAGGCGAACGTGCTCGCCGAGCAGGTTCGCACGGGCGACGCGACGTGCGAGGCGACCGCCGAGTCGATCGCCACGCCGGGGCCCGGGAACGGCAACGGGCCTGACAACCAGGCCGGCGACTCGCTCGTCAACGTCCAGATCGGCGACATCACGGTGAAGCTGCCGATCGCCACCGCCGCGAACGTCTGCGACGTGAACGTGAACGTCCTCGCCCAGCAGCTCCGCACGGGCGAGGCGACCTGCGAGGCCGTCGCGACCTCGGAGGCGTAGGGCACGCAAGGACCGACGGCGGGCGGGGCGGCACCCCGCCCGCCGCGGCACTACATTTCGGGGCGCCGTGCCGGGCGCCGTGCTCATCGTCAATCCTTCCGCCAGCCGCGTGACGCCCGAGGTGACGCTCGAGGTCGAGCGCACGCTGGCGGCGGCAGGCCCTCTCGAGACCGTCCTCACGGAGCGCCCGCGCCATGCCGCCGAGCTCGCCGCCGAGGCCTGCCTCCGCTGCGAGCGCATCTACGTCCTCTCCGGGGACGGCGGGTACAACGAGGTCGTCAACGGAATCGAGGACGAAGTCGCTGTCGGCTTCCTCCCGGGCGGCTCCACGAGCGTCCTCCCGCGCGCGCTCGGGCTCCCGCGCGACCCGGTGGCCTGCGCCGGCCTCCTCGCCCAAGGGTCGGAGCGGCGCATCGGGCTCGGACGGGTGAACGGGCGCCGCTTCACGTTCAGCGCCGGGCTCGGCGTCGACGCGGAGCTCGTCCGCCGCGTCGACGAGCTCGGGCGCGACCACGGCCGGCGCGCCGGCGACCTCGCGTTCGCGCGTTCGCTCGCCGGCATCTTCGCCGGGCGGCTGGGGCGCTTCGCCCCGACGATGACCGTGCTCGGCCGCGAGCGGGTCGCCTTCGCGCTCGTCGCCAACTGCGACCCGTACAGCTTCGTCGGCCGCCTGCCGCTGCACGTCGCCCCCGCCGCCCGCTTCGAGCTCGGCCTCGACCTCGTCGCCCCGCGGCGCCTCGAGCCGTGGCTCGTGCCTCAGCTCGCCGGCTGGCTGCTGCGGGGCAAGGGCCAGACGGCCTCGCGTCACATCCTGTACGTCCACGACGCGGACGAGATCGCGATCGAGTGCGACTTCCCGATGCCGCTCCAGGCGGACGGCGAGGACCTCGGCGACGTACGGGAGGCGCGCTTCGAGGCCGAACGCGACGCATTGACGGCGTTGGTCGCGCGATAATTCCGTCCATGGCCCAGGTTGCTCCCGCCGAAGATGACCTGCGCAGGATCATCGGCGACGGCGAAGATGTTCGGGACGGAGAGGTGGACGGGCTCGGCGAGGCCGGCCTGCTCGAGCTCTACCGCAGCATGGTCCTCCTGCGGACGTACGACGAGCGCTCCGCCATTTACCACCGCCAGGGCCGCATCGGCACCTACGCAATCTTCTGGGGGCACGAGGCCATGCAGGCTGGCACCGTGCAGGCGCTCGCGGACGAGGACTGGATCTTCCCCTCCTACCGGGAGTCGGCGATCGGGCTCCTGCGCGGGATGCCGCCGGAGGTCGTCCTCTCCTGGTGGCGCGGGCACCCGGCGGGCTGGTGGGACCCGCGTGAGTACCGCGTCGCCTCCATCGCGGTGCCGATCGCCACGCACGTCCCGCACGCGGCGGGGCTCGCCTGGGGCGTGCGTTTGAAGGGCGAGAAGACGGCCGCGATCGCATTCTTCGGCGACGGAGCCACCTCCGAGGGCGCCTTCCACGAGGGCGCCAACTTCGCCGCCGTCATGCGCGCGCCCGTCGTCCTCCTCTGCAACAACAACCAGTGGGCGATCTCCACGCCGCTCTCCGCACAGACGCGCGCGGAGACCCTGGCGGACAAGGCGGCGGGCTACGGCATGCCGGGCGTCCGCGTGGACGGCGGCGACCCGCTCGCCGTCTACGAGGCCGTCGCCGAGGCGCTGGCCCGCGCCCGCGCGGGCGAGGGGCCCACCTTCGTGGAGGCCCTCACATACCGCTGCGCGCCGCATGCCACCGCCGACGATCCGAGCGCCTACTGGGACGCGGGACGCGTCGAGGAGGAGCGCCGGAACGAGTGCCTCGGCCGCTACGAGCGGTACCTGCGCCGGCTGGGCGTCCTCACGGATGAGCTTGCCGAGGAGGCTCGCGCGGACGCGCTCGCGCGGATGAAGGCCGGCATCGCCGCGGCGGAGGCGCTTCCGGCGCCCGACCCCGAGGAGGTCTTCGCGCACGCCTACGTCGACCCGCCCCCCGGACTCCGCGATGGCTGAGCGTACGCTGGTCGAGGCGGTCAACGACGCGCTCCATACGGAGATGGAGCGCGACGGCGACGTGCTGGTCATGGGGGAGGACGTCGGCCGCGCCGGGGGCGTGTTCCGGGCGACGGCGGGCCTGCGCGACCGGTTCGGGCCCGACCGCTGCGTGGACACGCCGCTCGCCGAGGCGGGGATCCTCGGCACCGCGGTCGGGCTCTGCATGGCCGGCTGGCGGCCGGTTTGCGAGATGCAGTACGAATCCTTCAGCTACCCCTGTCTCGACCAGCTCATCTGCCACGTCGGCCGCTACCGCTGGCGCACGAACGGGGCGATGGAGTTCCCGCTGACGATCCGCATGCCGACCGGGGGCGGCGTGCGCGCCCCCGAGCTGCACGAGGACTCGCCCGAGGCCTACTACGTGCACACGCCGGGCGTGAAGGTGGCGATCCCGTCGACGCCGGGCGACGCGAAGGGGCTCCTGGCGGCGGCGATCCGCGACCCCGACCCCGTCGTCGTCCTCGAGCCGAAGCTCCTCTACCGGAGCCCGCGCGGCGACGTGCCCGACGGCGATCACGTCGTCCCCCTCGGCCAAGCGCGCGTCGCTCGCGAGGGCGAGGACGTGAGCCTGATCGCGTACGGGTCGATGGTGCAGACGGCGCTCGCCGCCGCCGAGGAGCTGGACGCCTCCGCGGAGGTCGTCGACATCCGCTCGCTGAAGCCGCTCGACGAGGACACGATCCTCGCGTCGGTGGGGAAGACGGGGCGGGTGGTCATCGTCCAGGAGGCCCCTCGGGTGGCCGGCTTCGGTGCGGAGATCGCGGCCGTGATCGCCGAGAAAGCGATCCTCGACCTGCGCGCGCCAGTCCTCCGGGTGACGGGCTACGACGTGCCCTTCCCGTACTGGACCGTTGAGCACGAGTACCTGCCCTCGCCCGAGCGCGTGGCGGCGGCTGCGCGCAAGCTCCTGGAGTACTAGCGGATGGCGTACGAGTTCAAGCTCCCCGACCTCGGAGAGGGCGTGGCTGAAGGCGAGATCGCGCGCTGGCTCGTGCAGGTGGGTCAGACGGTCGAGGAGGACGCCCCACTGGTCGAGATCCAGACGGACAAGACGACCGTCGAGATCCCCTCCCCCGCGTCGGGCACGGTCGCGCGCATCCTCGTGGAGGAGGGACGGCTCGTCCCCGTGGGCACGCCGCTCGTCCTGATCGGCTCCGACGCCGACGCTTCGGAGCCGGAGGAGAGGCCGGAGCAGCGAAGGCCGCAGGCGACGCCTTTGGTGCGCAGGATCGCTACCGAGCTGAGCGTCGACCTCGCCGCGGTGCAAGGGAGCGGGCCCGCCGGCCGCATCACGGAGGCGGACGTCAGGGCGGCGGCCGGACCGCGAGAGGGCGAGCGTCGCGAGCCCCTACGCGGGGTACGGCGGTTGATCGCGCAGCACCTGGCGACGTCGCACCGGGAGGTTCCCGCCGTGACCGTCGTCGAGGAGTGCGACTTCACCGACCTCGGCCGCGTTCGGGGCGAGCGCTCCTACCTCTCCTACCTCCTTCAGGCCGCCGTCGCGGGCCTCCGGGAGTTTCCCGAGCTGAACGCGACGCTCGACGGCGAGGAGATCGTCTTCTGGGAGCGCTACGACCTGGGCGTCGCCGTGCAGACCGACGAGGGGCTGGTCGTTCCGGTGCTGCGCGACGCGGACGCGAAGGACCTCGACGAGCTCGAGGCGGAGGCTCGGCGACTCTCCGAGGCGGCCCGCGCCGGCACCCTCGAGCCCCAGGAGCTCAGGGGCTCCACCTTCACGGTGACGAGCGCCGGCCGCCTGGGCGGCCTCTTCGCCACGCCGCTCGTCAACCACCCGGAGGTCGCCATCCTCGGGCTCCACCGGATCGCTCCGCGGGCGGCCGTGCGCGACGGGGCGCTGGCCGTGCGCGAGGTGGGCTGGCTCTCGTGCACGTTCGACCACCGCGTCGTCGACGGGGCGCGCGCGAGCGCGTTCCTGCTCGACGTCATCGGCCGCCTGGAATCCGTCTCCTGAACCGCCTCGTATCCCATAACGAGCAGGTTCTTTCATTCGGGAGAGGAGGTAAGGGATGAGGAAGCTCTGGGTGCTCACGGCGATCGTCCTCCTCGGAGGGTTCGCCGTCGGAACAGTGGCGCTCGCGCGAGGAGGCGGAGACGGCGACGATTTCGAGGCGAAGCTGAACGGCTACAACGAGGTCAACTCGAAGTCGACAGTCGCCCGCGGTACGTTCGACGCCGAGGTTCGGAAGAACTCCATCCGCTACCGGCTGTCGTACCGCAACCTCGAGACGCCTGCCCTGTTCGCGCACATCCACTTCAGCCAGCGTCACGTGAACGGCGACGTGATCGCCTTCCTCTGCGGAGGCGGAGGCAAGCCGGCGTGCCCGACTTCATCAGGAACGGTTAGGGGCACGATCACCCCGGCCGACATCGTCGGGCCGGCCGACCAGGGGATCGACGCCGGCAGCTTCGCTGAGGCCGTCCGCGCGCTGAAGGCGGGCGCCGTGTACGCGAACGTCCACTCGCAGCGGTTCCCGGCCGGGGAGATCCGCGGACAGGTGGAGCGCGACTGAGGTCGCACCCGGAGCGTGGGGGTGGATGCCCAGCCACCCTCACGCGCTGCTCGCGGGGAGACATTCGCTCCATGTCGTAGAGTCGAACCCCCGCTTTCCGCCGGGGGAGAAAGGGGAGTGAGATGAGGAAGCTCTTCGCTGCACTCGTCGTCACGCTCGTACCGTTCGCCGTTGCGGGCATCGCACCAGCCGGCGAGAACGCAAACTTCCGCGCGCACCTGACAGGGGACGACGAGGTTCCCGCGAACGCGTCCGCGGGCCAAGGGCAGGCGGTCTTCCACCTGAGCGCGGACGGGACCGAGCTCGAGTACAAGCTCATCGTCGCGAACATCGAGAACGTCGTCGCGTCCCACATCCACGTCGGGGCGGAGGGCGAGAACGGACCGGTGGTGGCGTTCCTCTTCGGCCCCGCGCCTGCCGGCGGCGGTCGCACAGACGGCGTGCTCGCCCGGGGCACGGTTACGGAGGCGGACCTCGTCGGGCCGCTGGCCGGCCAGCCCTTCTCGGCGCTCGTCGACGCGATGAGAGCCGGCAACACCTACGTGAACGTCCACACGAACGACGGGGTCGAACCGGCGGGCACGGGCCCGGGCGACCTCCCTGCGGGGGAGATCCGCGGCCAGATCGAATAGACCCGCTTTTGGCTCGAGCGATGGAGGGCGGGCCGAGCGCCCGCCCTCCTCGTGTGTGCCGGGGCCCCGTCAGCTACCGGATGGCAAGACGGCCGCGGGCTCGCGGTTTCCGCGTGGGAGGTAGGGCGCGACCATCCGCTCGATCTGCGGCGCGCTCGCGCGCCCTTCCAGGCGGGCGACCGGCCTCCGGTCGTGCACGAGCACGAGCGTCGGAACCTCCTTCACGTCGAGAGCCTCCGCGAGCTCGGGGGAATCCTCGACGTCGATGAGGGAGATCCGCAGACGCGCCCGTTCCTTGCGGGCGAGATGCGCGAGCAGGCTCTCCATGCGCCGGGCCGGGCCCGACTGGGAGGCCGTGAAGAAGAGAAGCAGTGGCTTCGCGTTGCCGTTGTTCGCGTGCGGCACGGGGGGTTGAACCTCCTTGGTGATTCTGCAGAAACCTGTACCCGGAGAGGCGCCGAGCCGAACGTTGCCTGGTGGGTATTTCCAGGGGTACTCTCAGGCGCCGCGGCTGCGGCGAGAAGGGTCGGCAGGCGGCATGGGAAGTGGGACGAACTGGACGCTCGGACGCCTGCCCCCCGCCTGCGGGAAGAGGTCCATGAGCTCGTAGGTCTCGGTGGGAAGACCGACCGTGACGGCGAGGCCGAGCGCCTGCGCCTCGGTGACGGTGATCGGATCGTCGTGGGTGTAGTGGCCGCCGGCGAGCTCCTCCGCGAGAGAGTCGGCCTTCTCGGCGCCCAGTCGCTCGACCACGAGATCCCGCACGACCTGCTTCATGTGCCGGAGCGCCTTCTCGGCCACGTCCGCCATCACGAGCGTGCGGTCGTCGAGGCGCTCGGTCGGCTTCTTGGCCGCGACGCGGACGAGCGAGGCCGCGGGCATGTCGCCGAGCTGAGGATCCACGGGCCCGAGCACGGCTGCCTCGTCCATCAGGATCTCGTCGGCCGCGAGCGCCAGGAGCGTTCCGCCCGACATGGCGTAGTGAGGGACGAGCACCGTCACCTTCGCCGGGTGGGTCTTGAGCGCGTACGCGATCTGCTCCGAGGCGAGAACGAGCCCGCCGGGCGTGTGCAGGATGAGGTCGATCGGGGCGTCGTCCGGCGTCAGCCTGATCGCGCGCAGGACGGCCTCCGAGTCGTCGATGTCGATGTAGCGGACAAGGGGGACGCCGAGGAAGCCGACGGTCTCCTGGCGGTGGATCATGACGATCACCTGGGCGTCCCTCGCACGCTGGAAGGCGGAGAGGGCGCGGGCCCGGCGCGTCGCCATCAGCCACCGGCCGATCGCGGGGAGCACGAGCAGCGCGAAGAGGAGGATGACGAAAAGGGTGCCGACGTCGATGGCGCGAGGATACGGACGGGCGCGGCTGGACCGCCGGGGAGCGTGGCTAGACTCCTCGCGGATGGACGGCATCCTCGACTGGTACCTGCTCGGGGTCGTGGTGGGGCTCGGAGTGGCCGACGGGGCGGCCGCTGCCGGCGCCCGACAGCGGCTCGTCTACGCGCTCCTCGCTCTCGCGGCCGTCGCCGGCGCCGTGGTCGTCACGGCCCTCGCCCTGCCGTGGTGGGCGCTCGGCGCCTTCGCCACCGTCGCGCTGCTCGCCTGGCTCGCCCTCCGCCGCCTCTCCCTCGACGCGCTCCCCGCCGCCGTTCTCGGAAGCCTCCTCCTGGCGGCCGTCCCCGCCGCCGGCTATCTCGCGGCGGTCGTCGCCCC
>JBOHAD010000038.1:0-2236 GCA_050697555.1 Gaiellaceae bacterium | reverse complement strand
CCGTCGCGCTGCTCGCCTGGCTCGCCCTCCGCCGCCTCTCCCTCGACGCGCTCCCCGCCGCCGTTCTCGGAAGCCTCCTCCTGGCGGCCGTCCCCGCCGCCGGCTATCTCGCGGCGGTCGTCGCCCCCGTCGCAGGCGCCCGCCTCGGCCGCCGGGCCGCCTCCCGCTACGCGGGGCTGAGAGTCCTTGCCCGGGACTGACGGGCCGACGAAGAAGTTCGTCCTCGTCGTCATCGACGGGCTGACGCCCGAGATGCTCGAGCGCGGTGTCGACGAGGGGCGCCTGCCGGCGCTCGCGTTCCTCGTCGGCGCGGGCACGTACGAGCGCGGGACCACTGTGTTTCCGTCGCTCACGCCGGTGTGCCTCACCTCGATCGCCACAGGCGCGTATCCCGACGTCCACCACATCCCTCATCTCGTCTGGTACCACCGCGGGGAGGAGCGCCTCGTCGAGTACGGATCCTCCTTCTCCGCCATGCGGGCGGCGGGAACGCGGCGCTCGATCCGGGACACGATCTTCAACATGAGCCATGCCCACCTGGCGGCCGGCGCCACGACCGTCTTCGAGGCCTTCGACGACGCGGACCGGGTTCCCGGGGCGATCAACTTCACCTGCTACCGCGGCCGCACCCGGCACCCGATCCGCTTGCCCGGGCTGGCGCGGAGGAATCGCTGGTACGAGGCCGTCTACGGCCCCAGGCGCTTCTTCTTCTTCAACCTCTTCGAGTCGGACGTCACCGGGGCGCCTCTCGCCATCCGCTCGCGGCTCGAGAGCTCGATCGACGACTACGCCGCTGCCGTCGGCTCGTGGCTCGTCACGCGCGACGGCTTCGACTTCCTCGTCTTCTACCTGCCCGACTACGACTACGCCTCCCACCTGGCCGGGCCGGAGGCCGCTCTCGGCGCGCTCGAGCGCGCCGATCGCGCGCTTGCGCGCCTCATGGAGTCCGCGGGAGGCTTCGAGGACTTTCTCGAGCGGTACGTGGTCGTCGTGTGCTCCGATCACGGACAGACGCCGGTCGAGCGGCTCGCGCGGCTTCAGAACGCCTTTCCCGAAGGGGTTGCGGCGGGGATCCTCGCCGCGGCCTCCAACCGCGCCGGGATGGTCTACCGGCTGCCTGGCTGCCGCGCGGGGCTGCGGGAGCTCGCCGAGCGGCTCGACGACGAGCCCGCCGCCGACGTCGTCTTCTTCCGCGAAGAAGGCGAGGCCGTCGCCCGGCGCAAGGGCGTCGAGCACCGCTTCGCGCCGGAGAGCGACGGCGCCTGGCGCCTCGACGGGGACGCCGCCGTCCTCGACCGGGAGCGGTACCCGAACGGCCTCGAGCGGACGTGGCGCGCGCTCGCCTGCCCCAACGCCGGCGAGCTTCTCGTCTCCGCGACCGAGGGCTGGGAGCTCGCCGACCTCGGCGGTCGCCACCACCTCGGAGGCGGCAGCCACGGCTCCCTCCTCGCCGGCGACTCGACCGTGCCGCTCGTGGCCGCCGGCTTCGAGGACTCGCCATTCCCGCCGGACCCGTCGGTGACGGATCTCGCCCCGCTCGCCCTGCGGCACTTCGGGATCGATCCGCCCCCCTCCATGCATGCCTCCCGGGTTCTGGCCCACGCCTGACTTCGAGGCCGACCGCGCCCGCATGGTCGCGGAGCAGCTCCAGGCCCGTGACATCGTCGACCGGCGCGTGCTCGAGGTCATGGCCCGTGTGCCCCGGGAGGCGTTCATCGACGACGACGACTGGAAGCGCGCCTACGAGGACATGCCGCTCCAGATCGGCTACGGGCAGACGATCTCGCAGCCGTACATGGTCGCGCTGATCGCCCAGACCGCCGACGTGCGTGAGGGCGACCTCGTGCTCGACGTCGGCACCGGCTCCGGCTACCAGGCTGCGATCCTCTCGGAGCTCGGACGGGAGGTGCACACGATCGAGCGGCTCTCCGTGCTCGCCGAGAAGGCCGCCGACCGCCTCGCCGCGGCCGGCTACGACCGCGTCACGGTGCACCACGGCGACGGCTCGCTCGGCCTCCCCGAACACGCTCCGTTCGACGTCGTCACGGTGGCCGCGGCCGCGCCCGAGCTGCCGATGACCCTCTACGACCAGCTCGTCCCCGGCGGCCGCCTCGTCGTGCCCGTCGGCGACCGGCACGGGCAGCGGCTCGAGCTCGTCGTCAAGAGTCCGGAGGGCCCGGCGGTGCGCCGCTCGGTGCCCTGCCGCTTCGTCCCGCTCGTGGGCGACGCCGGCTAC
>JBOHAD010000037.1:0-23702 GCA_050697555.1 Gaiellaceae bacterium | reverse complement strand
CGTCCGTGAGATCGCGCACCTTCTCGTCCTGGGCGAGCCCGAGCTCGGCGCAGATCCTGCGCGAGGTCGACGGGCCGATCCCGTAGATGTACGTGAGCGCGACCTCGAGCCGCTTCTCACGGGGAAGGTTGACGCCTGCGATTCTTGCCAAATTCTCTCTCCTAGATGGTTGATCGGAAAGTGTGGTGCCGGCGGGGGCGTCCGTGACCGAGCCTGACGCCGCGATCATCCGCAGCCCGTACCTGGAAGGTACGGGTGAGGAACGAGCGTGGTGACAGGCGACGCGTCACGGGCGTCATCCGGCGGTGCCACGGTTTCCGGTCAATTTTCGATCAATCATCATCCCTGTCGCTGCTTGTGGCGCGGGTTCGTGCAGATGACCAGCACCTTGCCGTGCCGCTTGATCACGCGGCAGCGGTCACACATCGGCTTGACGGACGCTCTGACTTTCATGTGAGGACGTTGCGGCAGCCACGGCAAAGCTCGGCCACGCCGCGACGGTGCATGGTAGCAAAAGGGTGCGCTTACGACTCCCCGTCGCGTGTGAGCACGAGCGGGCCGTTCTCGGTGACGGCGACGGTGTGCTCGAAATGCGCCGAGAGAGAGCCGTCATCCGTCGAGATCGACCAGCGGTCGTCCCCCACCCACACGTCCGGCCCGCCCGCGTTGATCATCGGCTCGATGGCGAGCGTCATCCCGGGCGCGAGGAGCGGCCCCCGGCCCGGCTCGCCGAAGTTCGGCACCTGCGGCTCCTCGTGCATGGCGCGGCCGATCCCATGGCCGACGAGCGAGCGCACGACGGAGAAGCCGGCCTCCTCGGTCGTCCGCTGCACCGCCGCAGAGATGTCCTGCACGTGGTTGTCCGGGCGCGCCTCCGCGATCCCCGCGGCCAGAGCGGCCTGACAGACCTCGAGGAGCCGCTTGGCCTCGCCACCGACCTTGCCGACGGCGAACGTGTAGGCCGAGTCGGCGACGAAGCCGTCGAGGGTGACGCCGACGTCGATCGAGAGCAGGTCGCCCTCGTCCAGCCGGTACGAGCCGGGGATCCCGTGGACGACCATCGAGTTGGGGGAAGCGCAGATGGAGGCGGGAAAGCCGCGGTACCCCTTGAACGTCGGGACGCCGCCCTGCGAGTGGATGTAGTCCTCCGCGACCTCGTCGAGCTCCTTCGTGGTCACGCCGGGCTGCATCCGCTCGCCGAGCCGGCGCAGCGTCTCGGCGACGACGCGGCCGGCGCGCGCCATCGCCTCGATCTCGCCTTTGGACTTGCGGATGATCACCGCGCCGTCGCGGCCTGGAGAACGTTCTGAACCTCTGCGAAAACCTCGTCGATCGACCGATCCGCGTGGATGCCGACGAGAATTCCCTTGGCGCGGTAGTAGGCGATCAGCTCGTCCGGGACGCGCTGGACCTCGATCCGGTGGCGGATCACGTCCGGCGTGTCGTCGCTGCGACCCTCCTCGCGCGCCCGCCCGAGCAGTCGCTGCTCCGCCAGCTCGTCGGAGACGGGGAAGTGGAGCACGATCGAAAGCTCCCCGCGCTCGATCTCGTCGAGCATCCGGTCGAGCGCCTCCGCCTGCGCGAGGTTGCGAGGATATCCCTCGAGAACGAAGCCCTCGGCCGTGTCCTCACGAGCCAGGCGATCCCGAAGCAGCCCGATGACGAGATCGTCGGGAACGAGGTCGCCGCGATCCATGGTCGCCCTCACGCGCAAGCCGAGCTCCGTCTCCGCGGCCTTCTCGGCCCTGAGCAAGTCCCCCGTGTTGACGTGCGGGATGGCCGCCTCGCGGGCGATCAGCTTCGCCTGCGTACCCTTGCCCGCCCCGGGCGGCCCGAGGATGACGATGTCCAGGGCCAAGCGGCTACCTGAGGAAGCCTTCGTAGTGGCGCATCATCATCTGCGACTCCATCTGCCGCATGGTGTCGAGCGCCACACCCACCACGATGAGGATCGAGGTCCCGCCGAGCGCAGACGTGGTCGCCTGAGAGAAGCCGCCGTAGAGGATGAAGAGCGTCGGCAGCGTCGCAACGAGCGCGAGGTACAGCGACCCTGGCAGCGTCAGGCGCGTGAGCACGCGGTCGAGATACTGGGCCGTGGGCGGGCCGGGCCGGATCCCCGGCACGTAGCCGCCGTGCTTGCGCAGGTTGTCCGCCTGGTCGATCGGATTGAACTGCACCGCCGTGTAGAAGTACGTGAAGATCACGATCATGAAGCCCTGCAGGAGCAGATACGGGATGGCCGTCGGCGAGAAGTTCTCGTTGATGAAGGTCTGCGTCTGGGGGAAGAACTGTGCGACCGTCGGCGGGAACGCCATGATCGCCGCCGCGAAGATGATCGGGATGACGCCGGCCATGTTCACGCGGAGCGGCATGTAGGTCGAGCCGCCGGAGGTCATCCGCCGGCCGACCATCCGCTTCGCGTACTGGATCGGGATGCGCCGCTGTCCTTCCTGGACGAAGACGACCGCGACGATGATGGCGAGGGCGATGAGCGGGAACATCAGCCGCTGGTAGGCGTCGCCCGCCCACCAGGCGCGGATGCCGCCCGGGAGGCCGACGAGGATCGAGGCGAAGATGAGGAGCGAGATGCCGTTGCCGATCCCGCGCTTCGTGATCAGCTCGCCCATCCACATGAGGAGGGTCGTCGCCGCGGTCAGCGAGGTGACGATGAGGACGAAGCGCCCGGGAGTCAGTTCGAGCGCGCCCTGACGGCTGAAGAGGTACGAGTAGCCGGCCGCCTGGAGCGCGGCGAGGACGACCGTCAGGTAGCGCGTGTACTGGTTGATCTTGGCGTAGCCGGACTCGCCCTCCTTCTGCAGCTGCTCGAGCCGCGGGATCACCACGGTCATCAGCTGGAGGATGATCGAGGAGGTGATGTACGGCATGATCCCGAGCGCGAAGAGCGCGAACTGGGAGAGCGCGCCGCCCGAGAAGATGTTCAGGAGGCCCAGAACCGTCCCGCCCTGATCGGAGAAGTACGCCTCGATCTGGTCGGGATCGACGCCGGGCGTCGGGATCCAGCTCCCCAGCCGGTAGAAGGCGAGGATCATCGCCGTGAAGAGCAGGCGCCGCCGGAGCTCCGGAACCCGCCAGGCGTTCGTCAACCAGGAAAGCACTACGCGCTTTCCTGGTTAGGGGTCTCCTCCGACTCCGGCGCTTCTTCAGCGACCGGTTCGGCGTCCGGCTTCGGCTTGGCCGTCCGCCTCTTCCTCTTCTCTTCGCGAGGCGGCCTGAGCGCCGTCGCCGTGCCGCCGGCCGCCTCGATCTTTTCGCGCGCGGAGGCCGAGAACGCGTGGGCCGTGACTGTGAGCTTCTTCTTCAGGTCGCCCTGGCCGAGGATCTTCACATCCGTGCGGGTGTTCTTGATGACGCCCTTCTCGACGAGCGCCTCCAGCGTGACGTCCTCCCCCGCCTCGAACTTCTGCTCGAGCACGGCGAGGTTCACGGGGACCGTCGACGTGCGATGAGGGCCCATCGGCATGGCGTCCTTGGAGTAGGGGCCGCGCTGCTTGGGGAGGCGCATGTAGATCGGCATCTGCCCGCCCTCGAAGCCTGCCCGCATCGTGTGCGAGCCTGCGCGGGACTTCTGGCCCTTGATGCCGCGGCCCGAGTACCGCCCCTTGCCCGAGCCCATGCCGCGGCCGACGCGCTTGCGCGCGCGCCGCTTTTGCGCGGGCTTCAGGCTGGAGAGGTTGAGCTCGTCTTCGGGGGGCATGACTAGTCCTCCTCGACCTTCACGAGGTGGCGAACCTTCCTGAGCATACCGAGCGTCTCCGGGGTGTCCGGATGCTCGGCCGTCCGGCCGATCTTCCCGAGGCCGAGCGCCCGCAGCGTGCCGCGGTGCTTCCGTGTCTCGCCGATCTGGCTACGAACCTGCGTGATCCGGAGCTTGGCCACCTAGCGCGTCTCCGGCAGCGAGCCGCCCGTCTCCTCGATCTCGACGGGCTTCGAGACGGCGCCGGCATCCGGCTCGTCGACGGGCTCGTCCGCGTCCTTGTCCTTACGCGGGAAGAGGACCTGCTCAACCGTCTTGCCGCGCATGCGGGCGACCTCCTCCGGCCGCCTCAGGCTCTGCAGGCCGTTGACCGTCGCCTTGAGGAGGTTGATGGGATTCGGGTTGCCGAGGCTCTTGGCGAGGATGTCGCGGATGCCCGCGAGCTCGAGGACGGCGCGCACGCCGCCGCCGGCGATGACGCCCGTGCCCTCGCTGGCCGGGCGCAGGAGGACGCGGGCGGCGTCCGCGCGCCCGAGCACCTCGTGCGTGATCGTCTGGCCGTGCTTCGGCACCTGGAAGATGTTCTTCTTCGCGTCGTCGACCGCCTTCGAGATCGCCAGCGGGACCTCGCGCGCCTTGCCGTAGCCGACGCCGACGCGATCGACCTCGTCGCCGATGACGACGAGCGCCGTGAACGA
The DNA here is from genome assembly GCA_050697555.1 of Gaiellaceae bacterium. Classification (GTDB taxonomy): domain Bacteria; phylum Actinomycetota; class Thermoleophilia; order Gaiellales; family Gaiellaceae; genus DASQWP01. The sequence continues at coordinate 19,289 of JBOHAD010000037.1, read as the reverse complement.
AAAACGCCGGCCTCCCTTCACGACCTTGGCGACGCGGTTGATCTCGACGACGCGCTCCTTCAGCTCGCGGGCGTCGCCGTCCCGTATGCGCTCGCGCTCTCGTGCGCTCAAAACTTGAGTCCTCCTTCGCGTGCTCCGTCGGCGAGCGCCTTCACGCGCCCGTGGTAGAGGTAGCCGCCGCGGTCGAAGACGACGCTCTCGATGCCGGCCTTCTTCGCGCCGGCGGCGAGCAGCTTGCCGACCTCGGCGGCCTGCTCGGTCTTCGTGCCCTTGAAGCTCTTCTTCAGGCCCAGGTGGTTGGCGGCCGCCAGCGTCCTGTGCTCCAGATCGTCCACGAGCTGAGCTTCGATCCCGCGGTTCGAGCGGAAGACGACGAGTCGGGGACGCTCGGCGGTGCCCTCGATGCGCCTGCGCACCCTGCGGTGGCGGCGCTCGCGTGCCTGTCTGACGGTGAGGGTCGGCACGAGCGCTAAGCCCTCTTCCCAACCTTGCGGCGCACGTACTCGCCCTGATAGCGGATGCCCTTGCCCTTGTACGGCTCCGGCGGGCGGACGGCGCGCACCTCTGCGGCGATCTGCCCCACCCGCTGCTTGTCGATGCCCTTGACGAGCACCTGGTTCGGAGCCGGCACTTCGAACGTGATTCCCTGCGGAGGCTTCTTCACGACCGCGTGCGAGTAGCCGACGTTGAGCTCGAGGTCCGTGCCGCGCAAGGCCGCCCGGTAGCCGACGCCTTGGATCTCGAGCGCCTTCTCGAAGCCCTTGGTGACGCCCTCGACCATGTTGGCGACCAACGTCCGGGTGAGCCCGTGCAGAGCCCGGTCCTCGCCGCGCTCGGTCGGGCGGGTGACGACGATCTCGCCGTCCTTCTGCTCGACGGCCATGCGCTGGGGCACCTGCTGGGACAGCTCGCCCAGAGGTCCGTTGACCATGACCCGCCCCGGAGAAAGCGAGATGGAGACCCCGCTTGGAATCTCTATTGGCTTGTTTCCGATCCGACTCATGAGTGTCTCTCCCTTTGGTGAGAAATCGCTAGATTTCTCACCAGATAAAACAAACGACTTCGCCGCCCACGCCGAGCTCCTGGGCCGTCCGGCTCGTGACGAGCCCCTTCGACGTGGACATGATGGCCGTGCCCATCCCGCCGAGGACGCGCGGAAGGCGGTCCTTGCGGGCATAGACACGGCGTCCGGGCTTCGATACGCGACGCAGATCGGTGATGATCCGTTCGCGGTTCTTCCCGAACTTGAGCTCGACGACCAGGGTATCGAAGGACTCGCCCTTCTCGACTTTGTAGTCCTTGATGTAGCCCTCGTCCCGGAGGACGCGCGCGATCTCGACCTTGAGGCCGGAGGCCGGCATGGTCGCGGTCTCGTGGAGCGCCCGGTTGGAGTTCCGGATGCGCGTGAGCATGTCGGCGACTGGATCGGTCAGCATCAGATCACCAGCTCGACTTGGTCATGCCGGGGATGAAGCCGTCGTGCGCGAGCTCGCGCAGGCAGATCCGGCAGAGTCCGAACTTGCGGTAGACCGCGCGTGGGCGCCCGCACCGGTTGCACCGGGTGTACTGCCGCGTCTTGAACTTCTGCGGCCGGGCGGCCTTGGCGATCAGGCTCTTCTTCGCCATGTGAGCTGCTTGCCTCCTAAGCCTCGGAGCGGAACGGGAGGCCGAGCCCGCCGAGCAGCGCGAGGCCCTCCTCGTCCGTGTCCGCCGTCGTCGTGATGACGACGTCGAGTCCGCGCACGGTCTCGATGTCGTCGTAGTTGATCTCGGGGAAGATGATCTGCTCGCGGATGCCGATCGAGTAGTTCCCGCGCCCGTCGAAGCTCGCGGGAGAGAGACCGCGGAAGTCGCGGATGCGCGGAAGGGCGATCGAGACGAGCCGGTCGAGGAACTCGTACATGCGGACGCCGCGCAGCGTCACCTTGGCGCCGATGGGCATGCCCTCGCGGATCTTGAAGCCGGCGATCGACCTCTTCGCGCGCGTGACCTGGGCGCGCTGGCCCGAGATCGTCGTCAGCTCCTCCACGGCCTTGTCGAGAGTGCGCGCGTTCGTCTTCGCCTCCCCCACGCCCATATTGAGCGTGATCTTCTCGAGGCGCGGAACCTTCATGACCGAGCTCATGCCGAGCTCGTCCTTCAGGCCGGGGCGCAGGTCCTGCTCGTAGCGCTGCTTGAGGCGCGCGACGTAGCCGTTCTGCTGCTTGGTCTTGGTGGCCATTACCTGTCCAGGACCTCACCGCAGTCGGCGCGCTTGCAGACGCGCATCTTCACCTGGCGCCCCTTCGACTCCCGCAGCTCGTGGCCCACCCGGGTCGCGCGGTTGCACGTCGGACAGACCACCATGACGTTGGAGACGTCGAGCGGCGCGGAGATGTCGAAGACCCCGCCGGGCTGGATCTGCGTCTGGCCCATCCGGCTCGAGTCCTTCATGGGTCGTGGGCGCCTGTGCTTCTTGACGACGTTCAGGTTCTCGACGATCACGCGCCGCTTCTGCGGATCGGCCTCGATGATCCGGCCCTGCTTCCCGCGGTCCTTGCCGGAGAGCACCTGGACGAGGTCGCCTTTTTTGATCTTCATCGCGTTGGCCATTCAAAGCACCTCCGGGGCGAGCGAGACGATCTTCATGAAGTTGCGTTCGCGAAGCTCGCGCGCGACGGGCCCGAAGATACGGGTGCCACGCGGGTTGTTCTGGGCGTCGATGATCACGGCGGCGTTCTCGTCGAACGCGATCGTCGTCCCGTCGTCGCGCCCGAAGGGCTTCTTCGTGCGGACGACCACGGCCTTGACGACCTCCCCTTTCTTGATCGTGCCCTGTGGGGTCGCGGTCTTGACCGTCCCGACGATGACGTCGCCGACGCGCGCGTAGCGGCGGTTCGAGCCGCCGAGCACGCGGATGCAGAGGAGCGTGCGGGCTCCCGTGTTGTCGGCGACGCGCAGACGCGACTCCTGCTGGATCACGGCGTTACTTGGCCTCCTCGAGCACCTCGGCGAGGCGCCAGGTCTTGGTCTTCGAGAGGGGCCGCGTCTCGACGATGCGGACGACGTCGCCCGCCTTCGCCGTGTTGGCCTCGTCGTGGGCGTGGAACCTGTGCGAGCGGCGGACGATCTTCTTGTAGACCGGGTGCGGCTTCACCGTGTCGACCCGGACGACGATCGTCTTGTCCATCGCGGCCGAGACGACGACGCCCCGGCGCTCCTTGCGCCGGCCGCGCTCGCCCTCGGGCTTGGGGAGCCGCGTGATGGGCTTACGCTTGGACGCGCGCTCGCGCTTCGGCTTCGCCCGCTGCCGGCGCTCCGAACGCGGGACGCGCTTGCGCTTCGTCGGCACCGCAGGGGCGGCGGGCTCGGAGACTTCGGCAGGGGCCTCCGCGGCCTCCTCGGCAGGGGCCTCCGCGGCCTCCTCTGCAGGAGCCTCTTCGGCCTCGGCGGCGGGGGCCTGCTCGGCCGGCGTCTCTTCGGCGGCCGGCTCCTGCGCTGGCTCCTCGTCCGGCGGGGGCTCCTCTTCGGCGGCCGGCTCCTCGACCGGCTCGGGCGCGGGCTCCTCCTCGGCGACCGGCTCTTGGGCGGGCTCCTCCTCGGCGACCGGCTCCTGCGCGGGCTCCTCGGCGACCGGCTCCTGCGCGGGCTCCTCGGCCGGGGCCTCCTCGGCGGCAGCGGCCTCCTCGGCCGCGGGCTCCGCGGCCTTCTTGCGCGAGCGCTTGGGCTTCTCCTCGGCGGCCGGGGTCTCCTCGGCGGCCGGGGTCTCCTCGGCGCCAGGGGTCTCCTCGGCCGGGGTCTCCTCGACCTGCTCCTGCGTCTCTTCGTCCTTCTTCCTGGGCCTTGCCATCTACCTTCTCTCCAGAGTGTTCTTCCGCTCCGCCTGGATCGTCATGATCCGAGCGATGTCGCGCTTGGCGAGCCCGACGCGCGCGCTGTTGTCGAGCGCGCCGGTCGCCAGCTGGAAGCGGAGGTTGAACAGGTTCTCCCGGCTCTCGGCGAGCCGCTTGACCAGCTCTTCGTCCGACAGCTCCCGCAGCTCCCTAGCCTTCAAACAGATCAGCCTCCCGCGTCACGAACTTCGTCTTGATCGGGAGCTTCATCCCCGCAAGGCGCATGGCCTCGCGGGCGAGCTCCTCCGGCACGCCGGCCAGCTCGAACATCACCCGGCCGGGCTTGATCACGGCGACCCAGTGCTCCGGCGAGCCCTTCCCGGAGCCCATGCGGGTCTCAGCCGGCTTCTGCGTCACCGGCTTGTCCGGGAAGACGTTGATCCAGACCTTGCCGCCGCGCTTGATGCGCCGGGTCATGGCGATCCGAGCCGCCTCGATCTGGCGGTTCGTGACCCAGCCCGGCTCGAGCGCCTTGAGCCCGAAGTCGCCGAAGTGCACCTGCTGCTGGCCCTTCGCGTTGCCGCGCCTGCGCCCGCGGTGCTGCTTGCGGAACTTGGTCTTCCGCGGCATGAGCACGACTAGCCGTCACCTCCGGACTCGTCGAGCTTGGTCTTGTCCTCGTGCATCTGCTTCTGCGTCGTCGAGTCGGGCGCGTCCGCGACCGGGGCGTCCACCGTCTCGACTTCGGGCTCGACGGGCGGCTGCTCGCGGCCCGCCTCGGAGACGCCTTCTTCGTCGGTGCGGGGGCGCTCGACGTTCGGCTCCTGCTCCTGCTGCTGCTGACGCGGGCCGCGGCGCCGCTGGCCGCGACCGCCTCCGGAGCGCCGCTCGCGCACCGGGCCGAGCCCCTCCCGGTCGCCGCCGCCCCGGCGGCCGCCCTCGCGCACCGTACCGAGGCTCTCCGGGCGAGAGCCTCGTCGCCGCGCCTGGTCCTCTGCGCCGAGCCGCCCGGCACCGCCCCGCTCGGGGCCGGTGTCGAACCCTTCGGGCATGATCTCGCCCTTGTTGACCCAGACCTTGACGCCGATGCGGCCGAAGGTCGTCTTCGCCTCGGCGAAGCCGTAGTCGATGTCCGCGCGCAGGGTGTGCAGCGGCACGCGCCCCTCGGAGTACGTCTCCGAGCGCGACATCTCCGCGCCCCCGAGCCGTCCACCGCAGGTGATCTTCACGCCCTCCGCACCAGAGCGCATCGCCGAGGCGAGGGAGCGCTTCATGGCGCGCCGGAAGCTGACGCGGTTCTGGAGCTGCTCGGCAATCGACTGGGCGACGAGCTTCGCGTTCAGCTCGGGACGCTTGATCTCGTTGATGTTGATGTGGATGTTCTTGTGCGTCATCGCGTGGATCTCGCGGCGCAGCGCGTCCACCTCCGCCCCGGACTTGCCGATGACGATGCCCGGGCGAGCGGTGTAGATGTCAATGGTGATGCGCTGCTTGTCCTTCTTGATGAGGATGTCCGACAGGCCCGCGTGCCCGAGCTTGCCGTAGATGTGGCCGCGGATCTTGACGTCCTCGATGAGATAGGCAGGGAACTCCTTGGCGCCCGTGTACCAGTTCGACTTCCAGTCGTGGATGACGCCGACGCGCAACCCGCCGGGATGAATTTTCTGGCCCACTAGCTCTCCTTCTCTTTCTTCCGGCGAGCCGGCTTCGCCGCCTCGCCGGACGGCTTAGCTGCCGGCTTGGACTTCGAGGCCGGCTTCTCCTCCGCCTGGGGCTTCTCCGACTCGTCTTCGGCCTTCTTGCGCGGAGCGCGCTTCGGCTTCTCCTCCTCCGGCGCGGGCTCCAGCTCCTCGGCCGCCGGAACGGGGACTTCCGGCTGCGGGAGGGGTGCCGGGATCGCCTCGCCGGACGGGAGCGCAAGCTCGATCGTGATGTGGCAGGTGCGCTTCTTGATCCGGGCGACCCGGCCGCGCGCACGCGCGCGCCAGCGCTTCAGCGTCGGGCCGGCGCCGACGAAGGCCGCGGTCACGAAGAGGTCGTCACCGGCGAGACCGTGGTTCGCCTCCGCGTTCGCCACCGCCGAATCGAGCACCTTGCGCACGTCGCGGGCGGCGTCGCGCGTCATGAAGGCGAGGATCGTGCGCGCCTCCGGCACCGTGCGGCCGCGGATCTGGTCGGCGACGAGCGCCGCCTTCCGCGGGGCTATGCGCACGTAGAGCGCTTCGGCGCGAACCTCGGTGCGGGGTGTCTCAGGAGCGGCGGTCGCCATCAGATCTTCCTCTTCACCTCGGTCTTGCGGTCGCCGGAGTGCCCGCGGAAGATCCGCGTGGGCGCGAACTCGCCGAGCTTGTGACCGACCATCGACTCGGTCACGAACACCGGCACGTGCTTGCGCCCGTCGTGCACCGCGATCGTGTGCCCGACCATCTCCGGGAAGACGGTGGACGTGCGCGACCAGGTGCGAACGACGCGCTTGTCGCCTGCCGTATTCATGTCTTCGATCCGCTTCATGAGGCTCGCCTCGACGAAGGGCCCCTTCTTCGACGATCTACTCACGCGTCTTCCTTTCGTTCTCCACCCGGGCGAAGCGACGGGTCAAAATCGATCCCCGGGAACATGCGCAGCATTTTTTCGGGCATCTAGCGTCGCTCCTTCCCGCGGCGGCGGCCACGGACGATCAGCTTGTCGGACTCCTTGTGCTTGCGGCGCGTGCGCTTGCCGAGCGTCGGCACGCCCCAGGGGGTGACCGGGTGGCGGCCACCCTTCGACTTGCCTTCGCCGCCGCCGTGGGGATGATCGACCGGGTTCATCGCCGAGCCGCGCACGGAGGGGCGCTTGCCGAGCCAGCGGCTGCGGCCCGCTTTCCCGCTCGAGATGTTCTCGTGGTCGACGTTGCCGACCTGGCCGACGGTCGCGCGGCACGAGAGCGTGACGCGGCGCATCTCGCCCGAGGGGAGGCGCAGGACGCCGTGGCCCTCGTCCTTGGCGACGAGCTGGACGCCCGACCCGGCGCTCCGCGCCAGCTGCCCTCCCCTGCCCGGCTTGAGCTCGACGTTGTGGACCAGCGTGCCGGTGGGGATGTTGGCGAGCGGCAAGGCGTTGCCGGGGCGGATGTCGGCGCCCGGGCCGGACTCGACCTGCTGCCCGACGCGCAGGCCTGCCGGGGCGAGGATGTACGCCTTCGCGCCGTCCAGGTAGTGGAGGAGCGCGATGCGGGCGGAGCGGTTCGGGTCGTACTCGATCGCGGCCACCTTCGCCGGAACGCCGTCCTTGACGCGTTTGAAGTCGATCGCGCGGTAGCGGCGCTTGTGGCCGCCACCCTGGTGCCGCACCGTGATCCGGCCCTTGTTGTTGCGGCCGCCCTTCCTCTTGACAGGCTCGAGCAGGCTCTTCTCCGGCTCGGTCTTGGTGACCTCCTCGAAGGTCGCCACCGAGCGGAAGCGCCGGCCGGGCGACGTGGGCTTGTACTTCCGGAGGGCCATTAGACGGCAGCGCCTTCGAAGATCTCGATGCGGTCGCCTTCGCGGAGCTGGACGATCGCCTTCTTCCACCCTGGCTTGGTGCCGCGGTGGAAGCCGCGCCGCTTCGGCTTCGGCTGCACCTTGAGGACGTTGACAGCCTCGACCTTGACGTCGAAGAGCTCCTCGACGGCCTGGCGGATCTGCGTCTTGTGCGCCTTGGGGTGGACGCGGAACGAGTACTTGTTGTCCTCGATCAGGCTGTAGCTCTTCTCCGAGACCACCGGGGCGATGACGATCTGGCGCGCGTCCATCAGGCCATCACCTCCTGCACTCGGTCGAGGGCCGACCGGCTCGCGAGGACGGAGCGCGCCCACACGAGCGCGCCGACCTCGAGCTCCGACGGCTCGACCACGAGCACACGCTCGAGGTTGCGAAAGGACTTGATCATCGGCTCCTCGTCTCGCTGTGCCACGACGAGGAGCGGGAGCTCCGGCCCCCAGGCGTCGACCAGGGCGGCGGCCTGCTTGGTCGAGGGCGCCTGAAACGAGTCTCCCTCGACGATCGCCAGGCTTCCCTTCTGGGCATGGTTCGTCAGTGCCCCGCGCAGGGCGGCCTTGCGAGTCTTGCGGTTGACCTTGAGCTCGAAGCTCCGCGCGGGCGCGAAGGCGACACCTCCGCCCGTCCACTGCGGCGCTCGGGTCGTACCCGCGCGGGCACGGCCGGTGCCCTTCTGGCGCCACGGCTTCGCGCGTCCGCCGGAGACGAGCCCGCGGCTCTTCACCACGTGCGACCCGGCCCGCGCCGCCGCCTGCTCGGCGCGCACCGTCTCGTGGACGACATGCGGCTTGAGCTCGGCGGCGAAGACGCCCTCGGCGAGCATGACGTCCTTGGCCTTCTTGCCCTTCGCGTCGAGCATCGGTGCCTTGGGAGCGGCCATCAGCGGCGGTCCTCCCGGACGACGACGTATGCGTTCCTGTGGCCGGGGACGGCGCCCTTGACGAGAAGCAGGTTCTGCTCGAGGTCGCGGTCGACGACCGTGAGCCCGACCTGAGTGACCGTCTTCGCGCCCATCTGGCCCGCCATCTTCATCCCCTTGAACACGCGCGAAGGCGTGGCCGAGGCGCCGATCGAACCCGGCTTGCGGACGTTGTGGGAGCCGTGCGAGACGGGGCCGCGGTGGAACCGGTGCCGCTTGATCGTGCCCTGGAAGCCCTTTCCGATCGAGACGCCGGAGACCTTCACCTTCTCGCCGGGCTCGAACGCCTCGACCGTGACCGTCTCCCCGGGGGCGAGCTCGTGCTGGCCGCGGATCTCGACCAGGCGCCGGTGCGGGCCGACACCGTGCTTCTTGAGATGGCCGACGCGCGGCCTCGTCACCTTGCGCTCGGAGACCTCGTCGAAGGCGAGCTGGACGGCGTCGTAGCCGTCCGTGTCCGTGGTGCGGATTGCGACCACAGGGCAAGGGCCCGCCTGGATGACCGTCACGGGCGTCAGCCGCCCGGTCTCCTCGTCGAAGACCTGGGTCATGCCGAGCTTGCGTCCGACGATTCCCTTCACCTCGCGCTCCTTCGGGCACGAATCGCGCGCCACGCGTGCGCCGCGCGGCTGTACGCTCGAAGCGGAGGGAGGACCGCGGTGGCCCCGGCCGACGTGGCTGGGTTGGGCGGGGTCGGAAGCATCAGAGCTTGATCTCGATGTCCACGCCGGCCGGGAGATCCAGACGCATGAGGGAGTCCACCGTCTTCGGGGTCGGCGAGTGGATGTCGATCAGGCGCTTGTGCGTGCGCACCTCGAAGTGCTCACGAGAGTCCTTGTCCTTGAACGGGCTCCGGATCACCGTGTAGACGTTCTTCTCGGTGGGCAGCGGCACCGGCCCGGTGACGGTCGCGCCGGTGCGCTGCGCCGTCTCGACGATCGACAGCGCCGACCGGTCGAGCTGACTGTGGTCGTATCCCTTCAGACGGATGCGGATCTTCTGCTGCGGCATGGTCGCGTTCCTACTTCTGGATCTCCGTGACGACGCCGGCGCCGACCGTGCGCCCGCCCTCCCGGATCGCGAAGCGCAGGCCCTGATCCATGGCGATCGGCTGGATCAGCTCGATCTCCATGTTCGTGTTGTCGCCGGGCATGACCATCTCCTGGCCCTCCGGCAGCTTGATCGAGCCGGTCACGTCCGTCGTACGGAAGTAGAACTGCGGCCGGTAGCCGTTGAAGAACGGCGTGTGGCGGCCGCCCTCGTCCTTCGAGAGCACGTACACCTCGGCCCTGAACTGGGTGTGCGGCGTGATCGAGCCCGGCTTCGCGAGCACCTGTCCGCGCTCCACCTCCTCGCGCTTCGTGCCGCGCAGGAGCGCGCCCGCGTTGTCGCCCGCCTGGGCGAAGTCGAGCGTCTTGTGGAACATCTCGAGGCTCGTGACGACGGTCTTCTCGATCTGGGGATGGATCCCGACGATCTCCACCTCGTTGCCCGACTTGATCTGCCCCTGCTCGATCCGGCCGGTCACGACGGTGCCGCGGCCCTGGATCGTCATGACGTCCTCGATCGGCATGAGGAACGGCTTGTCCGTGTCACGCTGCGGCTCCGGAATGTAGGAGTCCACGGCCTCCATGAGCTCGAGGATCTTCGGCACCCACTCGCCGTCGCCCTCGAGCGCCTTCAGCGCCGACACGGCCACGACGGGGATGTCGTCCCCGGGGAACTCGTAGTTGGAGAGGAGCTCGCGCACCTCCATCTCGACGAGCTCGAGCAGCTCAGGATCGTCGACCATGTCGGCCTTGTTCAGCGCGACGACGATCGACGGCACCTCGACCTGGCGCGCCAGAAGGATGTGCTCGCGCGTCTGCGGCATGGGGCCGTCGGCCGCCGAGACGACGAGGATCGCGCCGTCCATCTGGGCGGCGCCCGTGATCATGTTCTTGATGTAGTCGGCGTGCCCCGGGCAATCGACGTGCGCGTAGTGGCGGTTCTCCGTCTCGTACTCGACGTGCGCGGTGTTGATCGTGATCCCGCGCTGGCGCTCCTCGGGAGCGTTGTCGATCGAGGCGAAGTCACGCATCTGCGTGTTCGTGCCCTGCTCCGCGAGCACCTTCGTGATCGCGGCCGTCAGCGTCGTCTTGCCGTGGTCGATGTGACCGATGGTGCCGACGTTGACGTGCGGCTTGGTGCGCTCGAACTTCTGCTTTGCCATACCTTCCTCCGGTTCCTCCTCTAGCTGGCTCGGGCGGCGGAGACGATCTCGCCCGCGATCGCCTGCGGCGCCTCCTCGTACCTGTCGAACTGCATCGTGAACGTCGCGCGGCCCTGGGTCATCGACCTGAGATCGGTCGCGTAGCCGAACATCGTCGCGAGCGGGACGCGGGCGCGTACCGCCTGCGCGTTGCCCCGCGGTTCGAGGCCTTCGACCCGGCCCCGGCGCGAGTTGAGGTCGCCCATGACGTCGCCGAGGTAGTCCTCGGGCGTCACGACCTCGACGGACATGACGGGCTCGAGCAGCTTCGGCTTGGCCCGCTCCATCGCGTTCTTGAACGCCATCGAGCCGGCGACCTTGAACGCCATCTCGCTCGAGTCGACGTCGTGGTACGACCCGTCGACGAGCTCGATCCGGACGTCGACCACGGGGTAGCCGGCGAGCGTCCCCGACTCCATCGCCTCCTGGATGCCGAGATCGACGCTGGGGATGTACTCGCGCGGGATCTTGCCGCCGACGATCCGGTCGAGGAACTCGTAGCCCTCTCCCGGCTCCGCCGGCTCGAGGTTGATGACGGTGTGGCCGTACTGGCCGCGACCGCCGGTCTGGCGCACGAAGCGCCCCTCGACCTTCTCGACGCGGCGCCCGACCGTCTCGCGGTAGGCGACCTGCGGGCGGCCAACGTTCGCGTCGACCGAGAACTCGCGCAGGAGCCGGTCGACGATGATCTCGAGGTGGAGCTCGCCCATGCCGGCGATCAGCGTCTGGCCGGTCTCCTCGTCGGTCTGGACGCGGAAGGTCGGGTCCTCGTCCGTGAGCCGCGTGAGGCCCTGCGAGAGCTTGTCCTGGTCGGCCTTCGTCTTCGGCTCGATGGCGACCGAGATGACGGGATCGGGGAACTCCATCGACTCGAGCCGGATCGGCGCCGTGTCCGCGGCGAGCGTGTCGCCCGTCGTCGTCGCCTTGAGTCCGACCGCCGCGACGATCTCGCCCGCGCCGATCTCCTCCCGCTCCTCGCGGTGGTTCGCGTGCATCTGGAGCAGGCGCCCGACGCGCTCGGCCTTCCCGGTCGTGATGTTGAGGACGCGCTCGCCCGCCTTGACCTTGCCCGAGTAGACGCGGAAGTACGTGAGCTTGCCGACGTAGGGGTCGGACATGACCTTGAAGGCGAGCGCCGAGAAGGGCTCGTCCTCGGACGGTCGGCGCGAGAGCTCGTGCCCCGTGCGCGGGTCGACTCCGTGCACGGGCGGAACGTCGAGCGGGCTCGGCAGATAGTCGACGACGGCGTCGAGGAGCGGCTGGACGCCCTTGTTCTTGAAGGCGGAGCCGCAGAGCACCGGCGTGACCGCGATGGCGAGCGTCGCCTTGCGGAGCGCGCGCCGGATCATCTCCTGCGTCACCGCCTCCTCGTCCGTGAGGTACGTCTCGAGGAGCTCCTCGTCGTGCTCGGCGATCGAGTCGATCAGCTGGTGGTGGTACTCCTCCGCCTGCTCGCGCAGGTGCTCGGGAATCTCTGTCGTCGACATCTTCGTGCCGAGGTCGTCGTCCCAGACGACCGCCTGCATCTCGACGATGTCGACGACACCGCGGAAGTGCTCCTCCTGGCCGACGGGGAGCTGGATGGGGACCGGGTGCGCGCCGAGGCGGTCGACCATCGACTGGACGGCGGCGAAGAAGTCGGCGCCGACGCGGTCCATCTTGTTGATGAAGGCGATGCGCGGGACGCGGTAGCGGTCGGCCTGCCGCCAGACCGTCTCCGACTGGGGCTCGACGCCGGCGACGGAGTCGAACACGGCGATGGCGCCGTCGAGGACGCGCAGGCTGCGCTCCACCTCGACGGTGAAGTCCACGTGCCCGGGCGTATCGATGATGTTGACACGAAAATCGCGCCAAACGGCCGTCGTCGCCGCAGACGTGATCGTGATGCCCCGCTCCTGCTCCTGGGCCATCCAGTCCATGACGGCGGCGCCCTCGTGCACCTCGCCCATCTTGTGTGTGCGACCGGTGTAGTAGAGGATTCGCTCGGTCGTCGTCGTCTTGCCGGCGTCGATGTGCGCCATGATCCCGATGTTGCGGACATGGTCGAGCGCGATCTTCCCGCCTGTCTTCACGGTCGTCGACACGGCTACCACCTGTAGTGGGCGAAGGCCTTGTTCGCCTGCGCCATCCGGTAGAGGTCGTCCTTGCGCTTGAAGGCGCCGCCCTGCGAGTTCAGCGCGTCGAGGATCTCGTTGGCGAGCTTCTCCTCCATGTGCTTCTCGCGCCGCTCGCGCGCGTAACTGACGAGCCAGCGCACGGCGAGCGTGCGCGCGCGGCGCTGCGGCACCTCCACGGGCACCTGGTAGTTGGCGCCCCCCACCCGCCGCGAGCGCACCTCGAGCACCGGCGTCACGGTCTTGATCGCCTGCTCGAGCGCGTCGACGGGCGGCTTTCCGGTCTTCTCGCCGACGAGGTCGAGCGCCGAGTAGACGATCCGCTCCGCGGTCGACTTCTTCCCACGGCTCATGACCTTGTTGATCACCTGGGTGACGAGCTTCGAGCTGTAGACGGGGTCCGGGATGAGCTCCCGGACCGGAATCTCGGCGCGCCTAGGCACGCTTCGCTCCGTACTTGGAGCGGCCCTGGCGCCGCTCGGCGACGCCGCCCGCGTCGAGCGCGGCGCGGATGACCTTGTAGCGAAAGCCCGGCAGGTCTCTGACCCGACCGCCGCGGATGAGGACGACAGAATGCTCCTGGAGGTTGTGGCCCTCGCCGGGGATGTAGGTGCCGACCTCCATCCCGTTCGTGAGCCGGACGCGCGCCACCTTGCGGAGCGCCGAGTTCGGCTTCTTCGGCGTGGTCGTATACACGCGCGTGCAGACCCCCCGCTTCTGCGGGGCGCCCCGGAGGGCCGGAGTCTTGACTCTGGTGCCGGTGGCCTTGCGGCCCTTCCGCACCAGCTGATTTACGGTCGGCAACGCGTTCGTCTCCTGCTCTCGGAAGGTCTTCCAGACGCAACAAAAGGCCGGCGTGGGCGGAACCCATGCCGAACCTGGAGAGCATGGTAGCAGCTACCTCTTGCCCGCTGCCATCGTCCGAGAACTAGCCATCCGGCCGATTGCGCAAGCGTCCGAACCAACACTATCGTCCGGGTCGCGGCCCCGGTCCCGCGGCCCTGACCGGACGGAAAACCTGCACATATGCCCCTCTTCGCCGACAGCGCCACCTGGATCGCGGTCGGGCTCGCGATCGGCGCCGCCGTTCTCGCGCTGGCGGTCGCGGCTCTCGTGGGGCTCTCGTTCCTCGGGATCCGCCGGCGGCCGTTGGACATCGACCTCGTCAAGGCGTCCGTCTCGCGCACCGAGTCGATGGTGGGCGACCTCACGGGCGCGCTCCACGAGGCCCGGGAGGAGAGCCGGAGGTCGCGCCGGGTGGCCGAGATCGCCACGACGATCGATCTCGACGCCGTCCTCGAGCGAACGCTCACAGGTGCGGCCCTCCTACCCGGTGTCGACGCGGCGATGATCGTCCTCCCGCTCGAGGGCGACGAGCCGCTCGTCGCCACTGTGGGGATGACCGCCGAGGAAGCATCACGCCAACCGGTCTCGAACCCTTCGGGCGCGGGCGCGCGCGCCGTCCGCATCAGCTACCGCTACGGCGGGGGGCAGGAGGGGGCGGGCGACGAGGCCGACCTCATCCGCGGCGGCATCGTCGTGCCGCTCCGCGGCGAGGAGGACGAGCCCGAGGGAACCCTGGCCGTCTTCTGGCGCCACTCCGAGCGCACGGCGAGCGACGACGAGCTCGCGGAGCTCGAGGAGCTGGCGGCGAGCTGCGCGCCGGCGATCCGGAACGCGCGCCGCTTCCGGGAGGCGCGCCACCTCGCCGACCTCGACGCGCTCACCAGCCTGCACAACAGGCGCTACTTCCACGAGACGCTCGCGCGTGAGTGCGCCCGGGCGCAGCGCTACGAGCGGCGCCTCGCGCTCATCATCGTCGACATCGACGACTTCAAGGCGATCAACGACCGCCTCGGCCACCTCGCCGGCGACTCCGTCCTCGCCACGGCGGCGGAAAGGGTCCGCTCAGCCGTCCGGAGCGCCGACGTCGCCTGCCGGATCGGCGGCGACGAGTTCGCGGTCATCCTCCCGGAGTCGAGCCTGCGGGACGCCGATCAGCTCTATCGGCGGATCCAGTTCGCGGTCGCCTCGCGGCCGATCGGCCCGGCGGAGCGGGTGCACATCTCCGCGGGGATCGCCGAGCTCCTTCCGGAGGACGACGCCGTCTCCTTCTTCCAGCGTGGGGACGAGGCGCTCTACAGGGCGAAGGAAGCCGGCAAGGGCCAGGTGCGCGAGGCCGACTCGGGCGCGCCCGGGTAGGTCGTCAGAGCCGCGCGTTCGGCGTCGCGAGCGCCTCTGCGCGGCGGCGGGCGAGCTCCTTCGCCTGCTCGAGGAAGCGGGCGCAGTCGGACTCGAGCTCACGGGAGAGAAACTCGCCCGGCGGGCCTGACTGCGTCGCCGCCGAGCCCGAATCCTGGGTCGCCGGCTCCTCGGGACCAGCCAATTCTCCCCACCCTCCTGTGGATCCTGTGGACAATGCCGCCGCCGCTCCTGACGAGCCGGCTCTCCCGAACCGGAAACCCTCTCGCAGGCAGGCGCGAGTCTACGCCCTTCACCACTTGGCGATCATCCCCCGTTCGGGGTACCCCGTTCGGAGTTGCCGCAAAGAGCGCGAAAATCGAGCCGGCTCGGGCGTCGATGGGGTCAGGTCTTGCATTCGAGTATCCGCAGCGGGGCCCAGGTGCGTGATTGCAAGACCTGACCCCGGCCCTGGGGCCTCCGCCTGCGGCGCGCGCCGGGCCGCGTCAGGCGCTTGCGACGACGCGCCAGTAGTCGCCGTACTCGAGGACGAGCCCTTCCTCGTCGACCTTGAGCACCGAGCTGAAGCGGCCCGACGAGTAGCGGTATAGGTCGCGCCCGATCCGGTCGTATCGTTGATCGAGACGCTCCACCGTTAGGTCCGGCCAGCGGAGCCAGACTGCCGCGACGTCGGCCGCCTCCCCGACGGGGAGCCCGAGCCGCCTGATCGGGAGCGTGTTCGTCGAGGGACTGAAGCCGAGGTCGACGTCGAGGCAGCCCTCGAGCTCGGGCGGACGCTCCTTCCCCGACCAGAGCTCACCGAGCAGGGCCGGCTCCCGCACGTCGCCGCCGGCGAACTCGACGACGACCGAGACGTCTGTCGTCCGCCAGCTGGGGTCGATGTCGACGGTGTAGCGGGCTTCGACCGGCGCGCCTTCGACGGCGAGTAGTGCCGTGCCCCGCAACCGGCGGCCACCTTCGGTTCGCTCGAGGACGCAGCGTTCCATGCCGCCCTGGCTGGAGACCCACAGCACGTCGGACACGAAGAGAGAGCCTAGACGAACGAGAGGGGGCGGCCGCTCGGCCGCCCCCTCTCGCGCCACGATTGTGGCTCTGCCTACTTCTCTTCGTCGAGCGGCGAGTCGACGTCCGGGACCTCCTCGGCCTCCGTCGAGTCGCGCGGCGTGCCTTCGCCGTTCGTCTCCGGCTCGCCCCCGAACGCCATGTCCAGGAGCCCGAGGTCGGCGCCCTCGCCGCCGTCGGAGCCGATCTCCTCGAGAGCGGCGAGGAGCTGCTCCTCGGTCGCCGGGCGCGCGTACGCCTCGACGGGCACCTTCTCGCTCGGACTGATCTCGATGCCGCGGTAGCGCTTGAGGCCGGTCGCGGCCGGGATCAGCTTCCCGATGATGACGTTCTCCTTGAGGCCGAGCAGCCGGTCGACCTTGCCCTCGATCGACGCGTCCGTCAGCACCTTCGTCGTCTCCTGGAAGGAGGCCGCCGAGAGGAACGACTCCGTCGCCAGCGACGCCTTGGTGATGCCGAGGATCAGCGGCTCGTGAGTCGCCTGCTCCTTCTTCTCGCCCTTGACGCGCGTGTTCTCGCGCTCGAGCACGGCCTTGTCGACGAGCTGGCCCGGCAGGAGGTCGGTCTCGCCCGCGTTCTCGACGCGCACCTTCTTCAGCATCTGGCGGACGATCAGCTCGATGTGCTTGTCGTGGATGTCGACGCCCTGCGACTTGTAGACGTTCTGCACCTCGCCCACGAGGTAGAGCTCGGTCGGAGTGGAGCCCTTGCCCACCTTCGCGTGCGCCGCGAGGAGCTCCGCCGGGGAGAGCGAGCCCTCGTGGAGAGGATCGCCCGCCTCGACGACCTGGCCGTCGGCGACGAGCAGCCGGGTGCGCCGCGGGAGCTGGTAGTCCTTCGGCGCGAGCGGCTCGCCGTCCTCGTCCCTGCCGTCCGGATGGATCGTCACCTTCGGGCCGCGGTCGGTCTCCTCGATCTCGACGCGTCCGCCCAGGTCCGCCAGCTTGGCGGCGCCCTTCGGATTGCGCGCCTCGAAGATCTCGACGACGCGCGGGAGGCCGTGGGTGATGTCGGCGCCGGCGACGCCGCCCGTGTGGAACGTCCGCATGGTCAGCTGCGTGCCCGGCTCGCCGATCGACTGCGCGGCGATGATGCCCACCGCGTCGCCGATCTCGCACATCCGGCCGGTGGCGAGGAATGTTCCGTAGCAAGCGCGGCAGACGCCGTACTCGCTGCGGCACTTGAACACGCTCCGAACCGGGACCCGGAAGCCGTCGACGTGCTCGTCGAGCTCGTCGGCGAGCACGCGGAGCTTCGGCCAGGTGATCTCCTCGCCCTTCTCGAGCAGAACGGTCTTGCCGGGCTTGCCGCTCGCAAGCGGCTTCCGCACCTCGACGGCCGCTACCCGCCCGGCGAGCGAGCGGTTGAGCCCCTCGGGAACGAGCACCGGCAGGTCGATGGAGTCCTCGGTGCCGCAGTCCTCGTCGCGGACGATGACGTCCTGCGAGACGTCGACGAGCCGCCGCGTCAGGTAGCCCGAGTCGGCCGTGCGGAGCGCCGTGTCGGCGAGGCCCTTGCGGGCGCCGTGGGTCGAGATGAAGTACTCGAGCACCGAGAGGCCCTCCATGAAGTTGGCCTTGATCGGCCGCTCGAGAATGTCGCCCTTCGGATTCGCCATGAGGCCGCGCATGCCGGCGAGCTGGCGGATCTGCTTGAAGGATCCGCGCGCGCCCGAGTTGGCCATCATGAAGATGGGGTTGGTGGGATAGAGGGTCTCCTCCATCGCCTCGGCGACGGCGTCGGTCGCCTCGGTCCAGAGGCTGACGATCGACTCGTGGCGCTCCTCGTCGGTGATGAGGCCGCGCTCGAACTGCGTCTCGATCCGGCCGACGCGCCCCTCGTAGTCCTCGAGGATCTCCTCCTTGCTCTCGGGGATGACGATGTCGTTCTTCGAGATCGTGATCCCGGCCTGGGTGGAGTAGTGGAAGCCGAGCTCCTTGATCGTGTCGAGCAGGTGCGCGATCGCTGCCGCGCCGTAGTCCTCCACGAGGCCGGAGACGAAGTCGCCCATCTCCTTCTTCCCGAGCGCCCGGTTGATGTACTCGAGCTTCGACGGGTCGTACTCCTCGCCCAGCGCGTCGGCGAGCGAGCGGCTGACCTCCTCGTTGAAGATCACGCGGCCCGGGGTCGTGAGCAGGAGCTCGCCGTCCTTCCTGTACTCGACCGGCTCCTGCAGGCCGACCTGCTCCGCCTCGAGCGCGAGGAAGATCTCCTCCTCGGACTGGAAGCGCTTCGGCCGCGGATCGAGCTCCTCCGCCGTCTTCCCGTTCAGGTCCTCACCGCAGTACGTGAGGTAGTAGCCGCCGATGACCATGTCCTGCGACGGGGTGGCAAGCGGCTTCCCGTGGGCCGGAGAGAGCACGTTGTTGGACGAGAGCATGAGAATGCGGGCCTCCGCCTGCGCCTCCGCGGAGAGCGGCAGGTGCACGGCCATCTGGTCGCCGTCGAAGTCGGCGTTGAAGGCGTGGCAGACGAGCGGGTGGATCTGGATCGCCTTGCCCTCGACGAGCACGGGCTCGAACGCCTGGATGCCGAGGCGGTGGAGCGTCGGCGCCCGGTTCAGGAGCACCGGGTGCTCGGCGATGACCTCCTCGAGCACGTCCCAGACCTCGCCGGACATCGAGTCGACGTACTTCTTCGCCGCCTTGATGTTCTGGACCGACTTGCGCTCGACGAGCCGGCTCATGATGAACGGCTTGAAGAGCTCGAGCGCCATCAGCTTCGGCAGGCCGCACTGGTGCAGCTTGAGCGTGGGGCCCGAGACGATGACCGAGCGGCCCGAGTAGTCGACGCGCTTCCCGAGCAGGTTCTGCCGGAAGCGTCCCTGCTTGCCCTTGAGCATGTCGGAGAGGGACTTCAGCGCTCTGTTGCCGGGGCCGGTGACCGCGCGGCCGCGGCGTCCGTTGTCGAAGAGCGCGTCGACCGCCTCCTGGAGCATGCGCTTCTCGTTGTTGACGATGATCTCGGGCGCGCCCAGGTCGAGCAGCCGCTTGAGGCGGTTGTTCCTGTTGATGACGCGCCGGTAGAGGTCGTTCAGGTCGCTCGTGGCGAAGCGGCCGCCGTCGAGCTGCACCATCGGGCGGAGCTCGGGCGGGATCACCGGAACAGCCTCGAGGACCATCCACTCGGGGCGGTTCTCCGAGGTGATGAACGCGTTCACGACCTTGAGGCGCTTGATCGCGCGCTGCTGCTTCTGGCCCTTCGAGGTCTTGATCGTCTCCCTGAGAGACTTCGCCTCGGCGCCGAGATCGAGGTCGCGCAAAAGCTCGCGGATCGCCTCCGCACCCATGCCGCCCTTGAAGTAGACGCCGAAGCCGTACGGCGAGCCGAAGCGGTCCTTCAGCTCGCGGAAGAGCATCTCGTCGTTGACGATCAGCTTCGGCTCGAGGTCGCGGAAGAGCTGCCAGGTCT
>JBOHAD010000036.1:0-24942 GCA_050697555.1 Gaiellaceae bacterium | reverse complement strand
GAGTTCGTCTCGGCGAGGTCCTTGAACGCACGGATCGTCGCCTGTCCCCCGGTGTTCTCGCCCGGATGGTTCGAGCGGACGTAGGCGTCGTCGGTCGGCGTGAACGTCAGCGTCGAGCCGCCTCCGCCCGGCGGGTTCACGGTGATGGTTCTCGTCGTCGAGCTCGAGCCGAACGAGTTCGCGACCGTCAGCTTCGCCGTGTACGTGTTCGGGCTCGTGTAGGTGAACGTCGGGTTGGCGGCCGTCGAGTCGACGATGCCGTCGTTCTGGAAGTCCCACGCCCGCGATTCGACGGTGCCGCTCGAGGTGTCCGTGAACTGCACCGTCAGGGGCGCGACCCCGCTCGTCGGGGACGCGGTGAAGCTCGCGGACGGGGGCGTACCTCCGCCGCTGCCGTCGAGCGGCTGGAAGCTGTGCATGTAGTGCCAGTTGTTGGAGGCGGCGAGGACGACGAGGCTCGTCGCTGAGCTGACGTTCTGCTTGGTGGAGGTGGCGTTGTTGACTCTGCCGTCGGCGTCTTTGATCACCGGTGTGCCTTTGCCGGTGGGGAAGGAGATCGCGTTCATCGGGGTCGTCTTCTCCACGATCGTTCCGCCCGCCCCGGAGTCGGTCGCGTACATGTGGATGATCCCGTGCTCCTCGTCGAGGAGGACGATGGGGCGGGTGTGGTCGTCCTGCTCGCGTCCGAAGACGTGGCTCGACCAGCCCCCGCCCGCCTGGCGGACGAGCAGCATCGTGAGCGGATCGGGGTTCGCGGTCTTGGAGGTCTTGATGGCGGCGTACACGCGGCCGGCCGAGTCGCTCTTGAGGTTGATGTGGTCGTCGGAGAGCTGCGTCCCAGAAAGGGCGGTCTCCAGCGACCAGGCCTCGTCCGCTTGGCTGTCCTGATGGATCGCGAACCCGAATGTCCAGTTGTTCTGGTTGCTCCACATCAGACCGACCCGGTCACCCCCGAACGCGATCAGGGAGGAGATGTCGTCCGCCTTCACCGCCGAGGTGGCGAGCGAGAAGGCTGTGCCCCAGCTCGCGTCGTTGCAGGCCGGGTTGCAGAGCGTCCTGTTCACCCAGACCTTGCCCCCCTGCGTCCAGGTCGCCCACAGCTGCCCGCTCGAGTCCTTGTCGAGCACGAGCGTCTCCGTCCGCCAGTTGTTGATCACGACCGGGAAGCCCGCGTCGCGGGTGTACGTGTCCGTGGAGGCGTCGTAGCTGAAGCGGTAGAGGCGGCTCTGGTAGCCCGTTCGCGGCGACTTCGAGAAGCGGTGCGAAGCCACGTACAGCTTCCCCGCCGCCCCGTCCCAGAGGGTGTCCGCCCGTGTGGCCGGCCGGTCGTCGAGCGCCACCCCGGTGTCCACCCAGCTCTGCGTCCCTTCATCCAGCCGGAAGATGTGGAAGTCGCCGCTCGGGGCGTGCCACATGCTCGCCCACCAGGAGCCGTCGTTCCACCAGAGCTTGCTCTCCGGCTTCTCGCCAGTCGCACCTCCACCCCCTCCCGTCGTCGCGGGGCCCTCGAAGCCGATGTCGCCGGGTGCGGCCGTCGCGACCGCAGGGAGGGCGAAGAGGGCGAAGAAGAGGGTCGCGAGGAGCGCTCCCCGCGTGAGCCAGGTCGGACGCGGCACGCTCACATGGCCGGCCGCAGGCGTGACATCGTCCCGATCACCCTCCCGGGAGGCATAACAGGGTGCCCGGACCGTGTCAAGGCCGCGCGACCCTGGTTGTTCGCGACGACCACCATCAAGACGTTCGGCCTCGTCCTGCCCCTGTTGGACGCCTCGGACTGCGCTCCATGTCTAACGCGTCGCTGCCCTCGCGAGCGCGTCGCGTTTCAGCATGCTCCCCCGGCCGGAGAGCCCAGGCGACCGAGGCCCCGAGAGCGAGCAGCGCCCAGAAGAAGCGTTGGTAGGAGAGGTGGAGGAAGGCAGCGGTGGCGAGATAGGCGACGAGGGCGAAGAAGAACGAGCTCGCGAGTATCGCTCGCTCCGGATCACGCCGGCGCCAGTAGCGCGCGGCCCGGAAAACGAGCGCGAGCGTCGTGCCCGCCATCGCGACGAAGGCTCCGAGCCCGACGACACCGAGGTCCGCTGCCATCTCGAGGTAGAGGCTGTGGCCCCTCCGCACGCTGCGCAGGTACCGGAGGCCGAGGCGGTTCGCGTACTCGCGCGAGTACTCCCTGAAGTACAAGCCGGGCCCGACGCCGACGACCGGATTGTCGAGGAAGGTGTTCCAGGCGGCGAGGTTCTCGGTCTGACGGCCGACCAGCGCCGAGTCCGGGGCGCCCTCCGTCGTCTCGGAGTTGAGGGCGGTGACGTCTTCGAGCGATCTCAGTCGCTCGACGTAGTCGGGGACGAGCACAGCCACCCCCATAGCCAGCACGGCCAGCGAGACGAGTAGACGCCGGATGGGGATCTCCCTGAGGACGACCATTAGGAGGAGCATCCCGCCGACGGCGACCGCCGCCCCCCGCGAAAACGTCAGCATGATGCCGCCGAGGATCAGGAGCGAGCCGGCGCCCGCGACGAGCCGGAGCCGCCGCGAGGGCTCGCGAAAGAAGCGGATCAGCGCCAGCGGCAGGAGCACGGCGAGAATCTGGGCGTAGCGGTTCTCGCTTCCCAGGGGTCCGCCGAGCCTGGGGCGCTCCACCTCCTCGCTTGCGATCTCCGCGAGATTGTCGACCTGCGCGAAGCCGCCGTAGTTGTTCGCATACGTCCCGGTCAGCTCCTGGTAGATGGACAGGCCGCCGAGGAGGCTCCCCGAGACGATCAGGGTCCAGGCGACCAGCGTGAGCATGCGGGTCGTTCGCACGGCGTTGGAGACGAGGAGATAAAGGATGAGCCCCTCGGTGATGTAGAGCCGGACGAACTGCCGGGCGGCGCCCGGCTCGCTCGAGAGCGTGGCCGAGAGGTACAGGGCGGCGAGGAAGGCGAACACGAGCGGGAGCGTCGGCGTGACGACGAACGGCTGGCGCTCGACGATGAGGTAGCGCGCCAGCGGCACGAGCAGGAGAAGCACGAAGCCCGACGCCACGGTCTCCGGGACGCCGTGCACCTGCGTGAGCACGACCGCGAGGTTCGTGTAGAGGATGAAGGAGAAGGCGACGACGGCGATCTCCGGCGCCCGGCTGCGTCCCTCGCCGGGCAGTGCCGGCGTCGGGGCCCACGCGGTCGGCGCCTGCAGCGTCGTCATCGCAGAGGCTTGTGATGGTACGGATCTGCGCGCTTCCGGTTGTCCGCTCGTGCGCGGAGGATGCGCACGTTGTAGAGGAAGCGGTATCTCAGGTAGCGGGCGAGCTTCCGCCAGCCGCCACGGAACTTCCGGCCAGAGGTAAGGACGCGCAGGGCTTTCCCGCCCGAGTACGCGACTCGCCCCCCCGCTGCCTTGACGGCAGGGCCCACGTTGAGGTCGTCGACGAGCAGGCCCTCCTCGTAGAGCCGCAGGAAGACGGTGCGGTCGACCGCGTAGTTGCTTCCTCGCGTCGTCGGGATGCGCAGGAGCGCCCGCTTGATCCAGCGCGCGAGGTGATGGGCCGCGATCCGGGCTCGCACGGACCAGAGCGGCCGGAGCTCGTAGTAGCCGACGCGGGTGTAAGCGGCCTGGGCGCCGCCCTGGAACTGCTGCACGTACCAGTCGAGCAGGCGCGACGGCTCGGGGATGCGGCAGTCGGCGTCGAAGAGGATGAGCCGCTCGGAGGCGGCGGCCCGCGCCCCGGGGACGCGTGCCGTCAGGCAGACGGCTTCTCCCTCCCGCCAGACGCTCGGGACCGCGACGACCCGCATGCCCGCTTCGGCGTACGCCTCGATCTCGGGCGGCGGCTCGGCGGGGTGGTAGTTGTTGATCACCAGCACGACCTCGAAGGAGCGGGCGCCGCGATACGACGCCGCCTGGCGTACGACGCCGAGGACGCCCTCGAGGTCCGCCCGGGCGTTCACCGGCACGACGATGCTCCCGTCCGGAGGGGAATCCGCGTCTCCGCGCAGGCGGGCGAGGTCTCGCCCGAGCCGCTCGAGCACGCCGGCTTCGACCTTCACGAGCCACCCGTGCGCGCCGGCACGTCCCGGGCGGGCGCTGCTTCACCCGCGGTCGCCTCAGACCTCCTCGGCTCCCAGCGGTCGATGTTGTGGCCCCGTACGACGTTCCAGACGGCCCGCAGGGAGGCGAGGTTGACGAGGGTGAAGAACGCCGGCAGGGCGAGCACCCTCCGGCGGCCGAGCGGCCGGCCTGTCAGGACGATCCCGGCGGCGGCGAGCGCATAGAAGGCCGCCTGCGCCACGGTGGCGGCGCGATAGAGCGGCCCGCGGCGCCAGAGCAGCGGGCTGGTCGCGGCGATCGCGACGAGCGGGACGGCCATCGTCCGCCGCAGGACCTTGTGCGTGAAGAGCTGGAGCGCGTAGAAGCCGTGCCGCCTCGGATCGAGCAGCCGACGCCGCAGCAACACGCCGCGCAGGCCGCGCGTCATGACGCGCACCTTGCGGCCTAGCTCGATCTCCCCGGTCCGCGAGACGGGCTCGTACGCGACCGCGTCGGCCGCGAAGACGAGGCGGTAGCCCTGGGCGATCACGCCGGTCGACGTGAAGAAGTCGTCGGTCACGCCGGCCGAGATGGGCTCGAAGAGCGACCTGCGGACGGCGTAGATGGCTCCCGTCCCGGAGATGACGTTGCCGGAGAGGCTCTCGGCCGCCTTCAGCCTGCGCTCGAGGTCCCAGTAGCGCGTCTCGCCCGAGGCGATCCCGTCCGCGTCTGCCTCCCCGAGATAGCGCTGGTCACCTGCGACGCCGCCGACCGTGGGGTCGGCGAACGGGCGGACGAGTGCGCGCAGGGCGTCGGACGCGTAGATCGAGTTCGCGTCGGAGAAGACGAGGATCTCGCCCGCCGCCACGGCCACGGCGGCGTTCAGCGCCGCCGCTTTCCCGACCCGGGGGAGCGACAGGAGCCGGACGCCGCGCTCCTCGAAGGAGCGAACGATCTCGTCGGTGCCGTCGTCGGAGCCGTCCGAGGCGATCACGATCTCCAACCGCTCGTCCGCGTAGTCGAGTGACAAGAGGTTGACGAGCTTTGCGCGAATGCTCGCCGCCTCGTTGCGAGCCGCGATCACGATCGTCACGGTGGGCGTGACCTCGCCCGCGGCGTGCGGCCTCGGACGGAGAGCCGCACGGAGCAAGAGAACGAGCGGAAAGAGCACGTACGTGTAGCCGAGCGCGCCGACGGCCGACCAGAACAGCGTGCGTCTGACCTGCGCACTTGCCACGGGTTCCCCTTGTCCGGCGGCACGCTGCCGCGGCCGCAGGCTAAGTCATAGCATCCTCGGCGTCGTCCCGTGTACATCCGTCGCCCACCAGGCGACGCCTCCCGCGCTTGCTTTCCCCGAGGATGCCGCCTGCGCTGCCCTACACTTGACTCCGTGAGGATGCTCGCGATGCTCGGGCTGGCCCTCACGGTTCTGCACGCTGCGTCCTGCGACGGGACTGACGCGGCTCGAGACGAGCGCGAGCGGCGGGAGCGTGAGCAGGCGGAAGCACAGCGGTTGGCGGAGCGGAAGCCCCCCCCGCCTCGGACGTCGCCGCAGGCTGGGGAGGGAATCTGGATTTCCCGTGAGGAGCTGATGCGGCTGCCGATGGGCGGGTCGGCGTGGGAGCGGCTGAAGGCGGCCGCCGACGGGCCGCTGGGGGAGGCGGACATCGCGGACCAGGACTCCAACCACGACGTGAGGACGCTCGCCGTCGCCCTCGTCTACGCGCGCACCGGCGAGGAGAGCTACCGCACGAAAGCGGCGGACGCGATCGAGAGCGCCGTCGGTACCGAGGAGGGCGGTAGGACTCTCGCTCTGGGGCGCAACCTTCTCTCGTACGTGATCGCGGCCGACCTCATCGACCTGCGCACCTACGATCCCGCGAGAGAAGAGACGTTTCGTGCCTGGCTGGCGGCCGTGCGGCGGAAGCGATTCGGCGATGGCCCCGGGCCGGGGACGTTGATCTCGACGGCCGAGAGCTCGATGAGCAACTGGGGCGCCATGGCGGGGGCGAGCCGCGTCGCCGTCGCCGCCTACCTGAACGACGAGAAGGACCTCGCCCGGGCGGCCAAGGTGATGAAGGGCTGGCTTGGAGATCGCTCCGCCTACCCCGGGATTCCCGGCCCACTGTTCGGGCCCGACGATATCGGCAAGGGCTTCCGAGCCGGCGGCGCCGAGGACGATCTCTCCTGGCACGCCGATCCCGACCGGCCGCGCGGGGTCAACCCCGAGGGGGCGGCAAAGGAGGGCCATTCGATCGACGGCGCCCTCCCCGACGACATGCGCCGGGGCGGGCCCTTCGAGTGGCCGCCCGCCTACACACAGTATCCCCGCGAGGCGCTGAGCGGCTCCGTCGCGCTCGCCGAGGTCCTCCACCGGCAGGGCTACGACGTCTACGCCTGGGAGGACCAGGCGCTACTCCGTGCCGCGCGCTTCCTCTTCGAGCTGGAGCAGCAGTTCACCGAGGAAGAGTGGTGGGAGCCGGGAGTGCCCGTCTACTGGATCATCAACCACCGCTACGGCACCTCCTTCCCCGTAGGGGAGAACACGGTGCAGCGAAACGTCGGCTGGACCGACTGGACACACGCAATCGGGTAGACCCGGCGTCTCGCGGTCGGCGCCACCGCGCCCGGGCTCGCTCGTGACCCGGCCCGGCGTCACCGCGCTACGGGGGCCCGTCCGACGAGCTGGCCTGCGTCACTCGTTGCGGCGCCCACATGTCGTCGCGGGGGCGCCTGCCGCGGAGCTGCTGAGCGAGGGCGACGGCGGCCGCGGCGTTGCTGAGATCGAAGGCGAGCGCCGCTCTCAGCGCTCTCAGCCGCCCGAGCCGCGTGCCGCGCAGGAGCAAGCCGGCCAGCGCGGCGCCGTGCAGCCCGGCCTGCGCGAGGGCGGCGAGCCGGTAAACGCGCCCGTGGCGGCTCAGGGCGATCGCCGTGACGGCGAGGCCGACGACCGGGACGAACACCAGCCGGCGAAGAAGCTTGTGCGAGAAGAGCTGCACGGCGTAGAACCCGTACGCGCCGGGGTTCAGGAGCTCGCGAGCGAGCCAGAGGGCGCGGAGGGAGGGGCCGGTCATCCGGACCTTGCGCTCGAACGGATCGTGGACGCGCGTGGCTCCCACGAAGGGGTAGGTGGCCGCACGTGGCTCGTAGACGAGTCGCGAGTGTGCGGCGATGACGCGCGTCGAGATCCAGAAGTCGTCGGGGACGTTGGGCGGGGCGGGCTGGACGAGCTCGCGGCGAACGGCGTAGATCTGGCCCTCGGCGGAGGTCACGCTCCCGGAGCGGCTGAGGAGCTTGCGCAACGAGCGCCTGCTCGCTGCCGCCAGGCTCTTCGGGCGAGAGACGTCTCCGTGTCTCCGCTCGCCGGCCACACCACCGACCTCGGGATCGGCGAACGGGGCGACGAGGTAGTGGAGCGCGCGCTCGGTCATCTTCGCGTCGGCGTCGGTGAAGACGAGGATCTCTCCTCGCGCGGCCGCGGCCGCCTCGTTCAGGGCCGCGTTCTTGCCGACCCGCGGAAGCGCGAGCAGACGGACGCCGGCTGGGTGTACACGCACGACGTCGTTCGTCCCGTCGTCGGAGCCGTCGGACGCGACGATGATCTCGAGCCTCTCGGGCGGATACCCCGCCGAGAGTGTGTTCTCGAGCTTCCCCTCGATGATTCCCGCCTCGTTGTGCGCGGGAATGACGACAGTGACGCTCGGCAACCCGTCGCCTGCCGTGATCGGCCGGTTGCGCACGAGCGCCCTGGCGGCGACGAGGAGCGGGAAGCCCGCATACGCGTACGCCAGGACGCCCACGGATCCCCAAAAGACCGCGCGCTTGCTCATGCCGGACGGCGCGCACGATACCCGTCAGCGCCTCAGGGCGAGCGTGACGAGGTGGAATCGGGCGAGCTCGGGATCCGCCCATTGTCGCCGCTCGGAGAGCGCGTTACGATCAGGCGCGAGGTGCGAACGTGCTTCCGAACGTCGTCATAGCGGGTGCTCCAAAGTGCGGGACGACGTCGCTCTTCGCGTGGCTCGTTGCCCACCCGGAGGTCTGCGGCTCCAACGTGAAGGAGGCCTGCTACCTCCTCGACGGGGACGACCCCCTCTTCAAGGCGAAGTCGAACTTCAGGGACCACGGTCTCGATGGCTACCGGTCGTACTTCGAGGGCTGCAGAGGAACGGGCGCGACGGTCGTCCTCGAGGCGACGCCCGTCTACATCTATCAGCGAACCGCTCCCGAGGTGCTCGCCGGCTTCGATCCGGTGCCGCAGATCGTCTTCCTCTTCCGCAGGCCGTCCGAGCGCGCCTACTCGCACTTCACGTTCCTGCGGGACTCGCACGCGCGGATCGACAGCGACCTGGGCTTCGGCGACTTCGTCGAGCTCGTCTCGACCGGGGACGAGCGGGTCCCCAAGTACGGTCATGCGAAGGATGTCATCGCTCACTCGCGGTACGTCGAGTACCTGCCGGCGTGGCTCGAGCGCTTCCCTGCCACGAGCCTCCACTACTTCCTCTTCGAGGACCTGCGGCGCGATCACCGTGGGTTCGCCCGCCTGGTGGCGGAGCGGCTCGGAATCGACCCCTCCTTCTACGACTCGTACACGTTTTCCCGGAAGAACCGGACGATCCGCATCCGGAATCAGTGGTTACACCGAGCGCGGCGGGGGATCGGAGCCCGCCTGCCCCCGACGACGCGAAAGCGGCTCAAGGCCGCGACTGCCGGCGCATACGCGCTCGTGAACGTCGATCGCTCGCCAATCCGCCGCACGAGCGAGGAGGAGCAGGTCCTGGCCGAGCTCGATCAGGAGTTCGAGCCGTACAACCGGAGGCTCTCGGAAGTCACCGGCTTGGACCTCTCCGCCTGGGGCTCGGCGTCGCCCCGACATGTCCTGAACGCTTGACGGGATACCTCCCGCACAGCTCGCTCGCAGGCCGAGCACCCATCAGCCGGCGTCTCGTTCATCTCGGGCGAACGCACAAACGGCACGTCACGCGGCGACATCGGTACGGATTCGGAAGCGCCGGACGAGCTCCGCGGCGTTCGCCCGCACCTCGAACTCGCGTTCGACCTTCTCCCTCCCGGCGAGTGCGAGCCGTTCGCGGAGCGCCGGGTCGTCGTGGAGGCGGCGGAGAGCGCCCGCGAGCGCGGTTGAGTCGCGCGGCGGGACGAGAAGCCCCGTCGCTTCGTCCTCGACGAGCTCCGGGATACCGGAGATGCCGCTCGCAACGACGGCGACGCCGCTGCTCATGGCCTCCATGAGCACGACCGGGATGCCCTCTCGCTTCCCGCGCTTGGTCGGGACGCTCGGGGCGGCGAGCACGTGTGCGGAGCGGAGCACGTCGGCGACCTCGGCGCGAGTGAGGCTCCCGGCCAGTGTGACGCGCCCCTCGAGGCCAGCCTCTGCGATGCGGCGCTCGAGGACGGACCTGTCCTCGCCCTCGCCGACCAGCGTGCAGGTGACGTCGATTCCCTCCCCGGCGAGTAGGCGGCACGCCTCGATCAGGTGCGCCTGTCCCTTCACCTCGTGCAACGTCGCGACGCAGATCACCGTGAAGGGGCCATCCGGCGGAGCGGTGCCCCGCGGCCGGAAGAGCTCCGTGTCGACGCCGCAGTGGACGACGACGAGCTTCCCGGCCACGTCCTCTCCGCACTCGCGCAGGATCACGTTCCGGTTGAACTCCGAGATGACGACGACGAACGCGGCCTCGTCGACCTTTTCGCGCAGCATGTGCCGGTCGACGTGGAGGTCGGACCCGTGGGCCGTGAAGCTGTAGGGGATTCCCGTCAGGCGCCGGACGACGAAGCCCGCGGCGGCGGGATGACTCGAGAAATGGCAATGCACGTGGGCGACGCCACCGGCCTCCATGAGGCGGGCGGCGTGCACGACCTTGGGGAAGATGCCGAGCGCTCCGAAGAGGAAGTTGGCGCTGCCCCACGTTCCACGCAGGAGGTCTCGGAGCGTTCGCAGGTACGCGCCCGGATTCCGGTGGAGGAAGTGGAGCTGGCTCCGGAGGATCGGCACGGAGAGGAACGGCTGAAACCTGGCCCGCTCGCAGAGCG
Organism: Gaiellaceae bacterium; assembly: GCA_050697555.1. Lineage (GTDB taxonomy): Bacteria > Actinomycetota > Thermoleophilia > Gaiellales > Gaiellaceae > DASQWP01. Next base: position 14,889 of record JBOHAD010000036.1, on the reverse strand, counting down.
TCTCCGCCTCGGGGTGGACGACCTCCGCCCGCTCGCGAAGCAGCGGAAACAGTTCCACTTCCACTCCGTGCTCCTCGACGGCGAGGATCTCGCCGAGGATGAACGTCTCGCTCAGCTTCGGGAAGCGGGACATGACGTAGGCGACCTTGAGCCGCGGCGGATCGTCACGCTCCGCGTCGGCGGAGGCGGAGGGAATGTCATCGAGTCGAGTCGCCACGTGCGCCAGTCCCTCCCCGGCGGTCGATCCAAAGGTCCACCGAGAGTGATACCACCCTGTCATGTGAGGCGCTCCCACCGCAGTAAGCGGGCACGTCCGGCTCCCACCAGCACGACCGGGTGAGCGCCCTCATGCAAAGAGTGTAGGTCGCTCCGCCTTGACAGCCTACGGGGCGCGGGTGAATGTCGAGGGAGATGATTCCCGGCCATTCCGCAGGACCTGCAGATGATCCGCTCGCGAGCGTCCCCAGGCGGGTCCTCGCCTGGATCGTGGACGTCGTCGTCGTCACCGTGCTGGTCTTCGTCGGGGTGAGCATCGTGGACGCGCTCGTCGGGCCGGCCGTCAGCATTCGCCCCGAGGCGGCCACCTTGAGGGACACGGTGGCGGTCGACAAGGGCCTGGTCGCCTTGAACGCCCTCTTCGCCACCGTCCTGAGCGCCGCCTACTTCGTCATCCCGTGGGCGCGCCTGGGCGGGTCGCCCGCCCAGCTTGCTCTTCGCATGCGCGTCCGAGGCGACACGCGCGGCGAAGCGCTCACGATCCCGCGGGCGGTCGCACGCTGGCTCCTGCTCTTCCCTCCGTTCGCTACGGTCTCCGCCTTGGCGGCGGGCGTTCCCCTCCTCGGCTGGCTCGTCTGGGGGAGCGCGCTCGTGTGGTACCTCGTCCTTCTCCTCACGACCGCACAGAGCGAGACGAACCAGGGCTTGCACGACCGGATCGCCGGGAGCGTCGTGCGCAAGAGACGAGCGGTGGCGGGGTAGGGGGCGTCCGCTGTTCGCCGACGCGCGCAACGTGCCGAGGGACACGACGCTTCAGACGGATGTCTGCATCGTCGGCGCCGGAGCGGCCGGCATCACGCTCGCGCGGGAGCTCAGCGGCTCGCCGCTCCGCGTGACGGTCCTGGAGAGCGGCGGCTTCGAGTACGAGGTCGAGACGCAGGCCCTCTACGAGGGCCCATCCATCGGGCTTCCCTACTCCGACCTCAGCGCACCCCGCCTGCGCTATTTCGGCGGGACGACCAACCACTGGGGTGGGATCTGCAGGCCGTTCGAGGAGGCCGACTTCGAGGCACGCGAGGGGATTCGGTTCACCGGCTGGCCGATCAGGAAGGAGGACGTCGACCCCTTCTACGAGCGGGCCGTGCAGGTGGTCCGGCTTCCCTCGGACGACTGGGACCTGGCCGACTGGGCTCCGGACGGCGAGGTGGCCCCCCTTCGCCTGCGGAGCGACCGGATCGTCAGCAGGGTCGCCCAGGTGGTCGCCGCAGACCTCCGGAGCTTCGGCGAGAGCTATCGCGAGGAGCTCCGTGCGGCGCCGAACGTGACGGTGTACCTGCACGCGAACGCGACCGGCGTGGTGGCCGACGAGGGGGCGCGAACGGCCACGTCGGTGCCGGTGGCGACCCTGTCGGGCAACCACTTCTCCGTGGAGGCCAGGGTCTTCGTGCTGGCGACCGGCGCGATCGAGAACGCCAGGTTGCTCCTCGTCTCGAACGGACAGGCGCCGGCGGGCTTGGGGAACGGGAACGATCTCGTCGGCAGGTTCTTCCTGGAGCACCCTCGCTTCTTGGCGGGCTTCATCGCTCCCTCGAGCCCGCACCCGAATCTGGGCTTCTACGAGAACCATCGCGTCGGTGGTGCGCTGGTTCGCGGGTACCTCGCCTCCTCGAAGGACGTCCAGCTCGCCGAGGGGCTGCTCGACCTTCAAATCCGCCTGGAGCCGGACTACGGAGACCCTCCCGAGGACGCCTCCGACTTCGCGCGCCACGTCATGACCTTGGCCGCGGACGTCGAGGGCTGGCAGAGAATCGCGATCCCCGGGCCTCCCGTGCCCGTTCCCTATCTCGACGTGATCCGGGAGGCGCTTCAGTCACCCGAGGACACGTACATCCATCTCCGGGGGCGGATCGAGACGATCGGCCTGTCGACACGGATGGAGCAGGCGCCGAACCCGGACAGCCGCGTGATGCTCTTGCGGGAGCGCGATCAGCTCGGAATGCCGCGCGTCGCGCTCGACTGGCGGTTGAGCGACGTCGACAGGCGCAACGTAAGGCGAACGCTCGAGCTGCTCGGGGCCGAGGTTGGCGCCGCCGGGATCGGGCGCGTCAGGATCCTCCACGGGGAGGACGAATCGGGTTGGCCCGACGATCTCAACGGAGGCCAGCATCACATGGGCACGACTCGCATGAGCGGCGACCCCAAGCAGGGCGTCGTCGACGGTCATTGCCGCGTGCACGGCATGTCCAACCTCTTCGTCGCGGGCAGCTCCGTGTTCCCCACTCCCGGCGGGGCGACGCCTACGCTCATGCTGGTCGCGCTCGCGATCCGGCTTGCCGATCAGCTCAAGGGAACGATGCTCCGATGACCCCGCCGCCGACGATGAGACGCCGGACGTTCCTGCTCGGCGCTACCGGGCTGGGTGTATCCGTGGTCTGGCGTTCGGTCGGCTTCTGGCCCTTCTTGCGTCCTTCCCCTTCCGGGAGCCAGCGGCTGGCAGGGTTGCTGAGCCACGAGGAGAGCGCCCGTCTCGTCGGGCGCGAATACCTACGGGTTGTTCCAGCTGAGGCCTCGACGCGTGTGCTGACGGCGCGTGTGGTCGAGCGCTTGCCCGGCGGCTTCCGGGCGCTGGACACCCCGAAGGACGATCGGCTGCACGAGCTCGTCCTCCGCGCGACCGTGGAGGACTTTCAGGGCCTGAGGACAGTCGAGCTCCACGGGTGGGTGCTCGCGCGGACCGAGGCCCGACTGTGCGCGCTCGCTGCGCTCGAGGAGCGCTCGGCGAGCGCCTAGGGCCCGCCGCGCCGTTGACGCGCCGTCCCTCCGGTCGATACGCTCCTTGCAGAGGCGGCGACGGGACGGGACGCCGCACCTAGGGGCGACCGGGAGGAGAGGGATGCGCGTACTGGTGACCGGAGCGGGGGGGTTCATCGGCCATCATCTCGTCACGTACCTGAAGGAGCGCGGCTACTGGGTTCGCGGCGTGGACCTCAAGTACCCGGAGTTCACGGAGGTCAACGCCGACGAGTTCGAGCTCCTCGACCTGCGGCGCCGGGACGACGCGCTCCTTGCCGCCCGGGACGTCGATCAGGTCTACGCGCTCGCCGCAGACATGGGCGGGATGGGCTTCATCTCCGAGAACCACGCGACCATCCTCTACAACAACGCCCTCATCAACCTCCACAGCATCGAGGCGGCCCGCCTCCACGGCGTCGAGCGATACCTGTACAGCTCGTCGGCGTGCGTCTACCCGGAGCATCTGCAGGCGGATGCCGACGTGAAGCCGCTGCGCGAGGAGGACGCCTATCCGGCGAACCCCCAGGACGCGTACGGCTGGGAGAAGCTGATCTCGGAGCGGCTGTGCGAGTACTACGCGGACGAGCACGGACTGGAGACGCGCAGCGTCCGCTTCCACAACGTCTACGGCCCGTACGGGACCTATGACGGAGGGCGGGAGAAGGCGCCGGCGGCGCTCTGCAGGAAGGTCGCTCGCGCGGAGCCCGGCGGCTCGGTGGAGATCTGGGGAGACGGGGAGCAGACGCGCTCCTTCTGCTACGTGGACGACTGCGTGGAAGGGCTCTACCGCATCATGCGGTCCGACCACTCCGAGCCGCTCAATCTCGGGACCGACCGCATGGTCACCATCAACGAGCTCGCCCGAATCGTGATCGAGGTCTCCGGCAAGCCGGGCCTCGAGCTCGAGCACGTCGACGGGCCCCAGGGGGTGCGCGGCCGGAACTCCGACAACACCAGGCTGCGCGAGGTGCTCGGCTGGGAGCCGGAGATCTCGCTCGAGGACGGGCTGGTGCCGACGTATCGATGGATCGAGGGGCAGGTCGAGCGGCCGGCGAGCGAGCCGGCTGTGCCCGGCGTGCTCTCCTCCGCTTGATCGCGCCCGTCCGTCCGACGGCCCGAGAGGACGCCTCGGCACCCGACCGCTCGCCGTTCGTCCTCCTGGCCTACCCGCTCCTGCCCGCCGAGCCCGGCCGGCACGGGGTGGCCGTGGAGGCGCCTCCCGACTGGTCCTTCGAGCCTGCCGCCGTCGACCCGGCAGCGGATGTGATCGTGTGGGGCCGAATGCCGGCGGGGTCGGCGCCGCTCGCCGCTGCAGCTCGCCGCGCGGCGCTGCGCGAGGTATCGCTTCGCACGATGAGGCGGCGGCTTCCGTCCCGCCTGCGCGTCGCCGCCGTCCATCGCCTGCCCCCGAGGGGGCTGAGGATGGAACGCGCTCGCGGCAGCGTGCGTGCGGCTCTTCGGGGCGGAGCGCTGGTCGAGCTGAGCTCGGCGCCGGACAGAGCACGGGTGCTGGATGCAGTGGCAGAGGCGGCAGGCGTGCGCCCGTCCGGGGGCAGCTTCCACGGCGGCGCAGGCGGCGTGATGCTCGTGCGAGGCCTCCTCGCAGACGGTTCCCCCGCTGTTTTGCGCGTGGCCCGCGCCGGTGCGCCGGGCGACCCCGCCACGGTCGCCGGAACGCTGGAGCGACTGAGCCGCGAGCGCGTGCCGCTTACCCCGCGCCTGCACGCGCGCGGCTCGACGGCGGGCGCCTCCTGGGTCGCCGAGCGAGCGCTACCGGGCCGTCGGCCGCCGCGGGCGAGCGTCCCGCTGATGCGCCAGGTGGCGGATGTCTGCGCTTCCTTGCCACGCAGCGATCGTCCTCCGGCCGCGACGGCCGCCGATCTCTCCGCAATCGCCGCCATCCTTCCCGACCGGGCCGGCGCGATCGGCGCGCTCGCCTCCGAGGTCTCCGGCACCTTGGAGACGTTGCCGTCCATCCTGCGGCACGGCGATCTCTGGGCCGGCAATCTCCTCGTCGATCGGGCCGGCAGTTTGTGCGGCCTCGTGGACTGGGACGCCGCGCATCCCGATGCAGTCCCGGGCGCCGACCTGCTCCAGCTCGTCGCGACCGAGTTCCGGCGGGCGTCGCGCCGGGCGCTGGGGCCTGCCTTCCTGGCTCGTCCGTGGCGCTTGCCCGAGTACGGAGACGTCTCGGCCCGCTACTGGTCGGTCCTGGGAGTCGCTCCCCGCGACGACGTGCTCGACGCCGTGGGCGTCGCGTGGTGGGCGACCGAGGTCCACGGGACGCTCGCTCGGCTTCCGCACAGGGCTGCCGACGAGGGTTGGGTCGAGACGAACGTCGACCGCGTGCTGACCGGCCTCGGGTACTGAGACCCGTCGTTAGCGCGCCGCGGCGAGACGTCCGTGCTCGGCGAGAACCGCCTCGTAGAGGCGATCGTAGGCCTCCCCGACTGCCGGCCAGTCGTATCTGGGGCGGACGTACTCACCGCCGGTGCGACCGAGCCTCCGCGCGAGCTCGTCGTCCTCGAGCACCGCGACCAGGTGCTCTGCGAGCTCCTCCTCCGTGGAGCCGACGAGCAGCTGCTCGCCCGACGTGATGTCGTCGAGCCCTCGATGCCCGAGAGGCGTGACGACGCAGGGGAGATCCGTGGCCATCGCCTCGAGCAGCTTCGTCTTGATGCCGGTGCCGTCCAGGAACGGCCCCGCCCAGACGCGGCTGCCCGTGAGCCACGACCTCATGTCGTCGACGCCTCCCGTCACGTGGACGCCGTCGATCTCCTCGAGCTCCAGGACTCTCGGCGCGGGGTCGCGCCCCACGATCACCAGGTGGGCGGCGGGCCGCACGGCGCGTACCCGCGGCAGCACCCGGCCGGCCAGGAACTCGACGGCGCGGACGTTCGGCGCGTAGCTCATGGCGCCGTGGAAGATGATCCGGTTCGGGTCGACGAGCGCGCCTGGATCGGGCGCGTAGGCGCTCGCGTCGAAGCCGATGGGAACGATGGCGAACGGGAGCGTCGGATCCCGTTCCCGGAGCTCGGCGAGGTCTCCCTCGTTGCTCACCACGACACGGTCGAAGCCGCGGTACTCCGACGTCTCGAACCGACGGATGCGCCGGGCGTCGGCGCGGAGAAGCGGCCGGCGGATCCCGGTCGCGGCATCAGCGCGCGCGTCCACGTTCAGGTGCCACGTGTCCATCACCATCAGGACCCTGGGCAGGCCTTCGAGCTCCCGCTTGAGGCCGGCGAGCTTTCCGGGCCCCACGTGAACGAGATCGGGCTCGAAGCGGGCGAGCTCCTCCCGTAGCGGCCCGATCAAGCCGCGCACGAGCCGCTCGGCGCGCAGGGGCCGGCGACGGATCATCGCCAGCGTGAGGTCGCGCGCGTTCTCCGCCAAGCCGGGCCTCCGGAAGTCGATGATTTGCATGCCCGCTTCCGCCGCACCCGTCGTCGATTGGTTCGGCATTCGATATCCGATCAGGCGGACGTCGTGTCGTTTGCCGAGCTCGGGCACGAGCCCCATGAGCTGTCGTCTGAACCCCGTGTTCGTGGGCGGAAGTGGTGCATCGGACGCGCAAATCAGGATCCGCATGTTCCGTCCTTCTTGGTCGTTATCGTTTGCTCCAGCGCCGGACGTATTCCCGCCAGACGATCGCCGTCACCTCGGGACGCACGTCCTCGACCTCGCGGGAAGCGTCCACGATGACCGCTCTTGGAAGGCGGGAGAGCAAGGCCCGGTAAGCCTGCCGCTGTCGCTCGAGGAGCTCGGGGGTCTTCTCGCCCTTCCTCTCGTACAGGACCTCGCCGGGGGCATCCAGCAGGACGACGAGCTCGGGAGCGGGGCAGGCGTGGGCGAGCAGCCAGCGGCGGGCCCTGGCGAGCCGGCGGTACCGGAAGCGGGTCGGCAGCAGTGCGTCGTACGGATACCTGTCGAACAGAACGAGCCGGCCGCGACGCTGGTGATAGGCGCCCTGGAGCCAGCCCGTCCATTGCCTCGCGAGCTGGCGGGCGAGGCCCAGCCCGGGGAGATGATGCCTGCCCCGTGGCCGAGGCACCTGGTAGAGGCCCATGCTGATCGACCGAACGGGGAAGTAGAAGTCATTCTCGACACCTTTCGCGAGCGTCGACTTCCCGGCGCCGTCGGGAGCGAGCACCGCGACTCTGAGCCCCCTCCGCCGGGTGAGCCGGAGCACCTTGCCGGCCCAGCGGCGCGCTGAGTTGGCGGCCGTTCGCCGGCGAACGGCCGCTCGACCGCGTCTCCGCCACGCGGCTGCGAGAGGATCGCCCAGGGTGGCCAGCGAGGCCCACTCCCCCTGCGAGGCGGCGGCGACGATTGAATCGGCGCTCCAGCCCGGAGGGCAGAGCGAGTCGACCGTCTGCGCCAGCGTGCCGTCCGTCCGCGCTCCCTCTGCAAGGACCGAAAGGCGGGCAGCGTCGCGGGGGCCGACCTCACCCTTGTCCAGAAGGCGGTGCAAGAGCAGCGTCCAGAAGGCGTCGTCGTCGGACAGCACCAGCAGCCCGTCCACGCGCGTCCGCCGCGCCAGACAGTCGGCTTCCGCCTCCGTCGCCAGCGCGTAGTTGCGGCCGAATGCGAGCTCGGTGACGACGTCGAGCTTGATCCAGAGATCCCCGGATGAGTCGTAGGCCACGAAGAAGGCGTGCGATCCGTAACCCCAGGCCGGCACGGATGCGAAGCCGTGCTCGGCCGCGAGTCGGCCGAGACGGGGGAGGTCCGCTGGCGCGACGAGGAGGTCGACGTCGCCTTCCGGGGCGGCGAGGTCCGCCTCGCCGCGCAGGAGGCACCAGACGAGCCCATCGTCGTCGAGCGCCCGAAAGAGTGCCGCGAGCGTGGGATGCGCGCGTGCTCGAGTCTTCATTCGCCGGCCGAGAAGAGCCGGCGGAGGCCCGGCGAGCCGCGCCGCTCGACCGCCAGCCGGAGGATGTTGACGTAGCGGCCGTTCTGTAGCCGGCTCGGCGGCAGAGTCGCCGCCTCCTTGCGGGCACGGTGCATCCAGCAGAGGTAGAAGAGCGGCTCGACGAGGCCCGCCGCCAGCCCTGTCTGCGTGCAGAAGCGCCTCGTCGTCTCGACGAGGAGCCGGTTGAAGGGGGACTCCGCCAGCCACTGCTCGGAGAAGCTGGCCAGGGCATCGCGCGTGCCTGCGGCGCGCGAGACCATGAAGCTGTAGCTCCGCAAGAAGTGAAAGAGGTCCCAGAGCGGCATGCCCTCGGGCTCCGCAGCCTCCCAGTCGAGGAACGCCGGCCGTCCCTCTCTGGTGACCAGCACGTTCCACGGCCCCGGGTCCCCGTGCTGGAACACCAGCGGAAGCCCCCCCAGACCACGGGCCAGCTTCGAGACCTGGGCCCTGAGGAAGTCCCCCTCGTGCCCGGCGGGGCGGTAGATCTCCTCGAACTGCTCGAGGAGCGGCCTGAGACCGGCCACGATGCGAGCGTCCGGCCCTGCGCGCGAGGCCGTAGCGGCACCCAGGTCGAGGAGCCACTCGACTGCCGCACGGGCCTGCGGGCAGTCGGCGGTCCCGAGCGTCCGCCTGCGAAAGCGCTCGCCCTCGATTGCCGACTCGCCGAGGACTCCGAGGCCGCCGTGGACGCCGAAGAAGAGCGGTCGTGGCAGCGTGCCGTCCGTTCCCAGCCCGCGCTCGTGGAGCAGGGTGAGCGCCCGCCACTCGTTCTCGAGGCGGGGGTTGAACCGAGGCTCGCGGGTGATCTTGACGAGCGCGTGCGGCCTGGCGCCCGCGGGCGGGAAGAGGAAGAAGAGCACCTTCTGCGAGGGGTAGTCGCCACGGGCGAGGAGCGCCCAGCGACTGTCGTTCACGTCGAGGCCGCCCTCCGCCGCGACCGAGCGAAGATAGCGCGGCGGCCCTGCGGCGAGCCTCTCGCGAGAGCGGCCGACGAGCGCGCCCTCCCGCCGGACGGCCCGGCTGACGACGCGATGGCGACCGAGCAGCCGACCGGGGCGCCGGAGGAGCTGCCGCTGGAACAGAGCGCGATTCCCGAAGCTCGCCTCGAGAAAGGCGATGGCCTGCCGGTCTCCGAGCGGAGTGGCCGCTCGCATCTCGCCCGTCGCCGGAGCGAGCCAGAGGCGCGCCGCGGCTCCGGCCGGCCTGAAGAAGCGCGTCTCACGGTAGAGGAGCCCGTCGGGGGCGAGGAGGCGTGCGGCCTCTCTCTCCAGGCGGCCGCCGAGCGTGAGTCCCAGCCCCCGGGGCCGTGCGAGCACGACGAGGTCTGCGCTCCCGTCGGGAAGAGGGACGGCGCCGGAGCGCTCGCTCTCGAGCAGCAACACGCTCGCCGGCAAGCGGCCGAGAGCGTCGCGGAGCCGCTTCAGGCCCCTCCCTGACGCCGACACGGCGACCTCGTCTCCGAGGCGGGCGAGCGTCGTGAGCGCGGCGGGGGAGGGAGAGCCGAGGCAGACGATCCGCCCGAGCTCGAGACTCGGAAGCAGGAAGCACCAGTTCGCCGCGCCGACGGCGCCCTTGACGTTGCTGCCCGGGGCGAGGTCCGCACCCGGCGAGATCTCGAACGTCCCCACGTCTCGCTCCTCGAGCAGGTCCGTCAAGGGCGCTGGCCGGGCCGAACTGGTCGCGCGGGGCAGAGTCCGATCAGAGGATCCGATCCCTGCACAGGACGGTGCCGATCACGTTCGCCCCGGCGAGCTGAAGGCTCTCGACCGCCGCCGGGATCTGCTCCCGCTTCGTGTGGTCACGCTGGGTGACGAGGACGGTGGCCTCGGCCGCCCGCGACCACACGAGACCGCGCGGCGAGCGATCCACCGCGGGAGCCGTCAGGACGATGACGTCCGCCTCCTCGGCGACTCGCTCGAGCACCTCGGCTGCCCTCTCGAGCTCGAGGGGCTCCGACCCGGTGCGGAGCTGGAGAACCGTCACCCGGGACCCCTTCAGCCGAAATCGGTCGAGCGTGACCCGGCCGACCCGCAACGGCCGACCGCGACGGACGCCGCTCTCGGCGGCCGCCGCCTCGTCGCTGACGCCGAGGAGCGCCCGGAGGTCACCCTTCTCACCGCTGTCGATCAGCGAGACGCGGGAGCCGCCCTCGGCCAACGCTCCGGCCAGGTTGGCTGCGATCCTGCCGCCGGAGTTACCGCCGTGCGCGTCGAGCACGAGGACGCTCCGCAGCGGCCGGTTGCCGTTCGAAAGCTCGATCTTCGCGGCGAGCAGCCGGTAGCCGGCCGCCGCATCGGAGTGGGGGTCGGCGTCGACCACGAAGGGTCGGCCGAGAGCCCGGAAGCGCGTCCCGTCGACTGAGCCAAGAACGGCCACCGGCGCGAGCAAGGCGAGCTCCCGCTCGTTCCGCACGGTCGTGGACAGCGCGTCCACGAGCGCGGCGAGCCCGAGCGCGCCGAGCAGGCCCGCGAGCGCCGCCAGAGGGACGATGAGGCCTGCCGAGGGGCCGATGTCGTTCGTGGACGGAGCCGCGCGCTCGACGATTCGCATCCTTCCTTCCCGCGGAGTGAGGCCTGCGTCCTGCGTCGCGAACGCGATGAGCTCGACGGCGACCGCGTTCGCGATCGCCGCGGCACGCTGGGGGTCGCTATCGCGGACGCGAATGGTGAGGAGTCGCGTGACGTTGCTCGCGGTGACGTCCGCCAGCTTGCCTCTCAGGCTTTGGGGCGAGAGGCCCACGCGCTGTGCCGCCCCGGTGACGATCGTGGCGGTCCTTGCGACTCCGGCGTAGGTGCGAGCTTGCTGGCCCGCCGCTTCGAGCGTGTCCCGATCGCCGCTGACGGGGCCCACGAGGAGGCTGGCCTCGCTCTCGTATGCCGGCGGGAGCCTGTCCTCGACCAGAAAGCCCATCAGGGCGGCGACGGCCCCTCCCAGCGCAAGGAGCCACCACCAACGTCGCACAACGGGAAGAATGCCGCTCAGTTCAAGACACTCCCTCGGCTACCTCGGTCGGGCCGTGCCCCTTTCGTAACCATCTAAGCTTATTTTCCTGCGGCTCGCCCGCGGTCTTGGGACCCGAGGGATCCAGATGCTGTTGCTCGAAAGCGGCCACTACGCCGAACTGAAGGAGGCTCTCGGTGCCGGGCTCCCCGCGATCTTCGCCGCGATTGGCATCTCGTTCCTCCTCGTCGTGCTGGCCGCGATCCCGCCGTCGGCGCTCCCTGTGGCAATTCTCTCAGATCTGCTCGCCCCCCGACGCCGTCAAGTCGCCCTCGTGGGCCTCTCCATCTGCCTGGGCACGGCGATGGGTCTTGCGGTCGTCGTCTGGGCTCTCTAGCCGCCTCGACGAGCCGCGGCGAGCTGGGCCGCCAGCCCCTCTTCGAGCGATGTGCGCGGGCTCCACCCGAGCTCGGCGCGAATGAGGCTGGTGTCGGCTGCGGTTCGGCGGACGTCCCCGGCCGCCGCCTGCTCGTGGCGGAGGGCGAGGCGCCTTCCCACCATGCCCTCGCAAAGGGCGATCACCTCGCCGAGCGTCGTCTCGCTCCCGCCGCCGACGTTGTAGACCGTGCTTCCCTGCCCGCCGTTCATGGCCGCCAGGGTCGCGGTGACCGCGTCGTCGACGTAAGTGAAGTCCCGCGACTGCTCACCCGTTCCGAAGACCCGAAACGGGCCGCCTCCGAGAAGGGCGGAGATGATCCTCGAGAAGGCCATGTCCGGGCGCTGCCTCGGCCCGAACACTGTGAAGTAGCGGAGGGCGACGACCTCGAGGCCGAAGGAGTCGGAGTAGGTCTGGGCGAGCGACTCGCACGCGAGCTTGCTCACTCCGTACGGTGAAACGGGGCGGGGTGACGCGTCCTCCCGGGTCGGGTACGCCTCGGCGTTGCCGTAGACGGAGGAGCTCGACGCCATGACGACGCGCACGTTCGCCCGCGCCGCCGCCTCGAAGAGGCGCTGGGTGGCGAGGATGTTCTCGCGGACGTAGATCGCAAATGTGCCTCCCCAGCTTCCGCGCACCCCGGGTTGAGCGGCGAGGTGGAAGACGCCGTCCACGCCCTCGACGAGGGGCTCGAGCTCACCGTCCGCCAGGTCGCGCTCGGCGAACGTGAAGCCCGGCCGAGCACGCGCTCGTTCGAGGTTCGCCTCCTTGACCTCCCTGGCGTAGTAGTCGGTGAAGGCGTCGACTCCGACCACCTCGTGGCCCCGCTCGAGGAGCGCCTCCGCGAGGTGTGAGCCGACGAATCCGGCAGATCCGGTGACCAGGTATCGGCGCACAGCTAGTGGCAGGCTGCCGTGCCCGAGTCCGTGAAGCTCGCGCCCTGAACGGGAAGGAACTCCCAGTCGTAGCCGGCCGGCTTCAGGGTCAGCTTGAGCACGCCCCACGTGTCGCCGTTGCGCGCCTCGGTCGTCGGGAGCGGGTCGTACTTGAAGTTCCGCAAGTTTCCGCCGCCCGTGCCGACGACGAAGAGCCGCACTCCGCGCGCGTCGTCCCTCTCTCCGGCTGCGTCCATCGGCGCGAAGCGCTCGTAGCTGTGGTCGTGCCCGGTTAGGAGGACGTCGACGCCCATCTCGTAGATCATCTCCCAGAGAGGCCGCACCCTCTCCGTCTGCTTTGGCTCGCCGTACCGTCCGGAGCTGAAGGGCGGACGGTGCCAGTAGGCCAGGCTGCACTGCCCCGGGCTTGCGACCAGGTCCTGTCGAAGCCATAGCCCCTGCGGGTCGTTCGGCTCGCAGCCGCCGACGCGCCAGCAGTCGCTGTTCAGGACGACGACGTGCCAGGCGCCGATGTCGTAGCTGTAGTAGTACTCGTCGAACTCGCCGGCGGTCTCGCCGAAGTACTCGAAGTAGCCCGCGGCGTCCTTCGTGGAATGGTCGTGGTTGCCCACGGCCGGGCGGGTGCGTTCCTTGTGTCGACCCCAGGAGGGGTCGTAGCACTCGGCGTACTCGCGGAGGGTGCCCTGCGGATAGGCGTTGTCGCCGAGCGTGGCGATCGTGGCATTCGGATACGCGTCGAGGAGCTCGGCCGTCGCCTCGTCACCGGTGTCACCACATTCGGCGATGTCGCCGGCCGCCAGGAGCACGACCTCACGGGCCGCGGCCGGGTTGTCGTCGCCCAGGAACGACGCCGCCACGAGCACGCCCAGACCAGCGGCCACGAGGAGTGCCGCGAGGACCGCCAGAAGCGCCCGGGGTCGCATCCGCGAAACAGACCGATGTTAGCGCGGTTGGGCCGCGGCGCTAAGGCGCTGGCAGCGGTACGGTCTCGGTGACCGTCGTCGTGGTCGTGTCGAAGACGGTCGTCGTGTCGAAGATGGTGGTCGTGTGGTTCACGAACTCCGTCTGCGTCTGGGTCACAGGCTGGAATTGCGTAGACACCTCGGTCACCACATGTGTCTCGGTCTCGATCTGCTTGACGATCTGGGTCAAGAGCCTAGTGTCGGTCTCGGTGAGGAGGACCGACTCTCCCGCCACCTCGAAGAAGAGTCTCTCGGTCTCTCCGGGTCCGTCGACGGTACGGGTGACGCGCACGGGGATGAGCTTCGTCTTCCCCGCCTTCGTCTTCGTCACTGCCACCGTCGTCGTACCGCTCGGGCCCGTGATTGTGGCGACCGTGTACGTCTCCCCGTTCGTCACGATGACCTGCGTGGCCAGACCGTCGTCTGGAGTCGCGGCGTAAGCGACCATGAGCCCGAGCCCGCCGGCGGCCAGCGTCGCCAGGGAGAGGACGAGGATCTTGAGCGGTCGCGTGCTTCCCACGGCGGCAGCGACCCCCACTGCGGCCTCGACGCTGCGGGTCGCCGCCCGAACGGTCCTCCGCCGCACGGCTTTCGCGAGAGCGGTCGAAGCGGGGAGCAACGAGAGAAGCTTCCGGACGAGCCCCCCGACTCGAGCAGCGAGCTCGGGCGGGGTCGTCATCGCCCGGGCGAGCCTCTCCGCTCGACCTCCCGGCGTACTTCAGTCAGCCGCAGCATTCCTCTCACCCCTGGGTCCGAACGCCTCGACTCTAACCCGCCCGGGGTGCCGTTTCGAGGCTCATGTCGCCGCATTCGTCGCTAAGAGCGACAATCTCGCTCCATTCGGCGCTGATCCGGCGTCAGATGCCCTTCCTAGAATCGCGCTGTGGCGAAGGCAGCCGTCCAGCACGCCTGCTCCGAATGCGGGTACGCGACCGGGAAGTGGCTCGGCCGCTGCCCCGCGTGCGGCGGGTGGGGCACGCTCGTCGAGGAGCGCACGCTCGGGCCGGCCGCCGGGGCCGCGCGGCCGCGGCCGCTCCTCCGTTTAGTCGACGTCGAGGCGGCCGACGCCGAGCGCATCCCCACCGGGGTTCCCGAGCTCGACCGCGTGCTCGGCGGTGGCCTCGTCCCCGCGAGCCTCGTCCTCGTCAGCGGCGACCCGGGGATCGGCAAGTCCACGCTCCTCCTCATGGCCCTCCGGGCGATGTCCGCCGAGCGCCGGGTCGTTCTCGTCACCGGGGAGGAGTCGGCAGCCCAGGTCAAGCTGCGGGCTGACCGGCTGGGAGGCGCCGCCGCGGTCCACGTCCTCGCCGAGACGAACCTGGACGAGGTCTGCGCCACGCTCGAGCGCGAGAAGCCGGAGGCCTGCGTGATCGACTCCGTGCAGACGCTCTACGCGCCCGATCTCGGCTCGGCGCCGGGCTCCGTCGCCCAGGTGCGCGAGGCCGCCGGACGCCTGCTCCGGGTCGCCAAGGAGCACCGCGTTGCCACGTTCCTCGTCGGCCACGTGACGAAGGAAGGCGCCGTCGCGGGCCCGCGCGTGCTCGAGCACCTCGTCGACTGCGCCCTCAACTTCGAAGGCGACCGCTACCGCGCGCACCGCGTCCTGCGGGCGGCCAAGAACCGCTTCGGCTCGACGAACGAGCTCGGCGTCTTCGAGATGACCTCGGCCGGCCTCGTCGCCGTCGAGGATCCCTCCGAGATCTTCGGGCGCGCCGAGGAGCAGCCGGGGTCGGC
>JBOHAD010000035.1:0-24992 GCA_050697555.1 Gaiellaceae bacterium | reverse complement strand
TTCGGCAGCGGCGGCGCCCGGCGATTCGCGGCGGCGAGCGGGATCCCCTTCCTGGGCGAGATCCCCCTCTCGACGGATATCCGCACGACCTCGGACGAGGGAAACCCCATCGTCCAGTCCATGTCCGAGTCGCTGAGTGCCCGCGCCTTCCTTCGGGTCGCCGAGAACCTCGCGGCTCAGGTCAGCACCCTCACCATGGGTGGAGTCTCCACCGATCGGCCGGAGATCGCGGAGATTACGCAGCCATCCGAGAACGAGGTGCAGATTTTCTGGAAGGACGAGCACGAGAGCATCTACACCGGCTATGCCCTGCGCGTGGGCTGTAGGTGCGCGATGTGCGCCGACGAGATCTCAGGGAACACGCGGCTTCGCGAGGAATCGATCAGCAAGGATGTCCGCCCGCTCTCGATCGACCCGGTGGGCCGGTATGCGATCCGATTCCACTGGAGCGACGGGCACTCGACCGGCATCTACACGTTCGAGCATCTGCGCGAGCTGTGCCCCTGCCCGATCTGCGCGGACAATGCCGAAGCACGAGCACGATAGAAAGCCCTTGGGACCCGGGAATCCGACCCCAGGCGTGTTAGGGAGGTCGGACGCGGCCTTGGCCGCCTGAGGGGTTTCAAAATCCCGGCTCACTCAAGCTGCTGCTCGGTAGTACTCGTGCAGGAGTCCACCGAGGCGTGTGGGGCCAAAACTCAGGACCGACACTGAGAGTGAGGCGATTTACAGGTGGAACCGAATTTTGGCACCCCACAAAGCACGCCTTCATCCGAGAGGCCCTCGCTAGATCCGGGCGAGCCAAAGAGGCTCCCCTCGGAGCTTGCTCACGGGCAGGCGAGAAGCCCGGGGTAGCGGCCAGCGTCGAAGTCGTAGGCGAAGTCGCCGAGTCCGTGCTCGAACTCGATGTGCCGGCCGTACGCGCGCTGGTAGTCGACGACGAGGACGTCGAGGTCCTCGAACGCCCGCTCGAGCACGCATCCGCCTCCCTCCCACGCCGTACAAGCGGCCGGGAGCTCGTAGAGTGGGTCGGCGTGTGGGGTACCAAAAAGCGGGTCCCACCTGGAAATCCGCATTTTTCGGGAGCGCGCACCGAATTTTGACACCCCACAGGGGAGCGGAGCCGCCGCAATGGCCCCGGCCCCCCTGAGCAGACACGAGCTCCCGCCGCATCGGAGCCCGCGCCTCTAGGACGCACTCTGGCTGCTTATCGCCCGCTTGACCCATCCCTGAAGGGTGCCATTACTCCGGTCGCGACTTTTGAGAGCGCGGCTTGCGAGGATCGGCAGGATGTTCTTCTCCTTTGCCTACCTCGCTCTTCGAACTCTGATCGGCTTGCTCCTACGGAGCCGACGCGGCCCCGACGTCAAGGACCTCGAGCTGATGGTCCTCCGTCACGAGTTGGATGTCCTACGCCGCCACATCGACCGCCCGACGCTGCGGCCCGCTGACCGCGCTCTCCTGGCCGCCGGAGCGTGTCACCTGCCGCGTTCGGTGCGCTCCGTGCGGCTCGTCACGCCGAGGACGTTGCTCCGTTGGCATCGGGCGCTCGTCCGCCGGAAGTGGTGCCAGGATGGTCGCGGGCCAGGCCGCCCCCGGCTCTCGGCTGAGATTCAGGAACTCGTGCTTCGGCTCGCCCGCGAGAACCCGCGCTGGGGGCATCGCCGGATCAGCGGAGAGCTGGCGAAGCTCGGTCTTCAGGCATCACCGACGACTGTTCGCCGACTGCTCGAACGAGCTCGACTCCATCCCGCGCCTCGACAACCGGGGCCGAGCTGGCGCGAGTTTCTGCAGCAGCAGGCGGCGAGCATTGTCGCGTCCGACTTCTTTACCGTCGAGACCGTCTTTCTACGCCGCTTCTACGTGCTCTTCTTCATCGAACACGGCACACGGTGCGTGCACCTCGCCGGCTGCACCACGAACCCAGACGGAAACTGGTGTGGGGTGTCAAAATTCGGTGCGCGTTCCCGAAAAATGTGGATTTGCAGGTGGGACCCGATTTTTGGCACCCCACAGGCCTCTCCGGTTGCGGTTGGTTCGCGCTACTGCCGTTTCGCGTACGCCGGCGAGGGCCCGAAGTCGACCGCGATGCACGGCTCGTCACCGACGACCCAGGCGTCGTGCCCGGGTTCGATCCGAGCCACGTCGCCCGGACCAATCTCAACCTCGGTCCCGTCGTCCATCGCTACGCCCATCCGACCAGACAAGGCGTACAGGAAGTGAGGAGACTGGCAGCTCTCAGTTCCCGCGAGCGGCTTCACGTGCTCAGACCAGCGCCAGCCAGGCTCGAACGTCCCGCGCAGCACCGTCCCGCCTCCGATGTTGATGACCTCAGCCTGCCCCTTATCAGCAAACGGCCTCGTCTCATCCGGCGAGTTCAGGCTCTTGACCTCAACCGTGGCCATTTCGGCTCCTTTCGACCCCGAGAGGTCCGGAAAGCCTCTTATCTCATGCCAGGCGTCGCTAGTCAAAGGGCGCGGCTACTTTTTCGTCACGTCGGCGCCGCTGCACAGCGTCTCAGCCACCGGCTGCCGCGGCGTCCTCGGGCAGCAGAAGGGCAGCAAACGCCCGAAATCGAACCTATGCAATCATGCGCAAATCAGGCGCTAGAAGCCCGTACGGCCGCATCAATAGAGCGATAGCGCGTCAATCGTCGCCCAATCGTCGGTTCCGTGGAACAAGCCTGTCACGCCGGAGGTCGCGGGTTCGAGTCCCGTCGCTTCGTCTCTTGAAATGCCTGCAAATAGGCGTCTTATGTTTTCTCATTAGACGCCGCACCTTTCCATCGTGGCCCAATCCCGTGGCCCAAACGACTGGCGCAAAATGGCTGCAATTAGGGCAGTCTCGAGAGTGATCTTGTGTTCGGCCGCACAAACTGAGTCGGGTCAAATGGCCGACGCCCCAGGCCGCGAGGCACAGTTGGGCGGGTCGCCGAGGGCTCCTACCTGGACGAGGCGACCCCGCTCGACATCCGCGACGACGGCGCCGGCTTCGAGCCCGACTCCGCCGGGCTGGGCTCCCACGATGGGAAGCTGGCGGGTTGTCCGAGCTTGACGAGCCGCGCAAGCCTTGCCGCGAGGTGGACGAGGAGGGAGCCGGCGAGGAGAGATCCGGCGAGCGCCTCCAGCACCTCCTCGAGCGACTGCTCCAGCCGCTCGGTCGCGGGCGTCATCGCCCGCACGTCGAGCGAGTCGGCGAGCACCACGATCGCGGAGAGGACGACCCCGGCCGCGAACATCCCAAGAGCGAGCCGGTCGCCGCGAAGCAGCGCCACGAAGGTCGGAAGGAGCGCGAGCGCGGCGCCGAGATAGAGGAGGAGCAGGTAGTCGCCCGGCGCCCCCCAGGGGAGGGCGACCCCGACGTCGGCGAGGAGGTTGTCGCGCAGGCGCTCGTGGAGCGCGAACCGCTCGTCGGCTCCTAGGAAGGCGAATCCCAGGAAGCCGAAGACCCACGCCCGCCGCTCGTGCGAGGGCCGCTCCTGAAGCGCGGCGAGCAAGGCGAGCAGCCCCGACAGCAGAGCCGCGCTGAAAAGGAGGAGAGCTTCCAGGAAGGCGAGCGGCGTCCGCTCCGGGGCGATCCAGACCCAGTAGCGCGGCCACTGGGCGGCCACGAGTGTTCCCGCGCTCGCGAGCGCGGCCAGCGGGAGCAGGAGCGCGAGCGCAACTCGCGTCCGTCTAAGCAGTGGTCGCCACCTCCATCCGGCCCGCGACGAGATTGCGAGGCCTCCCCACGACGAGCGCGACGATGTTCTCCACCCACTCCTCGAGCCCGCGCGCGAGCGCCTCGTCCGAATACCAGGCGGTGTGGCCGCTCTCGATGATCCGCCCTTCGGCGATAAGGCCCTCGGCTTCGTGCCGGGCGGAGAGGCGGTCGTCGAGCGCGTAACCGGCAAGCCGGCCGTCGGCGAGCGCGCCGACGACCGCCGTCTCGTCGACGAGGGCCGCGCGCGACACGTTCAGGAGCAGCGCCCCTGGCTTCATCACGCTGAGCTCTCCCGACCCGACAATCGGCCCCTGCCCGTACCGACGGGGGAGGTGCAGCGAGACGACATCGGAGGCGGCGAAGAGGTCCTGAAGCCCGTGTGAACGGAGCCCCTTCCCATTCAGCCGCGGATCCGCTGCGAGCACGCGCATTCCGAATGCCTCGGCCAGCCGCGCGACTCGCCCGCCGATCCGTCCGAGACCGACGATCCCGATCGTCTTCCCGGCCAGCTCGAAGCCCCGCACCGAGATCGCCGCGGGCACGCGTCCGAGCACGCGATCGCGGCTCAGGTGGAGCCGGCGCGAGAGGGTGAGAAGAAGCCCGAGCGTGTGCTCGGCAACCGAGGCCGCCGAGTAGTCGGGCAAGTTGGCAAGCGCGATCCCGCGCCCCTCGAGCGCCTCCACCTCGACGAAGTCCACCCCGGTCGCGAAGACCGCGATCCCCCGCAACGACAGAGGAAGCCGCGCGATCGTCTCCCGGCCGAGAGCAGGCACCGAGCGCGGGGTCACAGCAAGGACAGAGGAGCCTTCGGCGAGGCCGGCGAGCTCGGCCGCCTCGAGCGGCAGCCTTCTCTCGTGGAAAACACTCTCGGCCGTCTCCTCGAGACGGGCACGCTGGGCGCGGGTGAACGTCGCTGCCCCAGCGGCGGTCACGAGCGTCACGCGAGGCCGACGGCCCGATGGCCGACGGGGCAGGCCGGTGGCGGAACCGAGTGTGACCATGACGGGTTCGACGCTCGGAGCGCTCCCATCCTTCATCGCTACAGCCTCAGGCTCCCCCGGCCCGCTATCGGCCGGCCCGCCTCCGGCTCCCGCGCGCGGCGCGGGAGCCATCCGCGCCAGTTCCACTCGCCGAGGAGTGTCATCGTCGCCGGGACGAGGACGGCCCGCACGGTGGTCAGGTCGATGCGCCTAGGAGGTGACCACCGGCCCAGCAGCTGCCGCGCGCGTTTGGAGGCGGTCGCAGTCCGTGTTCGCGGGCGGGCTCTTGTCGGCATCGATCATTTCTCCGATCGCCTGGGGTTCCGTCCAGGGTGCACCCGCGAGGGCGCCCGCGCATCGGCCGCGGGGAGCATTCTGAGAGACCAAGGGAAGGATTTTGAGGCGCCGACCGGAGAAGAAGGAGATCGTCCGATCAGCCGATGTCGACCGAGGAGGACGGGCTGGGATCCGAAGGGAGGTCGTCGGCCGCGTCGGCGAGCACCTCGCCTGCTCCGTTCCGGTGCCGTTGGTCCGTCGCGCCCCCTCGGGGACCGCGGCCCTGAGCGCCATCGTGGTCGTCGCGAGTCGGTGCGACGGGAGGTTTCGATCCGCGCCAGCTCGTGTTCTACGGGGCGATACCGCTGGGGCTGTTCCGTGGCGATGGTGCAGGCAATTTCACGAGCAGAGCGAGGGCGGTTGATCTCCAGCTCGAGGCCGCCCGTGGCAGACCGAGCCGAGGTCGGGGCGACGGGCGGATGCTCTCCGAGCGCCACCGGCTGGCGCTTGAGATCCACGACACCTGGCGCAGGGGTTCGCGAGCGCGGGGCGTTGTGTCTGGGGCTTACTCGCCTGGGTTGCCTCGACACGACCCCAGACGACTCGAATACCTCCGGCTACCGAGTCGCAGCGACCGGAGCCTCTTCGCGTGCCCGGTCGACAACCAAGTCCACGAGATCGACGAAGGGGTCGAAGCCGATCACCTCGGGAGCGTTCGCGACGAAGTTGGAGAGCGCGTTGACGTCGTAGAAGTAGGGGAGGCCGTCGCGGGCGTTCACGAGGTACTCGACCCCGCCGAGATCCATTCCCGCGGCAGCGATGATCCGCTTCGCATCCTCGACGACCTCGGGCGGGGGATCGAAGCGCTCGATCGGGAGTCCGCGGCCCGAGACGCCGTCGGTAAGTCCCGGGAGTTCGCAGTAGTCGGCAGGGCAGAGGTTGAAGGTTCCGGAGACGAGGCGGAGCCGAATGGCGTACAGGAACTCGCCGCCGAGGATCTCGATCCGGACGATCGACTCCTCCTCCGCGGGAAGGTGCTCCTGCACGAGGGAGGTCCCGTCGAGGCCGAGCTCGATGCGCCCGTCCGCAGCGGCCTCGGCGAGCTCCTCGAGGGTCGAGAAGGAGCGGATGCCAGCCCCGCTGCCGCCGATGTTCGGCTTCACCATCACGGGGAAGTGCAGCGATTCGGCCGCGGCGACGGCCTGGGCGGCCTCGCTGATCACCCGCGACCGCGGGTAGCGAAGCCCGAGGCGCGCAAAGAGCGCGCACTGGCGCGCCTTAGAGATCTCCAGCTGGAAGGCCGCGTGGCCGTTCAGGACGTTGGCGCCGAGCTCCTCGAGGTAGGCCAGGTAGTGGAGGGTGTGGAAGATCGCGTGGGCATTGCCTCGCGTCCACGCCGACGGGCTCATCCGGTTCAGGACGAGCGAATAGTGCGGGTCCTTCTCCCCAGGATCGAAGACGAGCTCGTGCGCGTGAATCCGCTCGTACGGGATCTCGCGCCGGCCGAGCTCGGCAAAGAGGGGCTCGAACCAGAGCGGGTGCTCGTACAGGATGCCGACCGGCCGGGGCATGCTCACCACTGCTGCCCGGGGTCGAGGACCTGATGGGCCGCCGTGAACTCCGCGGCCAGTGTCGGGGATGTCGCGAATCTCGGTTGGCATCTGTGCTCCTTCGATCGGCTTCAGGGTCGAGGGATAGCGCGGCTAAGCGCAGCAGGAGAGGTGCGCGACGTCGCGGTCGAAGGTTTGCGCGGCGAGCTTGAAGGCCTCGCTCATCGTCAGGTAGGGGGCCCAGGCGTCCACTACCTGGTCGACGGTGAGCCCGAACTGGACGGCGTAGACGCCGGCGAGGATGACGCCGCCCGCGCCCTCCGCGACGATGGTGACCCCGACGATCCTGCGCGTCGAGTGCTCGGTGACGAGCTTGACGAGGCCACGCGTGTCGCGCTCGACGAGCGCGCGGGGCACAACCTCGAGCGGGAGCGTGCGGCAGGAGCAGACGATCCCCTGCTCGTTCGCCTGCTCGTCGGTCAGCCCCGCGGCGGCAACCTGCGGGCTGGTGAAGGTGATGCGCGGCAGCGCGGCGTAGTCGATCGTCTGCTCGTCGTTCGCGAGCGCGTTCTGGGCGGCGGTCGCGCCCATCTGCGCGGCGACGTAGACAAACTGCGGCGCCGGGGTGACGTCGCCGGCGGCGAAGACGCGCGGGTTCGTCGTCCGCAGCGTCGGGTCGACCTCGACGTGGCCACGCTCGTTCGTGGCGACACCGGCCCGCTCGAGCGCGAGCAGGCCGGTGTTCGCCCGCCGGCCGGTGGCGACGAGCAGCTCGGCGGCCGGGAAGCTGCGCTCCTCGCCGTCAACCATCGCGTAGACGAGCTTCTGGCCGTCGCGCCGCTCGACCCGTTTCACGAGGGCGCCTGTGATCACTTCGATCCCTTCGGCGGCGAAGACGTCGGCGAGGACGGCGCTCGCCTCGGGCTCCTCGAAGTGAGCGATCCGGTCCAGCGCCTCGACCAGGGTCACCCGGCTTCCCAGGCGGGCGAAGAGCTGTGCGAACTCGAGCCCCACGTAGTTGCCGCCGACCACGACCAGGCTCTCCGGCTGCTCCCTCACCTCGAGCGCGCTCGTCGAGGTGAGGAAGCCCACCTCCGCGAGTCCGGCGATCGGAGGCACCGCCGGCGAGGCGCCGGTGGCGATCAGGTAGCGCTCGGCGCGCAGCGGCTCGCCATCGACGGCGAGCGTGTCGCCGTCGGCGAAGCGCGCCGTGCCGGGGACGAGCTCCCAGCCGTAGTGGTCGACCAGGTCGACATACTTCCCCTGGCGCATCGCCCCGACGATCTCGTCCTTACCGGCGACGAGGGTCGCGAGATCGACGCCTCCGGCCGCGGTTTCCACGCCGGGGAAGGGATTGTGCGTGGCGCGCTGGCGCTGGGCGGCGGCGGCGAGCTCGGCCTTGGAGGGGATGCAGCCGACATTCACGCAGGTGCCGCCGACGGTGCCGCGCTCGATCATCGCCACCTGCGCTCCCAGCTCGCTCGCTCGGATCGCGCCGGAGAAGGCGGCTGAGCCGGAGCCGACGATGGCGAGGTCGTAACCCGAATCCTTCACGCGTACTCCTTTCCTGCTCGCGGCCTCGCTAGGCGGCGGCGGCGAGGCCGCGCTCGACGGGCAGGCCGGCGGCGATCCACTCCGCCTTGCCCGCGGCGTAGTCGCGCACGTTCGTGTACCCGAGCCGCCCGAGCCGCCTGGCGGCGAGCTCGGAGTTGGGGCACGGCTCGTCCTTGCAATAGACGACGACCTGCGCGTCGCGATCGGGGACGAACCGCGGCGCCAGCTCCTCCAGCCGGTCGAGCGGCAGGTTGAGCGCGCCCGGAAGGTGCGCTTCCTCGTAGTACTCGCGCGGAAGCGCCTCGATCAAGACCACCTCCTCGGCTGCGTCCAGCTTCGCGCGGAGCTCCTCGAGCGTGATCGTCTGCACCGTGTCACTCTCCTTTCTTCGTCGCTTCCGGCCGGGATCGATCCGGCCAGTCAACCCTTTGGTCGCAGGCGGCAGGAAGTCGTGTCACTGAGCAGTGCCGGAATGGCGCCCCTCCGACCTGCGTTACGAGAGGAATGTCCGTCACTTCGCTCGATCGCCTCTCGGACGAGCAGCTCGCCCTCTGCGCCGCGGGGAAGGCCGACTGCGTCGAGACCTTCCTCGCCCGCTACGAGGAGAAGATCCGCGCCTGCGCCTGGCGGATGGTCGGCGACCCGAACGAGATCGAGGACCTGACGCAGGAGACCCTGCTACGGGTTCTTCGCTCCCTGCCTTCCTTCAAGGGCGAGGCGAGTGCCGCGACCTGGGTCTACCGCATCGCGCACAACACGTGCGTCGACGCGCACAGGCGACGAGCGGCGCGCCCGCAAACGGTGCCGCTGCAGCTCGACGAGGAGGCGAGCGGAACGGAAGCGCCGGCCGCCCCCGAGCTTGACCCGCCGGCGCTGCTCGAGGATGCGGTCGCCGAGTGCTTCGTCGAGCACGCCCTGGGGAAGCTTCCCGCCGAGTACGCCCGCATCGCCTCGCTGCGACTGCTCGACGGACTCTCGAACGAGGAGATCGCGGGGAAGCTGGGGACGAGCGTGGACGCTGTGAAGAGCAAGCTCAAGCGCGCCCGCGCGCAGCTGCGCGAGACGCTGGCCGAGCCAGACGCTTGCCCCCTCTGCCCGCCCGGCGAATTCCGGTTCGGCGCCCACGGGCTCTCGTAGTCCGGCGGCTCGCCGACGTCACGCTCCGGCGGCCAGCTCCTCCAGCCAGGCGAGAACCTCCTCGGGGTGGCGGTCCGGCGGAAAGACGGGATAGAAGACCTTGACGATTCGGCCCCCGGCGGCGACGAGGGTGAGACGCTTGTAGAGCGTCATGCCGGCGACTTCGAACGTCGGGAGTGCGAGCACGGCGGCGAGCCGGAGTCGCGAGTCGTTCAGCAGCGGGTACGGAATCCGCGCGCGCTCTGCGAACTCGCGCTGCTCGACAAGCGGCTGGGCGCTCAGCCCCATCACCGTCGCCCCCAGCTCCGTGATCTCCCGCGCGTGGTCGCGGAAGGCGCAGTTCTCGGGGGTGCACCCGCCGGCACCGGGGATCTCGTCCCAGCCCGGCGGCGGCGACTGCCCGGGAACTCCAGTGCGCGGATAGACGTAGAGGACGAGTAGCTCGCGAGTCGCCGCCTGCAGCTCGATTCTCCGTCCGACGGTGGAGGCCAAGCGGATGTCCGGCAGAAGACGGCCCTCGAGTCCGTCCGCGGCTCCGTCGTCCTCGGGGACGGGGAGATTCTGCAGAAGTTCCGTGAAGCCGCGTCCGCCCATCCCGGATCCTTCAGTGTCGCGAGCGCTTGTCCATCGCCACTCCATGGTCGACTCAGAGCTCGAAGCCCGCGAGCAGCGCCTGGAGGCCGAGCTCGAACTGCTGGTCGAGGTCGGTGGCGAGGCAGACGACGCGCGCGACCTGGGCGAGGTCGGGCGGCAGGTCGGCTGGCAGCGTGCGACTGAGAGCGAGGATCGTGTCGAAGTCGGCCGGTCCGCCGGAGGGGCCGCAGTCGAGGCAGAAGCTGGAGAGCTCCATCATCGCGTAGCCGCAGGCGTAGCTGAAGACGGCGCGGAGGATCTCGGCCGCCCGGGTCTCGTCGTAGCCTGCCGTCTGCAGCGCGTCCAGCTGGACGGCGAAGAGGCGCAGGCCCGGGACCGGCGAGACTCTGCCGGGGGTTAGCAGCAGCGGGTAGGCGTTGGCGTGCTCGCGGGCGAGGCGACGGACGGCGGCGGCGAGAGTGCTCATCGAGCGGCGCCAGTCGGCGTCGGGCTCAGCAGAGCGTTCGAGCTCGGCCCACAGCAGCTCGCCGATCCCCGCCTGGAGGGCTGCCTTGCCGGGGACGTGGTTGTAGACGGCCATCCCCTCGACCCCGAGCCGCTTGCCGAGCGCGCGCATCGTCAGCGCGCTCAGCCCATCCTCGTCCACCAGCCGCAGCGCCTCAGCGAGCACGCGCTCGCGAGTCAGGGGCCGGCGGGCCGCCTGCCGGGAGTCGGTGTTTGTCCTTGCCATTTCACTTGACAGTTTACATCGTCTATGTGCTAGCCTTACGATCATGGTTTACGACGTAAACAAAAATCGCATACCGGCGGTCGCGGTCGGCCGCCTGGTCAAGACGTACACGGCGCCAAGCGGCGAGCCGTTCAACGCCGTCGACGGCGTCTCCTTCGAGGTCGCGCGCGGAGAGCTGTTCGGCTTCCTCGGCCCCAACGGCGCCGGCAAGACGACGACGCTCGAGATCCTCGAGGGGCTTCGCGAGCCCACGTCTGGCGGAGCGAGCGTGCTCGGCCTCGACGTCGTCCGCGAGCGGGAGGAGCTCAAGCGCCGGATCGGCGTCCAGCTCCAGGCCGGCGCCTACTTCAGCTACCTGACCCTCGAGGAGATCCTGAGCCTGTTCGGCTCCTTCTACCCCCGCCGGCGCGACCCGGAGGAGCTGCTCGGGCGCGTCGGGCTGCTCGAGAAGCGCGGCGCCCAGGTACGTCACCTCTCGGGCGGCCAGGCGCGCCGCTTCTCCGTCGTGGCGGCGCTGGTCAACGACCCCGACGTCGTGTTCCTCGACGAGCCGACCACCGGGCTCGACCCCGCCGCCCGCCGCGTCGTCTTGGACCTGATCCGGCAGATCAACCGCGAGGAAGGCAAAACGGTCGTGCTCACCACCCACTACATGGAGGAGGCCGAGCTCTTGGCCGACCGGGTGGCGATCATCGACCAGGGCCGGATCCAGGCGATCGACACGCCCGAGGCGCTGATCGCGCGGCTCGACGGTGCTAGCACGATCCGCTTCGCCGCCGACCGCGCCGTGGCGGTGGACGACCTCGGGCGCCTGCGCGGCGTCGAGCGCGCCTCCGAAACCCGAGCGTCGGCCGTCGACGGCCTCGGAGCCTGGGCCTACGAGCTGCAGGCGCCCGATCAACAGCAGGCCCTGCGCGAGCTCCTCGCCTGGTCGGGACGCGAGCAGGTCGAGCTGCGCGCCGTCGAGGCGGTGCCCGGCACGCTCGAAGACGTGTTCCTCACCCTTACCGGCCGCGCGCTGCGGGACTGACGATGACCGGGTTCACGCAGCTGACGCTGGCGAGCACCCGGATGCTGTTCCGCTCGCCGGCAACGCTCCGGGTCGCGTTCATCACCCCGGTCGTCTTCGCCCTAGTGATCGCGCTCTACGACCGGCTGCAGTTCGAGACCGGCGCCACCTCGATCGACTTCTTCGACTACATCACGGTCGGCGTCGCCGCCTGGTACATCACCTACGCAGCGCAGCACGGGATGACCGGCGCCGCGGCCGGCTACCGCGCCCAAGGCGTCCTCAAGCGGATCGCGGTGACCCCGATCTCGTCCTTCGCGTTCATCTCTGCGCAGGTGCTGGCGCGGGTCGCACTCGCGGTCTCCCAGGTGGTCGCCGTGCTCGGAGCCGGCGTCCTGCTCGGCGCCTCGATCGAACTCGGCGCCAACCTCGCCTGGGCGCTTCTCCCTGTGACGATGGTCGTCCTCATGGGACTGAGCATCGGCTTCATCTGGGCCGGCATCACCCGCACCCCGGAGGGGGCCAACACGCTCGACGTGATGGCAGCCATCCCGATCCTCTTCCTCGCCGGCGCCATGTGGCCGCGGGAGGCGTACCCGGCCGCGGTCGAGCACATTACGGACTACGCGATCCCGTTCGTCGGACCGTTCGACACCCTGCGCGGGATCGCCCTCGACGGCGCCAGCATCACCAGCCACGGCCCGGAGCTGCTCCTCGGCACCGCCTGGATTCTCGGACTCGCAGCGCTCGCCACCCGCCTCTACCGGCTCGAGGAGGACTGACGCATGACCGCCCAACTCCGACCCCTGCTCGTCGCCAGCCTGAAGATGTTCTACCGCTCGCGCGACACGGTGCTCTTCTGGATCATCAGTCCGCTGCTCGCGTTCGGAACCTACGCACTCGTCCAGGAGCTCGACTTCGGCCTCCCTGGCGGGCAGACGATCGACTTCTTCAGCTTCGTCGCGATCGGCAACGCCGCCTTCATCGGCGCCCACTTCGCCCAGGACGGCATCGTCGGCGCCGCCGCCGGCTACCGCGCCCAAGGCGTCCTAAAGCGAATCGCCGCCACACCGATCCCGCCGCGCACCTTCATCGCCGCCCAGGTCCTCGCCCGACTGGTGGCGGCGCTGGCGGCGACCCTGGTCATGCTCGCACTCGCGATCGCGCTCGGCGCCGACGTCACTTACACCGCGAACCTCGCCTGGACGCTGCCGCTGGCCGCCGTCGCCGTCCTCACCGGCGTCAGCCTCGGCTTCGCCATCGCCGGCCGGGCGCCCACCCCCGAGGCGGCCAACCAGCTCAACATCGCCCTCTTCACCCCCGTCTTCATGCTCGCCGGAGTCTTCTACCCGCTTGCCGGGCTCCCCGACCTCGTCCGCGACGCCGTCGTCTACGTGGTCCCGTTCGCCGCGGTCGTCGAGACCTTCCGCGGCGCTGTCGACGGCCAGCCGATTACCGACTACGCCCGGCAGCTCCTCGTCGCGCTCGGCTGGCTCACGCTCGCCTTCGCCCTCGCCGCCCGCGCCTACCGCTTCACAGACGAGCGCCGCCCCCGAAAGAAGCCGAGGCTCGCGCTCCGTTAGCCAAGCTCCCGCTGGGCGAGACGAGGGAACGGCACCGGCAGGACGGGAAGGCCCCCCAACGGCGTCTGAGAGCTCAGTCGTAGCAGGAGGCTCTTGCGGTGCCGAGGGTGAGGCGTAGGCGGGACGGAGCCGCGCCCGTCTCGGCGCGCACGACCCGGGAGAGGTGGGCGTGGTCGGCGAAGCCGAGCTCGGTGGCGATACGGGCGAGCGAGCGCTCGCCCTCGGCCAGCCGCTCGAGCGCATGACGGACACGGAGCCGGTTGCGGTAGCGGGAGAGCGTCTACCCCGTATGGGCGCGGAAGATGCGGCTCCACCCTTGAAGGAATCCAGCGAGCGGATGAGCCGCAGGACCGTCTCCTGCGTCAGGTCCTCGATCTCGTTCGGATCGCCCACCATTCGCCAGGCGCACGCGCGAATCCTCTCCTCGTAGCGGGCGAGGAATAGCTCGACGCACCGCTCGTTCCGCGCGGCGCAGAGGACGAGCTGCTCGTCGGAGAGCTGATCAGTCGGCGTTCTCGGCATTCCCCTTTCCGAGCGCGGGTCGGGGCGCGCCCCATTCCCCGAGCGCGTGACCCGACTTTCGGCCGCCTGCGACGAAAGGGTCTAGCGGCCGGAACGACCCTCGGCCGGAAGCCGACGAACGACAAGGAGCGCAAATGCCAACCGAGACCCTGAACATCCCGGCGCTGGCGGCCGAGTTCACCGCCGCCCACCCCGACCTGGACGCGCAGGAGCAGCGCCTGGCGCTCGCGACCTTCCGCCTCCTCAGTGAAGGAGAAGCGTTCAGGCCCGAGGAGCTTGCGGAGCGGACCGGCCTCCCGGTCGAGGAGGTCGCCTCCCGCCTCGAAGAGTGGATGGTGCACCGTGACGAGCAGGGTCGCGTCTTCGCCTTCGGCGGTCTGACGCTGAAGCCGACCTCACATACGCTCGAGGTGGACGGGCGCACGCTCTATGCCTGGTGCGCGCTCGACACGCTGTTCCTGCCGGAGCTTCTCGGCCGGCCGGCCCGGATCCGCTCCACCTCTCCGCAGAGCGGCGAGACGATCTCGCTGACGGCCGACGCTGCGGGCGTGCACGACGTCGCGCCCGAGGGTGCGGCGATGACGCTGCACGGGGTCCGCGGATTCGACCTCGATGACGTCGTCGGGACCTTCTGCTGCTTCGTGCACTTCTTCGCCTCCGAGCAGTCGGCGCGCGCCTGGGCGGACCGGAGCGAGGGCACCTATGTCGCCTCGATCGCCGAGGGCTTCGAGTACGGGCGCCTCTACAACCACGCGCAGCTCGGCGCGGCGCTCGAGGAGGGTGGCGCATGACCGAGATCCGGCCCTCCGGCAATGCCAATCAGGTTGTCCAAGCCAGATCCGAGGGCGAAGCCATGAGAGAGCAAGTGATCGACATCCCGGCCCTGGCCGAGTACGCCCTGGACGTCGACGGGCTCTTCGACCGCCGTGACCCCCGCCTCACGCTCGCGCTGTATCGGCTGCTCGCCGAGGGCAAGCCGGTGAGCGAAGAGCGCCTCGCCGAGGGGACAGGCTTACCCGCGAGCCACGTGGACGCGTGGCTGTGCGGGGCGCGTCGAGCTCGACGGGCGCGGGCGCGTGGTCGCATTCCACGGCCTCAGCCTGCGGCTGACCAGGAACGTCGTCGAGATGGACGGCCGCACCCTCTATGCCTTGTGCGCCGGGGACGGGCTGTTCATCCACGACCTCCTCGGCCGTCCGGCCCGGGTCCGCTCCACCGATCCGATCACCGGCGAGACCCTGTCGCTCTTCCTAGAGGACAGCCGCGTCCGCGAGGCCGAGCCCTCGACCGCCGTCCTCTCCATGCCGTGGCCGGACGGTCCGTTCGGCGACCTGGTCGGGGACGACCTGATCCCGGCCGTCTGCGGGCCGATCAACGTCTTCGGCTCGGAGGAGGCAGGGCGCGAGTTCACCGAGCGAACCGCGGGGATCTTCCTGCTCACGATCGAGGAGGGACTCGAGCTCTTCCGCCTCATCAACCGGGGAACTGTTCGGCTCGGCTCCCGGGGACGACGGTGGTCGATCACCGGGAGGGTCCCAGATGACGACGCACACCCAGCGACAGACCGCGACCTCTGACGCCGACATCCGCCCGTTTCGGATCGAGGTCACCCAGGCGGACCTAGACGACCTTCGCGAGCGCCTGGGCCGGACCCGCTGGCCCGAGGAGCTCCCCGGCGTCGGCTGGGACGACGGGGTGCCGCTCGCCTACCTGCGAGAGCTGGCCGAGCACTGGCGCACCGCCTACGACTGGCGTGAGCACGAGGCCCGGCTGAACGCGCTCCCGCAATTCACCACCCGAATCGACCGGCAAGACCTGCACTTCCTGCACGTGCGCTCGCCGGAGCCGGCCGCCCTGCCGCTCCTGATCACCCACGGCTGGCCGGGGTCGATCGTGGAGTTCCTCGAGATCGTCGGTCCGCTCGCCGATCCGCGCGCACACGGCGGCGACCCAGCGGACGCCTTCCACGTCGTGGCGCCGTCGATCCCGGGCTTCGGCTTCTCCGGCCCGACCCGCGCCCCGGGCTGGAACCTGCGCCGCATCACCGAAGCCTTCGCCGAGCTGATGGGCCGGCTGGGCTACGGGCGCTACGGCGCTCGGCGACTTCGGCTCGCTGCTCTCGCCGGAGCTGGGCCGGCTCCATCCCGACCGCGTGCTCGGGGTGCACGTGAACGGATTCCTGACGTCGCCGCCGCGCGCCCCGGCCCAGCTCGGCGAGCTCGACGAGAGCGAGAGGCAGCGGCTCGACGCATTCAACCGCTTCTGGCGCGAGGAACGCGGGTACGCCGTGCTCCAGGCCACCCGGCCGCAGACCCTGGCCTACGCGCTGACCGACTCGCCGGTCGGCCAGCTCGCCTGGATCCTTGAGAAGTTCAGGGCCTGGACCGACTCCCGTGAGCGCCCGGAGGACGCGGTCGATCGCGACCAGCTCCTCACCAACGTGACCGTCTACTGGCTGACCGGGACGGCGGGATCGTCGGCCCGCCTCTACAAGGAGACCGCCAACGACCTGGGCCGAGCGAACGAGCCGTCAACCGTTCCCACCGGCGTCGCGGTCTTCCCAGGCGAACCCTTGCTCACCGTCCGGCGGCTCGCCGAGCGCGCCCACGACATCGTCCACTGGTCCGAGTTCGACCGGGGCGGCCACTTCCCGGCGATGGAGGTGCCCGACCTGCTGGTCGGCGACCTGCGGGCGTTCTTCCGCCGGTTCCGCACGGACGCTCCGACGGATCTCGACAGAGGAAGGCGATCGCCATGACCGGCCACGAGCCGCAAGCGCCGATCAGGGGAACTGCGGGCGGCGTGCCATACGTCGCGCTGCCACCCGCAGACGGCGCGGAGAGGGCGCCGCTCGTCGTCGCCTGGCACCTGGCATCGCCGCCGCGCAGCGAGGCCGCGATGGCGGCGGCGCTGCCGCTGCGGGGGCTCGAGGCCTGGCGCGTCTACTTGGGCCTTCCAATGCTCGGCAGCCGCCTGCCCGAGGGCGGGCTCGACGAGTTCTTCCGGCGCTTCCGCGAGGACATGGTGCTCAGCGTGTTCGAGCCGGTGATCGCCACGGCCGTCGCCGAGCTTCGGCCCGCACTGGCCGAGCTTCGTGACCGGCTCCCGGTCGGCGACGGGCCGGTCGGATTGGTCGGCGGCTCGATGGGAGCCTGGGTTGCCCAGAGCGTTGTGACCGACACCGAGCTGCCGGTGAGCGCCGTGGCCCTCGTGAGCCCCGCGATCAGGCTGGAGAGCGTGGTCGCGCGCTACCAGCGGTGGTGGAAGTTCCGCTACTCCTGGAACGAGGAGTCGCGGTCCGCCGCCGAGCGCCTCGACTTCGTCGCCCGCGCCCACGAGATCGCCGAGCGGGACGTCGCCACGCTGCTAGTCGTCGGCGCCCTCGACGACACCGAGGGGTTCCTCGAGCCCGCCGAGCAGCTGCGCCGGACGCTGTCGCCGGAGCGCACGTCGCTCGTGCAGATCCCGGGGATGGGGCACCCCCTCGCCGAGGAGCCCGGCCTCGAACCTGCGCCCCAGACCGCCCACGCATCACAGGTCGACGCCGCCATCGTCGACTGGTTTCGCCGTCACCTGAACGCCTCGGGGCCGGGCGGTGAGCCCGAAGCCCGGGGGCGGCAGCTCGGCGACCGCGAACAGTGATTCGTTGACGGGCGTTCTCTTCGCCTGCGTCGCCGGAATGTTTTTCGGGGCGCTGAACGTCACCATGCGTCGCGGGCTCGCGCGCGTCGCAGACGTCGATGCTGGCTCGGCGGTGATCGCGACACTCGCATTCGTACTCGTTGCGGCAACGGCCGCCGCGTCCGGCAGTGATTTCGACGCGGGCGAGCTCTGGCCGTTTCTCCTGCTCGGTGCCTTCGTGCCCGGCCTCTCGCAGCTGCTCGTCGTACACGCGGTGCAGGCGGCAGGCGCCTCGCGCGCCGGAATCCTGTTCGGGATGACGCCGCTCTTCTCGGCGCTCATGGCGATCGTCGCGTTCGGCGAGCCGCTGCGGTGGCCGCTGGCGGCGGGGACGCTGCTCGTCGTCGCGGGCGGTGCCACGCTGGCGTGGGAGGGCGAGCGCCCGCCCGACTACCGCGCCTACGGCGCCGCGCTGGCGGTGACGGTCGCGGTGGCGTTCGGCCTTCGCGACAACGTCGCCCGGACCGTGAGCGAGGACGTCGAAGCCGACCCGCTCGCGCAAGCGACGGCGATCATGCTCGGAGCGTCGATCGTCCTGCTGGCGAATCTCGTCCGCCGGCCGTCGGCGCTCCCGCGGCTGCGCGCCTCGTTCGCACCGTTTGCGAGCTCAGGCGTCGTCACCGCGCTCGCGCAGGTGACGCTGTTCGAGGCTCTCGACCGGGCGCGCGTGACCGTCGTCGCGCCGCTCAACGGCACCGGCGTGCTCTGGACGGTGGTGTTCGCCGCGATCTTCCTCGGGCGCAGCGAGCTCATCGGCCGGCGGCTGGTCCTCGTCGCGTTGCTGGTCGTCGCGGGCGGCGCGCTCGTGGGCGCAACGCGCTGACGGCTCGTGATGTCGGCGTCGCCGCGCTACGCCCGGCCAGGGCTAGTTGGAAGGCGCGGCCGCCACCGAGGTCAGGAAGCGTTCGAGAGCGGCGTTGAACTCGGCCGCCCGCTCCAGATTTGGCAGGTGGCCGGCTCCTTCGATAACCACCAGGATCGCGTCGGGGATGCGGTCGTGCATGAACCGGGCGTCGCTGAGGGGCGTGAACTCGTCGTCGCGACCGACGACGACCAGGGTCGGGACGGCGATGCGCCCGAGCATCTCGACGTAGTCGGGGCGCTCGGCGCGTCCCCGCAACGCGGCTGCCGCCCCCTCGGGCGAGCCGCGCCGCATCATCGCAAGCACATGCTCGGCGACGGCAGGCAGTGCCTCGATGTTCGCGGGAGCGACCATCTTGGGGAGGACCTCGTCGGCGAAGGGACCCATGCCCTCTCCGAGCAGGCGGTCGGCCGTGTCACTGCGGAGCCTCTTCCCGTCCTCGGTCTCCGCCTGAGGCGAGGTGTCGGCGAGCACGAGCGCCCGAATCCGGTGAGCGAAGAGGCGGTGGAACTGCATCACGATCTGACCGCCCATCGAGATCCCGCCAAGGACGACGTCGTCGACGTCGAGGTGGTCGAGGAGAGCGGCGATGTCGCATGCGAAGGTCTCCAACGGCGTCTTGCCGGGCACGACGGTGCTCTCGCCGTAGCCGCGCAGATCCGGGGCGATCACCCGCCAGCCGGATCGGCTGAAGTGCTCGATCTGCGGCCGCCACATCGACCGGTCGAAGGGATGCCCGTGAATCAGCACCAGCGGCTCACCGCGGCCCTCGTCGTCGTAGCCGATCGCGATCCCGTCGATGGAAACGCTGCTCATCGAATCAACCTCCATCCGATTCGGATTGCTCGTCCCGCCGCCCTGGCCGGATGATTTAGCCCTCGTCCAAACGGATGATCTGGCGTTCGAGCGCGGTCGTGACCGCCGCGGTGCGGTCGCTGACGCCGAGCTTGCGGTAGATGTGCGCCAGGTGTGCCTTGACGGTCGTGGCGCTGACGAACATCTCCTGTGCGATCTCGCTGTTGTTCAGGCCACGCGCGGCGAGCTGAAGCACGTCGATCTCGCGCCCGGTGAGGGCGTCCCCGGCGGCGCCGCGGGCCCGGTCCATGAGCCGCTCCGCGACCGCGGGAGCGAGGGCCGGCTCTCCGCGGGCGGCAGCGCGCACGGCCCTGCTGATCTCCTCGTGGGGAACGTCTTTGAGGAGGTAGCCGATCGCGCCCGCCTCGATCGCGCGGACGATGTCGGCGTCGGTGTCGTAGGTCGTGAGGACGAGAATCTGCGTCTCAGGACGGCTTGCCCTGATCTCGGCCGTCGCGCTCGCCCCGTCGAGGTCGGGCATGCGGAGGTCCATGAGCACCACGTCGGGCCGCTCGCGCAGAGCAAGGGCTACGGCTTCAGGGCCGTCTGCCGCCTCACCGACGACCTCGAATCCGGGGTCGGACGCGAGCATGCCGCGGAGGCCGCTGCGGACGACGGGATGGTCGTCCGCGATCAGGACGCGCACGACGTCGCTCATCGAGCGCCCGCCTCGGCGCTGGTAGCCGCCTCGTCGCTCGCCGGACTCGCGGGCGCATACGGCAGCACGGCCACAATCGTCGTTCCTGCCCCAGGCGCGCTCTCGATCGTCAGTGTGCCTCCCTGGCTTTCGAGCCGCTCGCGCATGCTGGTCAGGCCGAAGCCGCCCACCTGCCACCCGTTCGGAGCGCGATCTGTGGAGTCGGACTCGAAGCCGACGCCATCGTCGCGCACATCAAGCCGCGTCAAGTCATCCAGGTACGTCAGATCGAGCGCCACCCTGCTCGCTCCTGCGTGCTTGCGCACGTTCGCGAGCGCCTCCTGGCCGATGCGAAGCAGCGTCGCCTCGGCCTCCGGCTCGAGCTCGCGGGCATCGCCGTCGACCATGCTTCGGACGGCGATGCCCGTCTCGGCGCTGAAGTCGCGGACGACCCTGTCGAGGGCGCTGGCGAGCGTCGCATGCTCGAGCGCCTCGGGACGGAGCGCCGAGACGACGCGCCGTGACTCGGCCAGGCTCGCCCGTGCCGTTCGGCCGACCTCCTCGAGCCGTCGCAGCGCCACCTCCGGGCGCGAGGCGACCTCGGCCCGCGCGGCCTCATAGAGCGTGACAATGCTCGCGAACCCCTGCGCCAGGGTGTCGTGGATCTCGCGCGCGAGCCGCTGGCGCTCCGCCAGCACCCCCGCCCGTCGCTCCGACTCGGCCAGCTCGCCCCGGGTCGCCTCGAGCTCGGCAAGCAACCGCCTGCGCTCCTCGCTCTGCTCATGGAGCGCCTGCATCATCGCCACGAACAGCCCCAGCGCAAGCGTCACCGCGCCGTAGAACACGAGCTGGAGCGCATCCAAGCCTCCTCGTCGTACCGACTCCGCGACCACCACGATGGCGCTCACAGCAGCGATCCGCGGAAGGGCGCGGCGCACCGGTGCCGGACCCGAGCAGGCGAGGTGGTAGGCGCTGAACATCAGCAAGAGGAATATCCAGTGAAAGACGAGGAGCGCTCCCCACAGGGCCGCCGCCACGGCCAAGCTCAGGAATGCACGTGGCCCGCCGAGCACGAGGCGGCCCTCGCGGACGACCGCGTGCCAATACCACACGGCGAGCCCTGCCGTGAGCACCACGATCGCGACGCGCCGGTCGTCGCTCTCCGCCTCGGCGACGGCGACACCCGTGGAGACGAGCAGCAGCCCGTAGAAGAGCCAGCTCCAGTACATCTGCAAGCGCTCGAGCAACACGGCTAAGACCTCGCCTCCGATGCTATCCCGCCGCCCTCGACCGGCATCGGCCGATCGGACGATCTTCCCCTTCTCCGACCGGTCGCTCGCGATCGGCCGTCCGGTCGCTCACAACTCTCCCCGCGGCCGATGCGCGGACGCGCTCCCGTCATCAGCATGGAAGCGGGTTTACAAGCAGAGATGGACGGAGGTTCAGATGCAGGCACACACACTTCGCTTGACGTTCAAGTTCGGGCGGCGCGAGATCGGGCCGATCGGCACGGCGGCACGTCTCATCGGAGCCGGGGCGGCGATCGCCCTCCCCACGCTCCTCGATGGGTTCAGCCGCTGGGACCTGCTCGTCGGCCTCGTCGGGCTGCCGCTCCTCGCGACCGCCGGCTTCGAGGCGGTGCGCGCCGGCTACGAGCGCTACGTGCCGGGCGGGCTCGCCTCACAGATCGGCACCTGCACAGGCGCTGCCTGCTGGCTGATCGCGATCGTCTTGGCGGCGCTGATCCCGCTCGCGGCGCTCACGCCGGTGACCGGCACCAGCCTCTGGATCTGGATCGGAGCCTCGCTCGTGCTGGCCGCAGTCCGCGGCTACGGAGGCTGCGAGATCCTTGCCTTCCCGAACGCGCTCACCGGCCGCCGCGACCAGGTCGGCTGCATCGTGTTCACCCCGATCGACCGGGCCGAGGCGCGAACGCGCAGCTCTCGCTGACTCAGACAGTGAAAGGAGAGATCAATGCCGAAGCACATGCACAGGATCGGCAGGATCGGGACCGCGAGCCGCGTGGTCGTCGGCCTCGGGCTTCTGTATCTCGCGCTCGCGGACGGCCTCTCGTGGGGCCTCACCTGGCGCGAGGAAGTGCTCGGGCTCGCCCTCTTCCCGGCGGTCATGGTTGCGATCGGGCTCGCCGCGCGCCACGTTGCGGGTCGCCCGGTTCACTTCATGGGGCCGCTCGGGCTCGCCCTGAACACGGCCGTGATCGTCGCGCTCTTCCTATTCGACTACACGGCGGACGCGGCCGCACTTTTCTACGGGGCGACGATGTTCGTCGCCGCCTGGCGGGCACAGCCGGGCTGCGAGGCGACCGTACTCTCGAACTGGATCCTCCGCCGCGACGACCAGATCGGCTGCCCCACCTTCGCGCCGATCGACGAGGCGGAGGCGCGCCTGAGCGCCCGCAACCGTCGGCGCCGCCCCCAGGCCCAGTCGGGCGCAGCCTGAAGCGAATCCGGAACGATGAGAAGGAGGACGCTATGAACACGAGCACCGAGACGGACACGAGGCCGGAGCCGGCGCCGGCGGAAGAACCCCGCGCTGACGGTCCCGGGAACTTCGGCCTCGTCCACCTCGCCGCCTGCCTCGGCGTCGGCGGCGCGATGGTGCTCGCCATCATCCTGATCGAATGGCTGCGGTAGTAGACGGCCGAGAGGTGAAAGGAGACGCACTGATGAACACCGCGACCAGCGCGTTCGGCAGGGCGGAGCTTGCCTACCTGCAAGGCGAGCGCCGCCTTGCCCGCATCGCGACCGTCGGCCGGGACGGCACGCCCCACGTCGTCCCGGTCGGCATGTGGAGCTACAACCCGGAACACGACACGATCGATGTCACAGGCCGCGACTTCGACCAGACGAAGAAGTTCCGCGACGTCGCCCGCACCGGCCGGGCCGCGATCGTGATCGATGACCTCGCCAGCCTCGACCCCTGGCGACCACGCGCCGTCGAGGTGCGAGGCCACGCTGAGGCAATCCACGACCCGCAACCGATCCGGATCCACCCGGAGCGGATGTCTCCTGGGGCATCCTGTCCGAGCCGGAAGCCGCTCCACCACGCGGACGTCAAGCCGAGGACGACGAGTGATCGCTCGCATCTGGACCGGCTCCGTCCGCCAAGAAGACGGAGGCGCGTACGCGGAGCACATGCGCGAGACGGACGTCGCCGGTTACGCCCGGACGCCCGGCAACAGGGGAATCTGGATGCTCCGCCGCGATGTCGACGACCGCACGGAGGTCGTCATGTTCACGCTCTGGGACTCGCTCGACGCCGTCAAGGCCTTCGCCGGCGAGGACTACGAGACCGCCGTCTTCTACCCCGAGGACGAACGGTTCCTGGTCGAGCGCGCTCTCCGCGCTTGCCACTTCGAGGTCGACACGTACGAACTGGTCGCCGACGATCGCCCGGTGCTCCTGCGCGGCGATCACGTCCTCCTCCGACCCCTCCGCGTGGACGACGTCGCGCGCGTGGCCGAGATCCAGTCCGAGTCCGGGGTCGTCCGCTGGTGGGGGCCTCCGAACGTGGAGGAGCTGCGGCGGCAAGCCGAAGGTCGCGACGAGGCGAAGGCGCTCGCGATCGAGCGGGACAGCGAGCTCGTTGGCTTGATCCAGTACCAGGAGGAGAACGAGCCCGACTTCCGCCACGCGGGCATCGACCTGTTCCTCGCCGAGCGTTCCCAGGGGCAAGGTCTGGGAACCGACGCCGTACGAACGCTCGCGCACTACCTGATCCAGGAACGAGGGCATCACCGGCTCACGATCGACCCCGCAGCCGACAACGTCGCCGCGATCCGCGCCTACGAGAAGGTCGGCTTCCGCCCCGTCGGCCGGATGCGCGAGTACTGGCGCTCCCCGGACGGTAGCTGGCACGACGGCCTGCTCATGGACCTGCTCGCACGCGAGCTCCGCGCGACGTGACGACCATCGACACAAAGGACCCGCTCGCCATCGCCGCGGTCGAGGCGATCCACCAGGGGGATCTCCCGCGGCTGAGGCGGCTGCTGGCCGAGCATCCCGATCTCGCCACAGCGCGCCTCGGCGACGACGATCCCGACGGAATGTCGCGCACGCTCTTGCACGTCGCAACCGACTGGCCCGGCCACTTCCCGGGCGGCGCGGCGACCGTAGCCGTGCTGGTCGAGGCCGGAGCCAACGTCAACGCGCGCTTCCGCGGCCCGCACACCGAGACGCCGCTGCACTGGGCCGCGAGCAGCAACGACGTCGAGGTGCTCGTTGCGCTCCTCGACGCTGGGGCCGACATCGACGCTCCCGGCGCCGTCCTCGGCGGCGGCCCGCCCCTCGCCGACGCCACGGGCTTCGGGCAGTGGCAGGCGGCACACCGCCTGGTCGAGCGCGGCGCGCAGACGACGCTGGCCGATGCGGCGACGCTCGGGCTGATGGACCGCCTCGAGGGCGATTTCGCAGGGGATGCTGCCCCATCTCCGGCGGAGATTACGCGCGCCTTCTGGGGCGCCTGCCACGGCGGGCAGCGGAGCTCGGCGGAGTATCTCCTTGAGCGGGGTGCCGAGCTGAACTGGATCCCGTCCTGGGAACGGGTGGCACCGCTGGACGCCGCCGAACGCAGCGGCGCCGCCGAACTCGTCGACTGGCTACGCGCACGCGGCGCCAAGTCGGCCAGCAAGCTCGACTGACCCTTCTAGTGCTCAGGCATCGGGCGGCGTTCATTTCATCGACGAGGTCACCGTTGCGCTCGCGCCCTCGTCAGCCGCGCGGGCGGGCCCGTGCAGTTGTAGCCCGCTCTCGACTACGGCGAGTGCTCGGTCGAACGCTTCCTCAAGCGGGGTGACGTATCCGCTGGCATGCCACCGACGGATGGCCGCGATCAGCGCCCACACGAGCGCTAAGGCGATTACCTGGACATCGAGGTCGCCGAGGCGTCGTCCCGTGGCTCGCGCGAGCGCGTCCGCAACCATGTGGGCGAAGTCATCGGCTTGCTGCGCCCACCTTGCGCGTAGTTGTGGGTCCTCGAGCGAGTAGCGCAACCCTGCTTTTGTCCGTACGTGGACCTTTCGCAACAGACCTTCAAAAATTGGCTAGCCGTAGTAGCCCGATCATGCCTTGCCCTGCGATCGGGAGAGCCCTTCAGCTAGCCCGAGAAGTCTCTCCCGTGCCTAAGGCAGTAAGAAGCCCTGCAAATGATGCCTTCTCCACCCGAAAGGTTGGAACACGCATTTGCAGGGATGTGTTCCAGAAGTCCGGCCCACATAGAGGTCTTGGCAGGCGATTTTTCCCTGCAACTCAGCGAAAGCCGACGCCCGGACTCGAACCGGGGACCCCTTCATTACGAGTGA
>JBOHAD010000034.1:0-25148 GCA_050697555.1 Gaiellaceae bacterium | reverse complement strand
CGGCTTGGCCGCAGCGAAAGGAGCACGATGACCGACGAGATCACTCAGGCCCTGGAGAAGGTCTTCTCCGCGGACTCCGAGCTCTACCGGGGTCGCGGCTTCATGCGCCGCGTCGGCTTCGGCGAGCACCCCGCGCTCGTCAACATCGACCTCGCGAACGCCTGGACACGGCCGGGAAACCCCTTCAGCTGCGACGGCATGGAGGTGATCATCCCCGGCGTCCAGCGGCTCCTCACGGCCGCGCGCGCGAAGGACGCTCCCGTCGTCTACACCACAACGGCTTACGCGGTCACGGACGGCCCGAACACGGACATGGGCATCTGGCACCGGAAGATCCCGCTCGAAGCGCTCCGGCTCGGGACCGACGCGGTCGCGATCGACGAGCGCATCGCGCCTGAGGCCGGCGAGCAGGTCATCGTCAAGAAGGCGGCGAGCGCCTTCCACGGCACCCACCTCTCGGGCTTCCTCAAGGCGGCCGGCGTCGACACCGTCGTCGTCACCGGCGTGACGATGGCGGGCTGTGTCCGCCACACAGTCGAGGACGCCATCGCCGAGGGTTTCCGCCCGATCGTCGTTCGCGAGTGCGTGGGCGACCGTGTGGCGGGCGTGGTCGAGTGGAACCTCTTCGACATCGATGCCAAGTTCGGCGACGTGGAGCCGCTCGAGCGCGTGCTCGACTACCTGGACGGCGTCACCCCGTGGCGTGAGCGGCAGGTGCCAGCGGAGGCGCGGCGATGACGCAAGCGGAGAGCTGGCGCAACAGGAAGACGCTCATCCTGAGCCGCACCGACATGATCGGCCTCCTGACCCCGGCCGAGTACAACGACTGCGTCGAGCACGCCTTCCGCATGCACGGGCTCGGCCGCGTCTACATGGAACCGAAGGGTCACATCGTGCTCGACCGCTATCCGGGCGAGTGGGAGGTGATGCCCTCCTACATCGAGGAGCCGGAGGCGGCTGCCTGCAAGTGGGTCTCCATCCGCGAGGACAACGCCCGCTTCGACCTCCCGACGGTCTTCTCGATCCTGATCTACACCCACCCCGAGACGGGCTTCCCGCTCGCGATCTGCGACGGGTCGCACCACACGATGATGCGGACCGGCTCTTCGGCGGCAGTCTCGGCCAAGTGGCTCGCCCGCAAGGACTCGAGGGTGCTCGCGATCGTCGGCGCCGGGACGGTCGGCCGGGGAGCGCTCGCCACCTGCAACGAGGTCTTCTCGTGGGAGGAGGTGCGCGTCTGGAGCCGGAACCAGTCGACGCTCGACGGCTTCGTCGAGGACGAGCAGCGGAAGTACGCGAGCTTCGAGCTCAGGCCCTCGACCGATCTCGCGGAGGTCGTCCGGGGCGCCGACGTCGTCGTCACGGGTACGCACGCGCGAGGCGGGATCGTCGAGGACGGCTGGATCTCGCCGGGGACGCACATCGCCGCGCTCGGCGCCGACCTGGAGGGCGAGCAGGAGCTCGAAGGAGCCCTCCTGCGGCGCGCCCGGATCTTCGTCGACGACATCCGCCAGTGCCGCTCGGACGGCGAGATCAACGTCCCCCTGAGGGAGGGCCTCATCTCGGAGGACGACGTCGCGGGCGAGATCGGGAAGGTGATCGCGGGCGAGCTCGAGGGCCGGCAGTCGGACGATCAGATCACCGTCTTCGACTCGACCGGGATCGCGCTCCAGGACTCCGCCACGGTTCCGCTCGAGTACGAGCGCGCGCTCGCCGCCGGGGTCGGCGTCGAGAAGAAGATGATTTCTACCTAGTGGCCTTCCAGAAGGTCGTCGACGAGCTGCTCGCGGCGACGGGCGCGAGCCGCTGCACGCTCCGGCGCGACGTCTCGGGCGACTTCTTCCCGGTGACCCACGAGGCGCTCGTCCCCGGGGTTCCGTCCATCCGCGACGAGCGGACGACCGATCTCCGGACGGCTCCGGTCGTCCGGGAGATGCTCGAGACC
The DNA here is from genome assembly GCA_050697555.1 of Gaiellaceae bacterium. Taxonomy (GTDB): domain Bacteria; phylum Actinomycetota; class Thermoleophilia; order Gaiellales; family Gaiellaceae; genus DASQWP01. The sequence continues at coordinate 23,203 of JBOHAD010000034.1, read as the reverse complement.
CGACGGCAGGTCGTCCAGAACGACTCTGCGAGCGCCTTCGACGATCCCGCCTTCCAGCGGATGCTCGGCGTCTTCGGCGGACTCGCGGCGCAGATCGTGACGCCCGTCTTCGTCGACGGGCGGCTCGCGGCGATCGTCTCCCTGCACCAGCTCGGCGCGCCGCGGCGGTGGAGCGCCGACGAGCGCGCTCTGGCGGCCGAAGCGGGCGAGCGGGTGCGCGCGCTCCTCGCCGCCTGACATGCACAATCGCTGGCATCCGGACCTGGAGCCCGTCGCCACGGTCGCGCCCGGTGAGGAGCTGACCCTCGAGACGGAGGACGGGCTCGCCGGCCAGCTCGGGCCCGAGAGCACGCACGAGGACGCGGGCTCGCTCGACCTCGGCCTCGGGCATCCGCTCGCGGGACCCGTCCACGTGGAGGGGGCCGAGCCCGGAGACCTCCTGGAGGTCGACTTCGTCGCGTACGAGCCGGCGGGTTTCGGCGTGACCGCGGTCATCCCGGGGTTCGGCTACCTCGCCGACCTCTTCCCCGACCCGTTCGTCGTGAAGTGGGAGATCGCGGGAGGGCGCGCCCGCGCCCCGGAGCTGCAGGGCGTCGCCGTCCCGGGCGCCGCCTTCGCGGGGGTGGCGGGCGTCGCACCCTCGCACGAGACGGTGGCCCGGATCCGCGCCCGCGAGGAGGAGCTGCGCGCCCGCGGCGGCGCGGTCGCGGAGGACCTACCGGAGACGGCGATCCCGACGGAGGCTGCCTCGGGGCTCCGGACGATCCCACCGCGCGAGCTCGGCGGCAACCTCGACGTTCCCCAGCTCGTCGCGGGCAGCCGCCTGCTCCTGCCCGTCGACGTCACCGGCGCGCTCTTCTCGGTCGGCGACCTCCACTTCGCGCAGGGCGAGGGCGAGGTGTGCGGTACCGGCATCGAGATCGCCGGCGCCGTCACGCTTCGCTTCGGCCTGCGCAAGCAGCCGGCGTGGTGCCCGCCGTTCCCCGCCTACGAGACGCCCGGGCTCCCTGCCCGGGCCGCGTTCGCCACGACCGGGCTCTCGGTGGACGAGGACGGGCGCAACGAGTCGCTCGACCTCTCGCTCGCCACGCGCCGCGCCCTCCTCGCCATGCTCGACCACCTGACCCTCGAGCGCGGCCTCCCGCGCGAGGCGGCTTACGCGCTCATGAGCGCCGCAGTCGACCTGCGCCTGTCCGAGATCGTGGACGTCCCCAACCCGGTCGTGTCGGCGCTCCTGCCCCTCGACATCTTCGAGACCTAGGCTCCCGTCGCGGCCCCCACGAGCGAGAACCACTTCTCGTCCTGGATCGTGTCCGGCGTCGGGAAGGCGACCTTCGAGTGCGAGAGGCCGAGCTCCACGATCGCCTCCGCCATCTTGATCGCCACCGGGCCGGGGTTGATCACCGGCGCGGGCAGATGGGCGCTCATGTACTCGCCGGCCTGGTGCATCGTCGTCGAGCCGAGCAGAATGACGTCGGCGCCGTCCTCGTCGATCGCCGCCTGCGCCTCGGCCGTCAGCCGCGCGAACATGTCCTCCTCCTTGCCCGCGAAGAGCGCCTCGACGTCTGGTGGGATGTTCACGGCCCGGATCGAGGCGCACTTCTCCCACAGGTGGTAGAGGTCGAGGTTCTTCTCGTACAGGTGGCGCCACTTGTCCCACATCGTCACGATCGAGAAGCGCTTGCCGAGCATGATGGCGACGGCGTACGAGACGAGGCCGGGGCCTAGCACCGGGATCGACAGGCGCGAGCGCAGCGCGTACAGACCCGAGTCGGACACGGTGTCCATGACGACGGCGTCGTAGCCCTCCTCCTCGGCGCGCAAGCCCGCCTCGGTGATGTACATGTCGAAGAGCATCGCCTCGTAGTGGTCCGCGACCACGGTCGCGCTGTTCCGCACGGGAACGCACTCGACCTCGGTGTCCGGGCCGAGAACGTCGCGCTGGATCTGAGCGGCGCGGTTCGCGATGCCCTCGTCGTCGAAGGGGAACGGGATGATGAACTTGATCCGCACGTCTGCCTCCCGGTCTGGTTGCGTCCGGCCTCTATGGGTCGGACATCCTTTCGGTGTCAAGAGCGGGCACGTCGCCGAACGCGCCGGCGCCGGCGAGCTCGCGCACGCGCTCGCGCGAGTAGCCGCAGAGCTCGACGAGCACGCGCTCCGTGTCCTCGCCACGGAAGGGTGCGCGCCTGGCCGGCTTTTCCTCGTCCCCCACGCGGAGGGGCGTGGCCACCTGGCGCACGGTCCCGAGCCGCGGGTGCTCGATCTCGACGAGGCCGTCGCGCGCCTCTACCTGGGGGTCGGCGAGCGCCTCTGCGACCTCGTTCACCCGGGCGTTGGGCACCCCGGCCTCAGTCAGCGTCTCCAACCACTCCTCCGTGGTCCGCGTGAGGAACGTGCGGCGGAGCTCGGGGACGAGCTCGTCGCGGTGGTCGTTCCTGCCCGCGAAGTCCGCGAAGCGCGGGTCGGCCGCGAGGTCCGGCCGCTCGACCGCCTCGCAGAGCCGCTCCCAGAACTTCTGCTTCGGGCAGGCGACGACGATCCAGCCGTCGGCCGTGGGGAAGTTCTGGAAGGGGACCATCGAGGGATGGGCCGACTCGGAGATCCGCTGCGGCTGGAACCCCCGGGACGCCACCCAGGTTCCCACGTACATGAGCTCGTGCAGCGCCGTCTCGAAGAGCGAGATGTCGCAGTCGCAGCCGACGCCGTCGCGCCGGGCCCGCCAGAGACCTGCCATGAGCGCGAGGGCGGAGACGTAGCCGCCCGAGAGGTCGACAAGCGAGAGCCCGCTCTTCGTCGGCGGCCCGTCGGGCTCGCCGGTGAGGCTCATCCACCCGGCCAGCCCCTGCATCATGTAGTCGTAGCCGCCCTCCGCGGCCCGCGGGCCCGTCATGCCGTAGCCGGAGAGCGAGCAGCAGACGACGCGCGGGTTCACCTCCTTCAGGTCCTCGTACGTGATGCGCAATCGCTTCGGATGGTCGCCACGGAGGTTCGAGTAGACGGCGTCGACCGCCCGGACGAGGTCCTCCAGCACGCCGCGCGCCTCCGGATGGCGCAGATCGAGCGAGACGCTTCTCTTGTTGCGGTTGAACGTCTCGAAGAAGAGGGAGTCGTCGCCCTCCTGGAACGGCGGCACGTAGCGTCCGACGTCGCCGCCGGAGGAGGGGTCCTCGATCTTGATCACGTCGGCGCCGAGGTCGGCGAGCTGCAGCGTCCCCCACGGGCCGGCGCCGTACTGCTCGACGGCGAGCACGCGGACGTCCGCGAGCGGGAGGCTCAAGCGCGTTTCCGCATGGCGACGGCGTGTCGCCAGGCGCGCTCGTACGCGGGGCGCAGGTACTCCAGGTGCGTGCGCATCTCCTCGGCGGCGGCGTCTGCATCCCCCGCCTCGATCGCCGCCAGGATCCGGTGATGGTGCTCGTTGATCGAGCGATGGAAGCTCTGGCCGAGGGACGACCGGGCCAGGTGGGTCTGCAGGACGGTGAAGACCGGCTGGGCCGCGATGTAGAGCAGGGTGTTCCCGCACGCCTCGACGACGACGGTGTGGAAGCCCTTGTTGTAGACGAACTGCTCCTGCGTCGTCATCCTGAGCGGCTCCTCGGGAATCGAGTCCCGCAGCCGCTCGACGTCGCCCTCGCTCGAGCGGCTCGCCGCGAGGCGGGCCGCCGGCACCTCGATGAGCTCGCGGAGCTCGAGGAACTCCTCCAGGGTGACGTGCTCCGACTCCGAGAGAAGGTTCAGGTTGCCCCGGAGGAACTCGGAGATGTGGTCGACCGTGGGCAGCGTGACATAGCTGCCCCCGCCCGCGCCCTTCGTCGTCCGGATCAGGTTCTGGGCGGTCAGGACGCGCAACGCCTCCCGCACGGTCGCACGGCTGACGCCGAACTCCCGCGCGAGCACGGCCTCGTTCGGCAGGCGCGCCCCGGGCGGCAGCTCGCCGGAGACGATCAGCTCTCGGAGCTGGTCGTTCACCTGCTCGTACGCCTTGCGGACGCGGCGGACCGGCATGACTTCGCCTTCGCTGCTGGCTACCGGGCGGATCTTGCGCTCGCGAGGCATGAAGGCCTAGCTCTTGCCGAACTCTCGGTCGCCGGCGACGGTGACCGGATTCGGCCGCCGCTCGAGCTTCCGCTCCTCGAAGTACCTCGTGAGGCTGCCGGCACCGTCCCGGGAGGAGCGGAGCTCCTGCCGCAGGCGCCCGGTCGCCTCGGCGTCGATCTCGAGCGTCGTCTCGTCGGTGAAGACGACGCCGTAGGCCTCTCGCGCGAGCTCGAGCGAGGTGAAGTCGTCGAGGACGTCCTCCCGCACGAGCTCGGGCTCGCGCTCGAGCGGGTCGCCGTAGCCGGCCGCGTTCGGCTCGACCAGCTCGATGAAGTCTCCCGCGCCGAAGGGGACGCCCGTGACCTTGGCGTCCAGGCGCTCCTCGTCCGTGCGATCCGCGTTTTTGCGGCACGAGGCGACGAGGCCGTCCCAGCCGCCGAACACCCCCCGCGGGGCGTCGGTCTGGCGATCGCCCTCGCACGAGTACACCCCTGGCACGAGATAGCGATTGCGCCGGATGATGCCGATCCCGCCGCGCCACTTTCCCGGCGCGGCCGGCTCTGGCCGGAGCTCGTACTGGTCGCAGCGGACCGGGAATCGGAGGTCGAGCTCCTCGATGGGGTTGTTGCGCGTGTTCGCCATCAGGTTGTCGACGGAGTCCATTGCGTCCTTGCCGTGCCGGCCGCCGTACGCACCTTCGTTCACCTCGAGGTAGAGCCAGTATTCACCCTGCGCTTCGTCGAAGCCGGAGTAGGCGCAGAAGTGGATCCCGGCCGAGTTCCCGGCCGTCGTCTGCTCGGGAAGCGCGTCGCTGAGCGCGAGGATCACGTTGTCGACGACCCGCTGCACCTGCGTGAAGCGCGAGAAGCACGCGCGCGGGAAGTTCGGATTGTAGATCGACCCCTTCGGCGCGACGACCTCCACGGGCCGGAAGACTCCGTCGTTCTGGGGCACGTGCTCCGGGAAGACGACCTCGTCGAGCAGGATCGTGCGAACGGCGTAGTAGGCGCCGACGAGGAGCGAGCCCTCGAACGGGACGTTGAAGCCGGTCGGGACCTCCGGGTTCGACCCGGTCAGGTCGATGGTGATCGAGTCGCCCTCGACGACCACCTTCGTCTCGACGCGCAGCCGGACGCCGCGGTTCCGCGCGTCGTCGTCGAGCCAGCCCGTCGGCGCCTTGTACTCGCCGTCCGGGATCTTGGCGATCTCCTGGCGCAACATCCGCTCGGAGTAGTCCATCCACTCGTAGGCCGCGCTCATGACGACGTCGGCGCCGTAGCGGTCGACGAGACGCAGGAAACGCTCCTTGCCGAGCTCGCAGGCCGCCAGCATCGCGTTCATGTCGCCCCGGTTCATCGTCTCCGTCCGGACGTTGTCGAAGATCATCCGGTCGAGGTCCTCGTTCAGCTTCCCGCCCTCATACCAGCGGAGCGCGTTGTACATCTTCGCCTCGGCGTAGACGTCGAAGGCGTCCGCGTTGATGCCCGGGAAGGAGCCGCCGACGTCAAGGACGTGGGCCGTCACGGCCGCGAACCCGAGCAGCTCGCCCTCGTGGAAGATCGGCACGGCGACCGCGACGTCCGGGCTGTGCGAGGCGCCGAGGTACGGGTGGTTGTGGACGATCACGTCCCCGTCCTGGATTTCGCCCTCGAGCCGGTAGAGGAAGCCGCGGATGTACCAGGGCAGGGAGCCGATGTGCATCGGCGTCGAGTCCGACTCGCAGAGCTCACGGCCCTCCGCGTCGAAGATGCCGGCACCGAGGTCCTCGGACTCGCGGATGATCGAGCTGTAGCTCATGCGGAAGAGGACGCCCGCCATCTCCTTGGCGATGGCGTGGAACGCTCCGCCGAGGACGCGCAGCGTGATCGGGTCGACCTCGACCCGCTCGCGGGTCGGAGGACCGGGCCGGCGACCCACCTCGTACTCCATCACGGACATCTCAGACCTCCACTGCCTCGGCGGTCTCCAGGGCCTCGGCCCGAGCGGCTCCGCCGGTCGCGATGACGATGTTCCCGTAGCCGTCGATCGAGGCGGTGAGCCCCGGCGGGATCACCGTCGTCGAGTACTGATGCACGATCGAAGGTCCTTGAAGGCGGTTACCCGCCTGCAGGGAAGAGCGGTCGTAGTACCGGGTCGTGACCTCCTGCAGCTCTGCCTGCACCCGGAACCACGCCAATCCTTCGTGGCGCAAGGCATCCTCGGGGGGCGTGTCCTCGCCGCGCTCGACCTGAGCGGGCTCGAGCGGCGGCATGAGCCCAATCCCGCGGACGCGGATGTTGGGGACCTCGATGTCGGACTCCTCGAAGCGGCGCGAGTACTCGCGCTCGTGGATGTCGTGGAAGTCGGCGCGCAGCTTCTCGGCCCACGCCTCGTCGATCGTCCCGGGCCCGACGTCGACGCGCAGCTCGTAGCCCTGCCCGGCGTAGCGCGCGTCGACCACCCGCTGGACGAGCATGCGGTCAGCGGGGACGCCGTCCTCCTCGAGCTGCCGCCGCGCCTCTTGCTCGAGCTCCGCGAAGCGCTTGTCGACCTCGGCGGTGTCGAGCGCGGAGAGGCGCTGGTAGGAGGTCGCCACGTACTCGTAGACCATGTCGGTGGCGAGGAGGCCCATGGCGGCGGTCACGCCCGGGTAGGGCGGGACGAGGACGTTCGGCGTTCCCACCTCGAGCGCGATCTGCGCCGCGAAGAGGGGGCCGGCGCCGCCCTCGGCGACGAGCGCGAAGTCGCGCGGATCGAAGCCCTTCCGGACAGAGTTCTCCTCGATCGACTGCACCATCGAGTGCGTGAGGATCTGCATGGCACCCATCGCCGCTTCCTCGACGCTCATGCCGAGAGCGCGCGCGGGCCCCTCTTCGAACGCCCGGCGCGCCCGGTCCGGCTCGAGCTCCATGCCGCCGCCGAGGAAGGCCTCGGGCCGCAGCCAGCCGAGCACGACCATCGCGTCGGTGGCCGTGGCCTCGGTGCCTCCGCGGCCGTAGGCGGCCGGGCCGGGATCGGCGCCCGCCGAGCGGGGGCCCACGCGGAAGATCCCTCCGCCGTCTACGTACGCGATCGAGCCGCCGCCGGCACCGATGGTGTCGACGTCGACCATCGGGATCATGGCCTGGTAAGGCCCGACCTTGGTGTCGAGGAGGTGCTTCATGCGCAACCTGCCGCCCTGCGCCAGGCCGATGTCGGCCGACGTCCCGCCCACGTCGAGCGTGATCACGTTCTCGTAGCCCGCCTGCTTGCCCGCCCAGATGCCGCCGACGACCCCCGCGACGGGCCCCGACATGAGCAGGTTCACCGGCCGCGCCGTGGCCGCCTCGGTCGTGGCGACGCCGCTCGCGGACGTCATCAGGTGCACGCCGGTACGCACGTCGAGCGCGCGCAGCTCGTCCTCGAGCCTCCGCACGTAGCTGGCCACCTTCGGCCCGATGTAGGCGTTGAGGCAGACGGTGGAGAAGCGCTCGTACTCGCGGTACTGCGGCAGCACCTCCGAGGAGACCGAGAGGAATGCCTCGGGGAACTCCTCGCGCACGATCTCGGCCACGCGCGCCTCGTGCTCCGGGTTCAGGAACGAGAAGAGAAAGCAGACGGCGACGGCCTCGACTCCGCCCTCCTTGAGCGCGCGCACTCGCTCCCGCGCCTTCTCCTCGTCGAGAGGGACGAGCACCTCGCCGTCGCGGGTGATGCGCTCGGGCACCGTCAGCCGGTAGCGGCGGCGGACGATCGGGTAGCGCTGCCAGGGCAGGTCTTGGTAGTTGGAGAAGTTGAACGGTTTCTTGTGGCGGGCGATGTGGAGGATGTCCCGGTAGCCCTCGGTCGTGATCAGCCCGACCCGGGCCCCGTTGTGCTCGATCACGATGTTCGTGGCGATCGTCGTCCCGTGGAAGACCTGGTCGAGGGCAGCCGGCGTCTCGCCCGCCTGGGCGGTCAGCTCCTCGACGCCCTGAACCGTCCCGCGCGACGGATCGTCCGGAGTCGTCGGCAGCTTGTGAACGAGGACCGCACCGGACTCGTCGTCCACGTAGATCAGGTCGGTGAACGTGCCGCCGACGTCGACTCCCAGACGCTTCATGCTCTAACCCCTGGTGTGAGGACGATCTTGCCGAAGAAGTCACGGCTCTCCATCAGGTCCATCGCCTCCTTGGCCTGCTCGAGCGCCAGCGTCTCGTGGACGAGCGGGACGATCTTCCTGCGACGCGCCAGCTCGAGACAGGTCTCCACCTCGCCGCGCGTATAGACGAACGAGCCGATGACGGACTTCTGCGCGCGGAAGAACGGGATGATGTCGAAGGGGACGACTTCGCCCGCGTGGCCTCCGCAGATGACGAGGCGGCCGTCCTTGGAGAGCGAATCGAGGCCCTTCTGGAAGAGGTCCCCGCCGCAGTGCTCGTAGACGAGGTCGACGCCGCGGTCGTCGGTGAGGCGCATGACCTCCTCGACGACGTCCTGCTGGGCGTGGTTGACGCCCGCGTCCATCCCGAGCTCGGCCGCGCGGGCGAGCTTGTCGTCGGTGGAGGCCGTGCCGATCACGTAGGCGCCGGCCATGTGCGCGAGCTGCACGGCGGCCGAGCCGATACCGCTCCCGACGGCGTTGACGAGCACGGTCTCGCCGGGGCGCAGTTTGCCGCGCGTGAAGAGCATGTGCCAGGCCGTGGCGAACGGGATCTGGAGCGCCGCCGCCTCGACGTCCCCGATCTCCTCGGGCACGCGGATGAGCTGCGAGGCGGAGCAGACGAGGCGCTCCGCGTAGCCGCCCGAGTGCACGAAGCTGATGAAGCCGGCGGCGACGCAGAGCGACTCCCGGCCCGTGGTGCAGAAGCGGCATCGGCCGCACGTGTCCATCAGGTGCGGCATGACGCGGTCGCCGACCGCCCAGCCCTCGACGCCCTCCCCCACCTCGGCGATCCGCCCGACGACCTCGAGCCCGAGCACGTGGGGCGGTTCGACAGGGAAGCGCGAGACGCCTTCGCGCACGTCGACGTCGAGGTGGTTCAGGGCGCAGGCGGCCACGTCGAGCGTGACCTCCCCGGCGCCCGGCCTCGGATCGTCGAGTTCCTCGAGCCGCAGCACATCGGAGCTTCCGAACTCGTGGAAAACGACCGCCTTCACGAGAGCCTCCCCCTCCCTTGCGCGGAAAGACGAGTTCATGTTTATGTCTGACTTCGGCAAGAATGTCAACTTGCTATGTCGTCGCTCGCCTCGGCCCGCTCCCTCCTCTTCGTCCCCGGAAACGACGGACACAAGCTCGAGAAGGCACTCTCGGCGGGGGCGGACGCCGTCGTCGCCGACCTCGAGGACGCCGTGCCAGCCGCTGAGAAGAAAACGGCCCGAAAGCTCGTTGCCGAGATCTTCGCGGGGCCCCGGACGGCGAGCCTCGTGGCCGTCCGCGTCAACGGCGCCGGGACCGCGTTCTGGGACGACGACCTGCGCGCCCTCGCCCCACTTCCGCTGGACATGCTCGTGCTGCCGAAGGCGACGCCCGGCGCGGTCGCCGAGCTCCCAGAGGAGGGCCCTCCGGTCCTGGCGATCGTCGAGAGTGCCCGGGGCCTCAAACACGCGTACGAGACCGCGTCGGCGCCCCGCGTCGCGGCGCTCGCCCTCGGCGCGGTCGACCTCGGCCTCGAGCTCGGTCTCGAGCCGCGTCCCGACGGTCAGGAGGTCCTCCTCGCCCGCTCGCAGCTCGTGCTCGACTCGGCCGCCGCCGGGATCCGCTCCCCCTTCGACCTCGTCCATCTGGACACGCGAGACGCGGACGGTCTCGAGCGTGAGTGCCGCCTCGCGCGCTCGCTCGGGTTCCGCGGCAAGCTCTGCATCCACCCGGCCCAGGTCGAGATCGTGAACCGCGTCTTCTCTCCCCAAGAGAAGGAAATCGAGCATGCCCGGCGGATCGTCGACGTGTACGAGCGGAGTGCCACGGAAGGACGCGGCGCCGTCGCCCTCGACGGCCAGATGGTCGACCTCCCCGTGGTCGAGCGGGCAAGGCAGGTACTGGCCCAAGCGGAAAGGAGCGCTCCCGATGACAGCTGAGCACGCGGCTGCGCCGAAGAGGTGGCGCGGGAGGTACTACGAGGACTTCGACGTGGGCGACGTCTTCCGGAGCCGCTTCGGACGGACGCTCACCGAGACGGAGAACATCTGGTTCACGTGTCTCACGCTGAACACCAACCAGGTGCACTTCAATGTCCCCTTCGCCGAGCGGACGCGCTTCGGGCGGCCCCTTGTGAACTCGACGTTCACGCTCGCGATCGTCACGGGCATGACCGTCCCGGACACGAGCGAGAACGCCGCCGCGAATCTCTCCTGGACCGACATCAAGCTCCCGAACCCCGTCTTTGCCGGCGACACGCTCTGGGCGGAGAGCGAGATCACGGACCTGCGCGAGTCAGCCTCGAACGCGAGCGTCGGCATCGTCACGATGCGCTGCCGCGGGCTCAACCAGCGGCGCGAGGTCGTGATCGAGTTCAAGCGGACGTTCATGGTCTACAAGCGGGACGCCCCAGAGGTCGAGGACACCTTTCCCGGAACCGACGACGACTGGACGGTGTGAGATGACGGCAGCGGAGCGATTTGCCGAGTGGACGGCCGGCCTCGAGCTGGACGACGTTCCGGGCGAGGTCGCCGAGGCGGCCAAGCTCCACCTCCTGGACACGCTCGGGTGCGGCCTCGCGGCGACCGCCCTCGACGTGGCGACGGAGGGTAGGGAGACGATGGCGGAGCTGGGCGGCGAGGAGCAAGCCACGGTCATCGGCGCGCGGTCGGGGCTGCCCGCGGCCGGCGCCGCCTTCGCCAACGCGATGGTCTGCCACGGCCTCGACTACGACGACACCCACTCGGACTCGGTGGCGCACGTGAGCGTCGTCGCGTGCCCGGCCTCGCTTGCCGTTGCGGAGGCGACCGGCGCCGGCGGCCGCGACGCGCTCACCGCGATCGTCGCCGCGAACGAGGTCGTGACCCGCGTCGGCATGGCGGCGACGGGGCTCTTCCACAAGCGCGGTTTCCACCCGACGGCGATCTGCGGGATCTTCGGGGCCACTGCGGCGACCGCCCGCCTCGGAGGCCTGGATCGAGACCGGACCACGAGCGCGCTCGGCATCGCCGGCTCGCTCGCCTCCGGCCTCTTCGCTTACCTCGAGGACGGCACGGCGACCAAGCCGATCCACCCGGCGTGGGCCGCGCACGGCGCCGTGCTGGCGGCCCGCTTGGCCGCGCACGGAGCGGAAGGGCCGCCGAGCGTCTTCGAGGGCAAGTTCGGCCTCTACCATGCCTTCCTCGGCGCAGCGCGGGGCGAGGTCGACCTCGAGCGGCAGCTCGCCGACCTCGGCGCGCGCTGGGAGACGCCGCGGATCGCGTACAAGCCCTATCCCGCGTGTCACTTCATGCACGGGGCGGTCGGGGCGACGGCCGACGCCGCCGCGAGCGGGCTCTCGCCCGAAGACGTCGAGGACGTCGTCGTGACCGTCCCCGCCGCGGGAGTCGACCTCGTCCTCGAGCCCGCCGGGTCGAAGCTCGCGCCCCGTACCCCCTACGAGGCGAAGTTCAGCCTCCAGTACTCGGCTGCCGCCATGCTCGTCCACGGACGGTGCGGGGTGACGACCTACTCGCCCGACGCGATCCAGGACCCGCGCGTCCTCGACCTCGCCAAGCGCGTCCGCTACGAGGTGAAGGACTATCCCTCGTATCCGGCCGCATTCCCCGGTGGCGTGCGCATCACGACACGGGACGGGCGCACGCTCGAGGCCGACCTCCCGCATCAGCGCGGCGGCCCGGAGAACCCGATGAGCTCCGGCGAGGTGCGCGAGAAGTTCCGCGAGAACGCCTTGCTCGCTCTCGACGCGGATAACGTAGACGCGCTCGAGGCGGCCATCCTCGCCCTCGATGAGCTGGACGACCTCCGCGCCGCACTCGCCCCGCTCGCGGCGGCCGCGGTCGCCGAAGGCGCCGCCGCCTGATGGCGACCACCGAGCTCACGACCGAGCAGCAGGAGATCGTCGGCACCATCCGGGCGTTCGTCGAGCGCGACGTCCTCCCGGTCGCGTCCGACCTCGAGCACGCCGACGAGTACCCGACGGAGCTCGTCGAGACAATGAAAGAGCTCGGCCTCTTCGGCGTCACGATCCCGGAGGACTACGGGGGCCTCGGGCTCGACCTGACCACGTACGCGCTGATCCAGGTCGAGCTCTCGCGCGGCTGGATGAGCCTCTCCGGTGTCCTGAACACTCACTTCATCTCCGCCTGGATGATCAGGACGTACGGGACGGAGGAGCAGCGGCGCGGCTACCTGCCCCGCATGGCCACCGGCGAGCTCCACTTCGCCTACTCGATGACCGAGCCGCACGCGGGCTCCGACGTGCAGGCGATCCGCACGCGGGCGGTCCGCAAGGGCGACGAGTACGTGATCACGGGGCAGAAGATGTGGGCGACGAACGGCCTGCGCTCGAGCGGCGTCATGCTCCTCGCCAAGACGGACGCGGACGCCGATCCACCCCATCGGGGAATGACGGCCTTCATCGTCGAGAAGGAGCCGAACGTCCACGAGCAGCCTGGGCTCACGATCTCGAAACCGCTCAAGAAGCTCGGTTACAAGGGAGTCGAGAGCGTCGAGCTGGTGTTCGACGGCTTCAGGGTCCCCGCATCCAGCGTTCTCGGAGGCGAAGCCGGAGAGAACGCTGGATTTCGAGAGTTCATGGGGGGGATCGAGCTCGGCCGCGTCAACATCGCCGCCCGCGCTGTCGGAATCGCGCAGGCGGCCTTCGAGGCCTCCATCCGCTACGCGCAGGAACGGGAGGCGTTCGGCAAGCCGATCGCGCACCACCAGGCGATCCAGCTCAAGCTCGCGCAGATGGCGACGAAGATCGAGGCCTCGCGCCTCCTCATGCTCGAGGCCGCCCGGAAGAAGGACGCGGGCGAGCGCGCCGACCTCGAGGCGGGCATGGCGAAGCTCTTCGCCACCGAGACCGCCGAGGAGGTCGCCCTCGAGGCGATGCGGATCCACGGAGGATACGGCTACTCGCAGGAGTATCCCGTCGAGCGGATCTACCGCGACGCGCCGGTCCTCATCCTCGGCGAGGGCTCGAACGAGATCCAGCAGCTCCTGATCGCCCGGCGGCTGCTGGAGCAGTACGCGGTCTGACGTGGACTTCTCGCTCCCGCACGAGCTGAGCGAGGTCCGGGCCGCGGTGCGCGAGCTCTGCGCCGGCTTCCCCGGGGAGTACTGGCGCTCGCTCGAGCCCGACCGCTATCCGGAGGAGTTCGTGGCGGCCCTCACCGAGCACGGCTGGCTCGCGGCGCTCATCCCCGAGGAGTTCGGGGGGGCCGGGCTCGGCCTGACGGCGGGGAGCGTCATCCTCGAGGAGATCAACGCCTCGGGCGGGAACGCGGCCGCCTGCCACGCCCAGATGTACACGATGGGGACCGTGCTCCGGCACGGGAGCGAGGAGCAGAAGCGGCGCTACCTGCCGAGGATCGCGGCCGGGGAGCTCCGCCTCCAGGCCTTCGGCGTCACCGAGCCGACCGTCGGGTCGGACACGACCCGGATCCAGACCACAGCCGAGCGGGTGGACGGCGGCTACGTCGTGCGGGGCCAGAAGGTCTTCACGTCGCGGGCCCTCTACTCCGACCTCATGCTCCTGCTCGCGCGGACGACTCCCCTCGAGGAGGTGGAGAAGAAGAGCGATGGGCTCTCGGTCTTCCTCGTCGACATGGAGGCCGCGGGCGAGAAGCTCAGCATCCGGCCGCTCCGCACGATGATGAACCACGCGACGACCGAGGTCTTTCTCGACGGCGTAGAACTGCCGGCGGACGCGCTCGTCGGCGAGGAGGGCCAAGGCTTCCGCTACATCCTCGACGGGATGAACGCGGAGCGCGTCCTGATCGCGGCCGAGTGCATCGGCGACGGGCACTGGTTCGTCGAGAAAGCCGCGCGCTACGCCTCCGAGCGGGTCGTCTTCGGGCGACCCATCGGCGCGAACCAGGGCGTCCAGTTCCCGCTCGCGCGCGCGCACGCGGCCATCGAGGCCGCCGACCTCATGCGCTACAAGGCGGCCTGGCTCTTCGAGCAGGGAGAGCCGGCCGGCGCGGAGGCGAACATGGCGAAGCTCCTCGCCGCGGAAGCCTCCTGGGAGGCCGCCAACGCCTGCCTCGACGCGCATGGAGGCTGGGGCTTCGCGGAGGAGTACGACGTCGAGCGGAAGTTCCGCGAGACACGGCTGTACACGATCGCGCCGGTGTCGAACAACCTCATCCTGGCCTACCTCGGCCAGCACGTCCTCGGCATGCCCCGCTCCTACTAGGACGCCCTCGGGGGTCGGAGCTTGCAATCGAGCACGGCCGGCGCGGAACCTGGGAACCTGCGCCCTCGGGGTCGGAGCTTGCAATGAAGCGCCGCACGGGCGCCGCGACGCGCCCCGTCAGGGGGTCGGTTGCGAACGAGCCGTCAGCCGCGCGTCCGTTGCTCGACGCTCCGGAGCCTGCGACTGACAGTCGCCGGATGGACGTCGAGGTGCTCCGCGATGTCACGGAGTCGGTAACCCTCACCTCGGTACGCGGTCGCGATCCCGCGGTCGCCCTCCGCTGCGAAGAGCTCGGCGAGCGGCCGTCGCAGCGGTTGCCATTGTTCGCGCGGGACGTCCGGAATCGGCTCAGCATGCTGGCTCGACGCGCGAACGAACTCCTCGCTTCCGAGGTAGATGCGGCCGCGGAGCTCCGCCCAAGGCTCGTGACCCAGGCCGTCCGCGACGAAGCGCTGGTAGCGTTCCTGCGCCTGCGAGCGCTCCTCCCCGAACTGTGCCAGGAGCCAGTCGAGAGTGAGGCAGGAGGGACAGGGTGCCGCCCCGACCGCCGCCCTATAGCTGCTCCACGGCCAGTCCCCCGCCGCCGAGACGAGGCGCGCCCGCACGGGGTTCAGGACGATGTAGCGGGCGATCTCGAGCAGATGGCGCTCCTTTTCGACGAGCACGGCGTGAAACCGCCCCTGGAAGACGTGGCCGCGGCGGCGGCGATGTCGGTTGAACGCCTGCGCGTAGACGCTGTTCAAGCTGCGCATGCCGCGTGACAGGTTCGGCCTCGGCGTCTCGAGCAGGAGGTGGTAGTGGTTGCCCATGACGCAGAAGGCGTGGCAGAGCCAGGCGAAGCGGTCCACGACGCCGGTGAGCAGCTCCAGGAGAAGCCGCCGATCAGCCTCTTCCTGGAAGATGTGGTCGCCGGCGTTGCCACGGCTCGTCACGTGGTAGAGAGCACCCGGAATCTCGAGGCGAAGCGCGCGCGCCATCCGAGTGAGCGTAGAGTCGCCCTCGACCTGTCCAGGCCGGCGCCTCACTTCAGTCACAGCGTCGTGCGCGCGTTGGCGCGTTCGGTTGCAAGCTCCGACCCCAATCGGATCAGTCGGATCGCAAGCTCCGACCCCGGCGGCCACTAGGCGTCGTGCGCTTCGGGCTCTTCGTCGCCGCGCAGCACCCGGCCGGGGACGATCCGGCAGTGCGGCTCTCAGAGCACCTCGAGCAGGTGCGGCTCGTCCGCGACGCCGGCTTCGACTCGATCTTCGCCGGACAGCACTTCCTCCCCGCGCCCTACCAGATGCTGCAGCCGGTGCCGCTGCTCGCGCGGCTCGCGGCCGAGGCCGGCGACCTGCGAGTCGGCGCCGGCATCCTGCTCCTCCCGCTCCTCAACCCCGTCGAAGTCGCCGAGGAAGCGGCGACGCTCGACGTCGTCACGGGCGGCCGCTTCGTCCTCGGGGTGGGCCTCGGCTACCGCGACGAGGAGAACGCGGCCTTCGGTCTGCCCGCCGAGCGGGTGCGCGTCTACCGGGAGAAGCTCGACGTGGTCCGGCGCCTGCTCGAGGGTGAGGAGGTGACCGCGAGCGGACACGGCTACCGGCTGGAGGGCGCGCGGCTCGCCCCGCGACCGCTCCAGCGGCCGCGGCCGCCGATCTGGATGGCCGCGAACGGCGACGCCGCCGTCCGGCGCGCCGCCCGCCTCGCAGACACGTGGTTCGTGAACCCCCACGCCAGCGTCGCCGAGGTGGAGCGGCAGCTCGCGCTCTTCCGCGCCGAGCGGGGCTCCGACCCGGACGAGCTGCCGATGCTCCGCGAGGCTTGCATCGCACCCACCGAGGAGGAGGCGCTCGCGGTCGTGCGCCCGTATCTTGCCCCGAAATACGAGGCGTACGTGAAGTGGGGCCAGAGCGACGTGCTGCCGCCGACGGACACGCTGCGGCGGGAGTGGGACGACCTCCGCGCGGGCCGGTTCATCGTCGGAGCGCCCGACACGGCCGCGGAGCAGATCCGCGCGCTCTCGGACCTCGGCGTAACGGAGCTCGTCGTGCGCGTCCAGTGGCCGGGCATGCCCCAGCCCGACGCCCTGCGCACGCTCGAGCTGCTCGCGAGGGAGGTGCTCCCGCATGCTTGAGCGCGCGGCGCTCGACCTCGTCGTCTACGGGACCGAAGAGCCGGCGGGGCTCTTGGAATGTGCCGAGCTCGCCGAGGAGGCGGGTCTCGGCGGGATCTGGGTGGGCGACTCGCCGGTCCTCTGGCGCGAGCTGCACGTCCTCCTCGGTGCCGCCGCCGAGCGCACGACCCGCGTCCGCCTCGGGCCCGCGGTGACGAACCCGATCTCGCGCCACATCGCCGTGACGGCGAGCGCGCTCATGACGCTCCAGGAGCTCTCGGAGGGCCGCGCCGCCCTCGGCCTCGGGCTCGGCGCGAGCGCCGTCCGCACCGTCGGCGCTCGTCCCGCCCGGCTGGCAGAGCTCGAGCGCGCCGTCGGAGGGCTGCGCGCCTTCTGGGCGGGCGGCGAGGGCGGGCTGGGCTACGGAGCAGGGCAACCGCCGATCCCCGTCCACGTGGGCGCGAGCGGCCCGCGCATGCTCGAGCTCTCCGGCCGGATCGGGCACGGCTGCCTCGCGGTCGTGGGCCTCCACCCTCGCCAGCTCGAGGCGGCGCGAGCGCGCATCGCGGCCGGAGAGCCCGCGGAGGGATTCGAGCTGACCTTCTGGGTCCCGTTCGCGGTCGCCGACGACGGCGCAGAGGCGCGCGAGGACGTGAAGTCGTACGTCGCCCGCTCGCTCCGGCATCCGCTGCCCGCCGAGCTCACGCCGGTCGAACAGAAGGCGGCCGAGCAGGTCCGGGCGTCGTATGCCTACGGGGAGCACCTGGCCCACGGAGCCGCGCATGCCCGCGCCGTGCCCGACGAGATCGTGGAGGACTGGGCGGTCGCCGGGACGCCCGAGAAGTGCCGGGAGCAGCTCGAGCGGCTCGACCTCCGGCCCGGCGAGCGGCTCGGCCTCGTCCCCATGGGACGCGACCCGAAGCCGGCGCAGGTGCGCCGCCTGCTCGCGGAGGTCCTACCCGGCTAGGGAAGCGGCGTCGAAGGCGGCGAGCGACTCCTCGAGCTCGCGCTTCGTGATCCCGCGCGCGATGAAGACGATCCGCGAGCGCCGGTCCTCGTCCGGCCAAGCCTCGAGGTGCTCGGGCGGGTACACGACGTGCTGGACCCCGTTCAGCACGACCGGTCCCGGGCCGCCCACGTTGAGGAGGCCCTTCACGCGCAGGACGTCGTTGCCCCGCGCCTGGAGCAGCATCGTCAGCCAGATGCCGAAGGCCGTCCAGTCGACCGGCCGCTCGAGGAAGAGCACGAAGGGGTGCAGGTCGCTTCCGTGCGCGGGCACCTCCGGCATCCGGAGCTCCCGCGGATCGCGGTTGCCTGCCGCGAGCAGAACGGCAGGTTCGACCTCCCCGAACGAGACCTCCAGTAGCTCCGCGGCGGGATTCAGGGCCCGGAGGCGCTCCTCGAGCCGCGCCACCTCGTCGCGGTCGGCGACGTCCGTCTTCGTGACGACGAGGCGGTCGGCCACGACCACCTGCTTGACCGTTTCCGCCTCGCGCTCGAGCTGGCCGAGACCGTTGACGGAGTCCACGGTGGCGAGCACCGCGCCCGGCTCGAAGTGGTGGCGGACGACGGGCTCGGCCAGGAGCGTGTTCAGAATCGGCGCGGGGTCGGCGAGGCCGGTCGTCTCCACGAGCACGCGCTGGAAGGCCGGGATCTCGCCGCGCGTTCGGCGGCTCAGGAGATCGCGGAGCTCGTCTGCGAGGTCTCCGCGGAGCGTGCAGCAGAGGCAGCCGTTCGCGAGGAGGACAGTGCGCTCGTCGACCCGGCGCAGGAGGTGGTGGTCGATCGCCACCTCGCCGAGCTCGTTGACGATGACCGCCGTCTCGCCGAGCCCCGGTCGGCCGAGGAGCCGGCTCAGGAGCGTCGTCTTGCCGCTTCCGAGGAAGCCGGTGACGAGGGCGACTGGAAGGCGATCAGCCACGGCGGAGCGCCGCGACGAGCGCGGGATCGAGCGGGTCGAGAGGCCGCCCGGCGAGCTGCTCCGCCGCCGCCCAGAGCCCGCCGAGGTCGTCCACCACGGCCGTCTTGCCCTTGCGGTCGCGCAGGAGGTAGACGCGCCCGCCCCAGTCCCCCAGCTCGAGACCGAAGTGCTCGAGCACCCGGTTCAGGAGGCGTACCCGGAAGACGCGCTCGCGCCGCCCGGAGTCGCGCTCGGCCCAGTGGCTCGTGAAGAGGACGCCGCAGAGGGCGCACATTGCGCTTGCTTTCTAGCACGCCGCCGGACTACGTTCACTCTCCCAAGCGACGAGGAGGAAGCGGATGGCGAAGGAGATCTTCTGCGCGTACGGGATCGACGTCGACGCCGTCGCCGGCTGGCTCGGCTCCTACGGCGGCGAGGACTCGCCCGACGACATCTCCCGTGGGCTCTTCGCCGGCGAGGTCGGCAGTCCGCGGCTCCTGGAGCTGTTCGACAGGGTCGGGCTCAAGACGACCTGGTTCATCCCGGGGCACTCGATCGAGACGTTCCCGGAGGAGACCCGCATGGTCGCCGAGGCCGGCCATGAGATCGGAATGCACGGCTACTCGCACGAGAACCCGATCGCGATGACGCCCGAGCAGGAAGAGGACGTGCTGGTCAGGTGTATCGGTCTGATCGAGGAGGTCTGGGGCCGCCGCCCGACCGGATACGTCGCGCCGTGGTGGGAGTTCTCCCGCGTGACGAACGAGCTCCTCCTGAAGCACGGGATCAAGTACGACCACTCGCTCATGCACAAGGACTTCCACCCCTACTACGTGCGCGTGGGCGACTCCTGGACGAAGATCGACTACTCGCAACCCGCCGCCGAGTGGATGAAGCCGCTCGTACGCGGCGAGGAGACCGACCTGATCGAGATCCCCGCCAGCTGGTACCTCGACGACCTGCCGCCGATGATGTTCATCAAGGCCTCCCCGAACAGCCACGGCTTCGTCAACCCCCGCCAGCTCGAGCAGATCTGGATGGACGCCTTCGACTGGGTCTACCGCGAGCACGACTACGCCGTCTTCACGATGACGATTCACCCCGACGTGAGCGGCCGCCCGCAGGTGCTGCTCATGCACGAGCGGATCATCGAGCACCTGAACTCTCACGACGGCGTTCGCTGGGCGACGTTCGACGAGATCGCCGACGACTTCGCCCGGAGGAGGCCGCGGGGAGGCTGAGCGCCCTCAGCGCGTCGCGCCGACGAGGACGCCGCCCGCGACGACGAGGAGCGCAGCGAGGACGAGTCTCGCGCCGACCGCCTCCGCGCGGCCGAGGAAGGCGGCGGCGAAGGCCACGCCCCAGAGCGACTGCGTCGCGTTGAGCGGCGCGACGACGGTCACCTCCCCCTCGTCGAGGGCAAAGAGGAGGGCGGCGTAGGCGAGGCCCAGGCAGACGCCGGCGGGGATGAACGCCGAGAGGGACGCCCGCACCCGCGGGCCGAGCGGGCCGCGACCGACCACGACGAGGTAGATCAGGAGCGCGAACGCCGCCGCCGCGAGCGAGACGGCGGCGGCGAGGAGCGGCTGCGTTCCGCCGTCGACCGAGAGCCAGCGGACGACGTTGTCGCGCACGGCGAAGAGCCCGGCGGCCGCGAGCGCGAGGAGGACGCCTACGAGCCGGAAGCCGGGCGGACGCTCGCGTTCCCACGCGAGCAGGAGGCCGCCGAAGACGATCGCCACGGTCGCGACGGCGAGCGCGGCCCGAAACGGCTCGTCCAGGAAGGCGATGGCGATTCCGGCCGAGAGGAGCGGCGCCGTTCCGATGAGCACGGCGGTACGGGAGGCGCCCGCGTCACGCACCGCGCGTACGAAAACGATCTGCGAGGCGCCCGGGACGATCGCTCCGACGAGCGCGAACGGCCAAAGTCCGCCGAGGTCGACCTCCTCGAGGGCGACCACCGGCGCCGCGACGATCAGCGCCACCAGGCAGCCGACGGCGGCGACCACCAGGGCGCCCGCCTCCGGGTCCGGGCGGCGGAGGAGGCCGCCGCGGACAGCGACGGCGAGGGCGCCGAAGAGGACGCCTGCGAGGGTCGCGAGGAGGACGACGTCCACGGCGGGCCGCAGGGAGGCGGGACGCGAGCATCCCGCCCCACCTCTGCGAACGTCGCGATCCTAGACGCCGACTCCCGCGCGGCTCGGGATGCTTTCCAGGTAGCCGAGAGCGTCCTCGAGCGAGACGACGTCCGCGTACTTCGCCTGGATGTCGAAGAGATTCGCCTCGTGCGGCGCCTCGGCGCGGTCGCCGACGCACTCGCGCGGAACGAGCGTCGGGAACCCGTGCTGAAGGAGGTCGACCGCAGTGGCCCGAACGCAGCCGCTCGTCGTCGCGCCGCAGAGGATCACCGTGTCCACTCCCTGCGAGATCAGGATCGCCGCCAGGTTCGTGCCGAAGAACGCCGAGGCTCCCTTCTTCAGGACGACCGTCTCGTCTTCGCGCGGCTCGAGGCGCGGGTCGAGCTCGACCCAGCGCCCGCCGAGCTGCAGGTCGGCGAGCGCGGGCGCCTTCTGGAGCCAGAGGCCGCCGTCCTTCAGGCTCGGCTCGAAGCCGATGCTCGTGAAGACGACGGCGAGGCCCTTCGCGCGCGCAACGTCGAGGATCCGCTTCGTCGCCTCGACCTCGTCCGTCATGTCGGCCCCGAGCGCGCACTCGGGGTCCGTAAAGCCGCAGCTGAAGTCGACGACGAGGACCGCCGGCCGCTCGCCGAGCGTGACGCTTCCGCCGAGGCGGGCGCGCTCGTAGACCTCCTTCGCTTGCTCGTCGCTCACGCGAGGACTGCTCTCTTCCCGGCCGAGCTCAGCTGCTCGCCGAAGCGCGCCCGCTTCACGAACTGCCCCGCGCCCGGCTCGGCGACGAGCTCGTCGTTCTCGACGATCACCTGGCCGCGCACGAGCACGACCTCGGGAGCACCGCGCACCTCGGTGCCCTCGAAGAGGTTGTAGTCGACGTTCGAGTGATGCGTGCTCGCCGAGATCGTGAGCTGCTTCTCGGGATCGAAGACGACGATGTCGGCGTCGCTCCCCACCGCGATGGTCCCCTTCCGCGGATAGAAGCCGAAGAACTTGGCCGGGTTCGTGGAGAGGAGCTCGACCATCCGGTTGAGCGAGAAGCGGCCCTCGCGGGCCCCGAAGTGGTGCAGCATGTGCAGGCGGTTCTCGATGCCGGGGCCGCCGTTCGGGATCTTCGAGAAGTCGTCTCGCCCGAGTGTCTTCTGCCCGTCCCAGTTGAAGGGGCAGTGATCGGTCGAGACGACCGTGAGGACGTCGGTGGAGATCGCATGCCAGAGGTGCTCCTGGTTCTTCTTCGGGCGCGGCGGAGGCGTGTACACGTACTTCCCGCCCTCGAAGTCGGGCTGGTCGAGCGCGGTCTCGTCGATGAAGAGGTACTGCGTGCACGTCTCGCCCCAGGCGTCCCAGTCCGCCGCGCGGGCGCGCGCGATCGGCTCGATGGCCTCCTCGCACGAGACGTGGACGACGTAGAGCGGGCATCCGGCCACCCGCGCGAGCTGGATCGCGCGGTTGGTCGCCTCGGCCTCGGTGATCGGCGGGCGGGTGGCAGCGTGCCACTTCGGCTCCGTCTTCCCGGCGGCGATGGCCTCCTTCACGAGGACGTCGATGGCGTCGCCGTTCTCCGCGTGCACCATGACGAGCGCACCCGTCTTCGAGGCGACGCGCATCGTCTTGAAGAGCGTCTCGTCATCGACCATGACGGCGCCCTTGTACGCCATGAAGAGCTTGTAGCTCGTGATCCCCTCGTCGGGCAGGCGCGAGAGGTCTTCGAGGTTGCCTCCCTCGTGGAGATCCGTGATGCCGATGTGGAAGCCGACGTCGATGACCGGCTTCGCGCGCTCGATCTTCTCGTGGTAGGCGGCGAGGGCATCCGGAAGCGAGTCGCCCGGCGTCTGCATGCAGAAGTCGACGAGCGCGGTCGTGCCGCCGAAGGCGGCCGACACGGTGCCGGACGTGAAGTCGTCGCACGTGACCGTCCCGCCGAACGCCATCTCGAGATGCGTGTGCGGGTCGATGCAGCCGGGCAGGACGTACCTCCCGCCCGCGTCGATGACCTTGTCGGCCTGGACGTCCAGCGACTCCCCGATCAGCGAGACCGTCTCGGCCTCGACGTAGACGTCGCCGACGTAGTCGTCGGCGGCCGTGATGATGCGACCGCCCTTGATCAGTACGGACATGTTCGGCCTCCTTTGTCTGACATACGAGCCTAACCTTCGTCAGCCCTCGGCTTCAAGGACCGCCCGGACGTCGAGCCCGGCCGCGAGCGCGAGCTGGAGGAGAACCCGCGCCTTCGGCCCTGCCAAGTCGCCGGCGAAGAGCGCGCCCGCTTCGGCGAGGTCCTTGCCGCCGCCCCGCCCGTAGACCGGCTCGACGCGCCCGGCGGCGCAGCGCGAGCACACCACGACGGGAATGCCCGCCCGAACGGCGGCCTCGATGCCGGGAAGGAGCCGCTCGCTGGCGTTCCCGCGGCCGGTTCCCTCGAGCACGATCGCCCGGCTGCCCGACTCGAGCGAGATGCGCACGAAGCGGTCGTCGCTCCCGGCGTAGAGGCGGATCAGATCGACCTGCGGCAGCGGCCCGGTCGGCGACGGCAGCGGAGGGCGGCGGTCGGGCCGGCCACGGAAGACCACCCGCTCCCCGTCCACGTGCCCGACGGGCCCGTAGCCCGGCGAGTCGAAGGCGCGGACCCCGCTCGTGTGCACCTTGCGGGCCTCCCGCGCGGCGTGCAGCTCGCCGGCGAAGGCGACCAGCGCCCCGCGGCCGCGCGCCTCCGGCGCGAGCGCCACGCGAATCGCGTTGCGGAGGTTCCGCGGGCCGTCCG
>JBOHAD010000033.1:0-25190 GCA_050697555.1 Gaiellaceae bacterium | reverse complement strand
GTGGAGCGAGACGATCACGGGCCTGAAGGAGGCAGGGTGGGGGAGACGAACGACACGCGTGAAGAATCTTGACCGCTCTCCCGTCTAAGATGAACATGAAGGTGCGTCGTGGGCTCGTCCTCGCCGTTGGTCTGGCGCTCGTCGCTGCGGCGCCCGCGCACGCCCAGGACCCGCCGGAGCCGCCTGCCGGCCCGCCGCTCATCGCGGACGGCGTGAGGATCGCCGGCGTCGACGTCGGCGGCCTGAACCGCGCGGACGCCGTCGCAGCGGTCCGGGCGTCCTTCCACCAGCCGCTTCAGCTGCGGCTTCGGGACCGGACGCGGAGAGTCGCGCCCGCGACGCTCCGATCCGGCGCGCGAGTGAGCAAGGCGGTCACAGCGGCGCTCACGGCCGCCGAAGGAAGCAGGATCGGGCTCGAGGTCGTCGTCAAGCGGCGTCACGTACGGCGCTGGGTGGCCCAGTGGGCACGCTCGTTCGACCGGAAGCCGGTGAATTCGCGCATCCTCCTCAGGAGCGGTCGGCCCGCCGTCACGAATGCCCGGCGCGGGCGGAAGCTCGGAACCCGGAAAGCGATCTACCGCGTGAGCTCGGCGCTTCGCCGTCACCGGCGCGATCTGGTGACGCTGCCCTGGAGGGTCGTCCGAGCGTCTGTGAGGAGAGGAAACATCGGGCCCGTCGTGGTCATCCGCCGTGGCTCGCGAAGCCTCTTCCTCTATCGCGGGGTGAAGAGGCGGGGCGGCATGGGGCTCGTGCGTGTCTTCCGGGTCGCGGTCGGCCAGCCCTCGTATCCGACGCCGACCGGCCGCTTCCGCATCGTCTCGAAGCAGCGCAATCCCTGGTGGTATCCCCCGAATACGGGCTGGGCCTCGGGTGCCAAGCCGATCCCTCCCGGGCCCGGGAACCCGCTCGGGACGCGTTGGATGGGGCTCTCGGTGGGGGCCGTCGGGATCCACGGCACGTACAACTCCGCCTCGATCGGCGGGTTCGCCTCGCACGGCTGCGTGCGCATGTACCTCCACGAAGCGGAGTGGCTCTTCGAGCGCGTCCGCATCGGGACGACCGTCTTCATCCGCGCCGCGTAAGGACGCCGGTAGACTGGGTCGCGGTCCATGGCGCGCCGCGGCAAGCTCATCCTGCAGGCGGCCGCCGTCACGGTGGTCGCCCTGCTCGTCGCCCTTCTCGGCTGGCGCGTCGTCCAGCAGGAAGAGGGCCGCGGGCTCGACGACGCCGTCGCGGCGGGGAAGCGCCCGGCGGCGCCGGACTTCACGCTCGAGTCGCTCGACGGCGACGCCATGATCTCCCTGAGCGACTACCGGGGGAAGGCCGTCGTCCTCAACTTCTGGGCGTCGTGGTGCCAGCCGTGCAAGCAGGAGGCACCTCTTCTCGAAAGCGCCTGGGAGCGCTACCGGGACGAGGGCCTCGTCGTCCTCGGAGTCGACGCGCAGGACCTGAAGAGCGACGCGCGCCGCTTCGTCGAGCGCTATGGCCTCACGTATCCGATCGCGCACGACCGGAACGGCGTGACGCTCGGCCGCTACGGCTACAACGCCTTCCCGGAGACATGGTTCGTCGACAGGGAGGGGCGCCTCGTCGGCGAGCACGTCAGGGGCGAGTTCACCGAGGAGCAGCTGGAGGAGAACATCCGGCTGGCGCTCGGAACGTGAAGCAAGCGGTCCTCCTCGCGGCCGTCCTGGCCCTCTGCGCGGCCGCCTCGGCGCCTGCCAGCGAGGAGAGGCCGACGGTCGCGGAGCTCGAACGGGAGCTCTGGTGCCCGACGTGCAACGCGCCGCTCGCGCTCTCCGACGCGCCCGTGGCCGATCGGATTCGCGACTTCGTGCGCGAGCGCATCGCCGCTGGGGACACGAAGAGCGAGATCAAGGCTGCGCTGGTGGACAGCTTCGGCGAGGACGTGCTCGCCGCCCCGCCGAAGGAGGGGTTCAACCTGCTCGCGTGGCTCCTTCCGCTGGCCGGGGGGCTCATCGCGGTGACCGCCCTCGGCATCGCCGCGCGCCGCTGGAGCCGCGGCCGCCCCGAGGAGGAGGCGCGGCTCGACCCCTCGGCGAACGGGCGCGGGCCCCTCGACCCCGCCCTCGAGCGGCGCGTCGACGAGGAGCTCGCCCGCTTCGACGGGTGATGGAGGCGAAGATCCCGCTCGCCTTCGCGGCCGGGCTCCTGTCCTTCGCGACGCCGTGTGTCCTTCCGCTCGTTCCGGCCTACCTGGCCACCGTGTCGGGCCGGGAGGTCGGCGCGCGCGGTGGGCGCGTGGTCGGAGCCAGCCTGCCCTTCGTCGCCGGCTTCGCCGTCGTCTTCGTCAGCCTCGGCGCGGCGGCCGGCGCGGCCGGCGGGCTCGTCGGCGAGAACCGGCGACTCCTGCTCTCCGTCGCCGGCCTGCTCGTCGTCGTGCTCGGGTTCGCCTTCATGGGGCTCCTGCCGCTGCCGTTCCTCGAGCGGCTCGCCGCCCCCGGGCTCGTGGAGGGCGCGCGCGGGAGCGGCTCCTCGGCGCTCCTCGGCGCGGCCTTCGGCGTGTGCGCGGCTCCCTGCATCGGCCCGGTGCTCGCCTCTATCCTCGCGCTCGCGAGCGAGGGCCAGACCGTCGGACAGGGTGTCCTGCTCCTCGCCGTCTACTCGGCCGGCCTCGCTGTGCCCTTCCTGGCGGTCGGCCTCGGCTTCGACCGCGCTCTCGTCGCCTTCCGCTGGCTGCGCGACCGCTACGGGACGCTGCGACTCGTGAGCGGCATCCTGCTCGTCGCGGTCGGCCTGCTCCTCTTCTTCGACCGCTTCTGGTGGCTGAACGTGGCCGTCAACCGCGTCTTTGAGTTCTTCGGGATCGGCGTGTGAGGATCCGGAAGCCGGCCCGGAGGACGCGGAGCCGCTTGCCCAGCTCCTCGTGGAGCTCGGCTATCCCGACGACGCCGAGCGTGTCGCAGGCCGCGTCGCCCGCTTCGCCGCCGATCCGTCCTCCTGCCTCTTCGTCACGGAGGATGGCGGCGAGCTCGTCGGCCTCGCCTCCGCGAGCGTCCTGCCGCTTGCCCACGAGGACGGAAGCTGGTGCCGCCTCTCGGCGCTCGTGGTCGCGGAGGCTCGCCGGCGCGACGGCGTCGGCCGCTCACTCGTCGGCGCGGTCGAGGCCTTCGCCCGTTCGCGCGGCTGCGTCCTCATGGAGGTGACGAGCGGCGAGCGTCCCCACCGCGAGGCCGCACACCGTTTCTACGAGGCGCTTGGCTATGAGGAGGTGTCGAAGCGGTACCTCAAGGACCTCGCCTGACCCCCGGGTGCGGCGGCACCCTGCGCTCCGCGCCTACGTTTTCTTGCCGGGGGGCCTCTCCCGATCCGGGGTCCGCCCCTGCGGTGGCCTCCACGGGCACGGTCGGCCGCTCCTGCGGTCGCCCGGCGAGGAGCTCGGCCGAGGGGAAGGGCGCGTCCACCTGGGTGAGGTTGCGGATCTCGCGAAGCGCCACCGAGAGCGTCGTCAGGTTGTAGAGGCCGCCCATCCTGATGTCGGTGAGCGCCTGCCGGCATCGCTCCAACGGCCTGTGGTTGCGGGCCGCCCACGCCTCGAGACACTCCTCGACGCCGGCGTCCTCGGGGCCGCCCCGGAGGACGTCGAGGGTGAGCTGACGGTGCTGCGCGTAGAGGTCCTCGCGCTGGCCGGCCCTGGCGAGCGTCTGCCAGCGGTCGTCGCGCGGAAGCGCGCCGATCTGGTCGCCCAACCAATGGAGGTCGAGCCTCGCCCCGAGCGCGAAGTACGCCGCTCCGACCTGCTCCACCTCGAGGACGGTCGCGCTGGCCACGTCGACGATGTCGAGAGCCGAGAGGAGCTGTCCCAGCCCGGCGGTCCGCACGGCGAGCTCCGCCGGGATTCCCGCCGCCTCGAGGCCGCTGGCCGTCCGCTCCAGGGCCGCGCGCTCGGAGGCGACCAGGAGTTGCGGAAGCGCCCGGGAGACCGCGGCCGCACCCGGAGCGAAGTACGAGACCGTCGCGGAGATGTCGAGCTGCCCGCGCCGGTTGCGCAGGAGCCAGCGTGACGCCCGCTCGATCAGCTTCCGGCCCTCGAGCAGGAGGTCGAGCTGAGTGTCGGCGGCGACCACGTTGTCGAGCGCCTCGACGTCGGCCCAGAAGCTGCGCAGGTCGAAGACGTCCCGGGCGACGGTGTAGGCGCGGGCGATCTCCGCTGCGCTCGCCCCGGTTTCCTCGCCCAGGCGGAAGGCGAAGGTCATGCCCGCGCGGTTGACCATGCTGTTCGTGACGAAGGTGGCGATCAGCTCCCGGCGGAGGCGGTGATCCTCCATCTCCTCCCGGAAGCTTTCGGAGAGGCGCGGGGGGAAGTACCGCTCGAGATCGCGGGCGAGGTAGGGGTCCTCGGGCACGTCGGACGCCATGAGCTCCTCGTAGAGGGTGATCTTGCTGTAGGCGAGGAGCACTGCCAGCTCCGGCCCGGTGAGCCCGTGGGCCGCGCTCTCCTGCTCCGCCACCGACTCGTCGCTCGGGAGGAACTCGAGCTCGCGGTCGAGCTTCCCGGCCTGCTCCAGCTCTCGGATGAGCCGCGCGTGGACGTCGACCATCGAGAGCGCTTGGCGCGTGGCCAGGCTGAGAGCCTGCGTCTGCCCGTAGTTGTCGCGCAGCACGAGGTCGGCCACCGCGTCCGTCATCTCGGCGATGAGCTGGTTGCGCTGCTTCTCGGTGAGGTCACCGCCGGCCACGATCGAGTCGAGCAGGATCTTGATGTTGACCTCGTGGTCGGAGCAGTCGACACCGCCCGAGTTGTCGATGAAGTCGGCGTTGACGCGCCCGCCGTTGCGGGCGTACTCGATTCGCCCGAGCTGGGTGAAGCCGAGGTTACCGCCCTCCCCGACCACCCGGCAGCGGAGCTCCACCGCGTCCACTCGCAGCGAATCGTTCGTCTTGTCGCCCACGTCGGCGTGGGACTCCTGGCTTGCCTTGACGTAGGTGCCGATGCCTCCGTTCCAGAGCAGGTCGACCGGCGCTCTCAGCAGGGCGGAGATCAGCTCGCCCGGGGGCAGCGCGTCGGCCTCGACCCCCAGCACGCGTCGCACCTCCGGCGAGAGGGGGATCGACTTGGCCGTGCGCGGGAAGACGCCGCCGCCCTTGGAGACGGCGCCGGGGTCGTAGTCCGACCAGGACGAGCGGGGAAGCTCGAAGAGGCGCTTGCGCTCCCGGAAGCTCGCCTCGGGGTCGGGATCCGGGTCGAGGAAGACGTGCCGGTGGTCGAAGGCTCCGACGAGCTTGATGTGCTCGGAGAGGAGCATCCCGTTGCCGAACACGTCGCCGGACATGTCCCCGATCCCAACGACGGTGAACTCGGTGGTCTGGACGTCGAGGCCGAGCTCGCGGAAGTGACGCGTCACGGATTCCCAAGCCCCGCGCGCGGTGATCGCCATCCGCTTGTGGTCGTAGCCGGTCGAGCCTCCGGAGGCGAACGCGTCACCGAGCCAGAAGCCGTACTCCTGCGAGATTGCGTTCGCGATGTCGGAGAAGGTGGCCGTGCCCTTGTCGGCCGCCACCACGAGATACGGGTCGTCCTCGTCGTAGCGCACGACGTCGCGAGGCGGCACGATCTCGCCGTCGACGATGTTGTCGGTCAGGTCGAGCATCCCGGCGATCAGGGTGCGGTAGCAGGCGACCACCTCCTGCTGGAGCGCGTCGCGGTCGCCGTCGGCAGGCGGCTGCTTGACGACGAATCCGCCTTTTGCTCCCACGGGCACGATCACCGCGTTCTTCACGGTCTGGGCCTTCATCAGCCCGAGGATCTCGGTGCGAAAGTCCTCGCGCCGGTCCGACCAGCGAATGCCCCCGCGGGCCACCTTTCCCGCTCGCAGGTGCACGCCCTCGGTGCGCGGCGAGTAGACGAAGATCTCGACCGCCGGCCGCGGGAGGGGCAGGTCGGGGACGCCCGACGGGTCGAGCTTGAAGGACAGGTAGGGCTTCGGGCCGTCTCCGTCCTCCTGGAAGTAGTTCGTGCGCAGGGTCGCCTGGGTCAGCCGCAAGAGGCTGCGCAGGATCCGGTCCTCGTCGAGGGTGGGAACGGCGTCCAGCGCCTGCTCGATCTCCTCGGCCACCGTCCGCTCCTTCCGCTCGGCCTCCGGCCCGCGGGAGGGATCGAAGCGGGTGCGGAAGAGCGCCACAAGGAGGCGCGCCACGTGGGGATAGCCGGCGAGGGTCTCCTCCATGTACCCCTGGCTGTACGGGCTTTTGGTCTGGCGCAGGTACTTGCAGAACGTGCGCAGGACGGCAATCTCGCGCCAGGTGAGGTGCGCTCGGAGCACGAGCCGGTTGAACCCGTCGCTCTCGGCCTCGCCCCGCCACGTGCGAGCGAAGGCCTCCTGGAAGTTCTCCCGCACGCGGTCGGTCTCGAGGTCGCCCGCGCCGCCGGCGGCGAGGCCGAAGTCGTAGATCCAGATCGTCTGCCCGCGCCTCGGCCCGATCTCGTACGGGCGCTCGTCCACGACCTGGACGCCCATGTCCTCGAGAAGGGGGAGGACGTCCGAGAGGAGGAGGGCCTCCCCGGAGCGGAGGAGCTTGAAGCGGAGGAAACCCTCGGGGGCCTCGAGCGGTCGGTAGAGGCTCATCGCCAGGTCGCCGGCCGGGTTGAGCCCCTCCATGCGCTCCACGTCCGGAACGGCCATGCGTGCCGGGACGTCGGCGCGGTAGGCGGCCGGGAAGGCGTGGCCGTACTCGCGGAAGAGGGCGATCCCGCGCTCCTCCCCGAGCTCCTCGACGAGCGCCTCGTTGAGGTCGTCCGTCCAGGAGCGGGTGACCTCGACGAGTCGCCGCTCGAGGTCGGCTACGTCGTAGCGAGGGAAGGCGCCGGGCTCGGTGCGGACGACGAAGTGAACCCGGGCGAGCGGGCCTTCCGTGAATCGCACTGAGAAGTCGGCGCTGACACCGTGGAGGGCCTGCTGCAGGATCTCTTGCATCCGGAGGCGCGTCTCGGTCGTGTACCGCTCGCGGGGGACGAAGACAAGGCAAGAGGCGAAGCGCCCGTAGGCGTCCCGCCGCACGAAGAGCCGGACGCGCTGCCGCTCGCCCAGATGCAGGATCCCCATCGCTACCTCGAAGAGCTCGTCCACCGTGATCTGGAAAAGCTCGTCCCTCGGGTAGGTCTCGAGGACGTCCACGAGGTTCTTGTAGTCGTGGCTTCCCCGCCGGAAGCCGGCCCGCTCCAGGACAGCCTCCACCTTACGCCTCAGAATCGGAATCTCCCCCGGCCTCGCACGGTAGGCGATCGAGGTGTAGAGGCCGAGGAAGCGCCGCTCGCGCCACACCTCGCCCGCGGCGTCGAACTGCTTGACCCCGACGTAGTCGAGATAGGCGCGCCGGTGCACGGTGGAGCGGGAGTTCGCCTTCGTCAGGGTGAGGAGCGTGGGGGCGCGTGCGAGCCTGCGCACCTCCGGCGGGAGCTTGGCGAAGCTCCGCGAGACGGGCTTCGCCTCGGTCTCGCGCAGGATCCCGAGCCCCGTGCCGGGCACGGCCTTGAGGACGTCGTCGCCGTCCCCGGACACGAGCTCGTACTCGCGATACCCGAGGAAGGTGAAGTTGTCGTCGTGGATCCACTGGAGGAGGGCCTTGGCCTCGGTGACCTCCTCGGCGTCGACGGGAGGCGGGTTCTCGTCCAGGTCGGCGACGATCTCCCGCACGCGCTCGAGCATCCTCGGCCAGTGCTCGACCGTAGCGCGGACGTCCGCCAGCACCCGGCAGAGGTCGTCGCGCAGCTCGTCGAGCACAGCCGGCTCCGTCTGCCGGTCGACCTCCAGGTGGATCAGGGACTCCCGCAGGGCCTCGTCGGTCTCCTCCCCGGGCGGGAGTACCTCGAGCAGGTGCCCTTCGTCGTCGCGTCGCGCGAGGATCACCGGGTGGACGACGAGGTGGATGCCGAGGCCGTGCCGGCTCGCTTCCCCGGCCACGGAGTCGACGAGGAAGGGCATGTCGTCGTTCACGATCTCGACCACCGTGTGGCTCGACTGCCAGCCGTGCTCCTCGAGCTCGGGCGTGTAGACACGCACCTTCGCCTCGCCGGCAGGCCGTTGCTGCGCGAGGTACCAGTGGGCGAGCGCCGCCCCGTACGTGTCGAGGACGCTCCGCTGGAGCAGGTCGTCCGGGGCGACGCCGGCGTAGTACCGGCGTACGAACTCCCCCACCCGGGGCGCGAGCTCCTCCGGGAGCTTCTCCCTGACCAAGGCCACGACGCCCTCGATCCGCTCCGCCTGGATCTCGTCCGTGCCTACTGCCACCGGCCCTCCAGAGCTCTCGGGTTGGCTACAGGTGCGCGCCGGCACAATTCTAGGCCGGACGGCCGGGACCCGGGATCGTCCCGAGCCGCGGGCTCCCCCGGGGCGGGAACGAAGCAGACTCGAGCTGCGCGAGGAGTGTCGCCACGTCGAGGCCCCGGTGCGCCGGCGCGTACGGGCGCAGGCGCCGGGCCGCCTTCTCGAGCTGCCGCTCGCAGCCGACCCGGTTGCCGCGACCCGCCTGGTACCAGGCGACGGCGACGTGCACGAGCCCCTGGAAGAAGTCGCGCTCCTCGGGCGCAGCGGCGCGCCAGACGTCCTCGAGCACCTCGTGGGCGGCGAAGTACTCGCCGCGCCGGATCAGGGCCAGGCCCCGCTCCAGCTCAGACTGCGACCTTGACCTCTCCGTCCTCGACCACGACCTCGAAGGTCTCGAGCGCCAGCGCGCGGTCGAACTCGTTCTCCCCGGTCGTGACGTCGTACTGCCAGCCGTGCCAGGGGCAGGAGACGACACAGCCGTCGAGCTTGCCGTGCCCGAGCGGGCCTCCCAGATGGAGGCATTCGCCCTGGGTCGCGTGGAAGTTGCCCCCGACGTTGAAGAGCGCGAGCTCGCGCTTGCCGGCCTTGACGACGCGCGCCGTCCCCGGGGGAACGTCCTCCACGTGGGCAACGGTGGTGAGCTGGCCGACGGCCATCCCCGAAGGACGCTACCAGAGCCCTTTGAGCGGGCCCGCGGGGGTGCTACGCTCCGCGCCGTGGCGACGATCCTGCTGGTTGGGGTCGATGTCTTCTTTCGAGGCAAGCTCGACGTGCTCCTCGGCGCGGGTCACAAGCTGACCACCACCGAGAGCATCGATCCTCCGGAGCTCGTCATCGTCGACCTGGCCCGTGTGGACCCCGACGAGGTGGCCGAGACCTACCCGGACGTGCCCATCCTCGGCTTCACCAACCACACGGACACCGCGGGCCTCCGCGCGGCCCAGGCGGCGGGCCTCGACCGCATCGTCGTGCGCTCCGCGCTCGCGGAAAGGGCGCCGCAGCTGGTCGAAGAGCTCGTCCCGTAGACTGGCTCGCGTGACGTACATCATCGCCGAACCCTGTATCGACATCAAGGATCTGTCCTGCGTCGACGTGTGTCCCGTCGACTGCATCCACCAGGCGGACCGCATGCTCGTCATCGATCCCGAGGAGTGCATCGACTGCTTTGCTCCCTCCGAGCAGCTCCTCACCACGTACGGGCTGCGCTCGTTTGCGGAACTCGAGAATGAGGCTTGTCGCGTGCTCACGGACGCCGGCTTCAAGACAGCCGTCGTCAAGCGGTTCCGTCGCAGGCCGCTCGTCGAGATCGAACTCGCACCTGCCTTCGAGGAGCGCACCCGCTACGGCGGCGTGCGGCTGACGACGCGCAATCGATCGAGATTCCGGCGAACGATTCTGGCCACCCCGACGCATCCCTGGCTGCTCGCGGACGGCGAGAAAACGGACTGTCTTGCTCCTGGGGAGTTTCTGCCGTCGATGCGGGCGCGCCCTCAGCGCGACTCGGAGACCTATCGCCTCGGCGTCTTACACGGGCTGGTGTTCGGTGACGGCAGCTGGAACAAGCAGGAGATTCGTTCGGGTGAGCATCTCCACTACGTCCAGCTCTACGGCGAGAGGGTGGCGAAGTTCAAGGACTTCTTCGACCAGGTCAACTTCTCACCGTGCCTTGATACGCATCCGGGCTACGCCGGAACCGGGGTCGTGCGTTCCTCGGCGAACCTCAAGCGCCTCCTTCCGGAGACGGCCGACCGAGACTACATCGCGGGCTTCGTCGAGGGCTGGATCGCTTCGGACGGGGATCTGGGGAAGGCAGGCTCGTGGCGCCTGCGCTCGACCGACCACGAGGCGCTGGCCTGGCTCGAGAGCGCCGCTCCCCTGGCGGGCTACATCGTCGTGGGATCAGGCGAGGAAACGAGCGTCGAGACGAACTTCGGCGTGCGCAGCCGATCGATTCGGTGGGTCTACCTGGCGACGAGAGACGTCTTCTGGCGTGTGAGTCGGATCCAGCCGGTCCACCGTGAGGAGGAGGAGACGTTTTGCGCGGTCGTCCCGGACAAGCACGAGTTCACGCTCGCCGGCGGGGTATACACGCACAATTGCGGTGCATGCGAGCCCGAGTGCCCCGTCGAGGCGATCTTCCCGGAGGACGCTCTCCCGGACAAGTGGGAGCCCTTCGTGAAGATCAACTACGCCTATGACGAGGGGATGGACGTGATCAACCAGCTCGTGGACGAGTACGCGACCGAGCACGACGTGCAAAACCCGCCGCTGGACCAGCGCTAGGAGGAGTCGAGATGGAGCAGGCGACCGCTGGGGGGCTCGCGGAACGGCTCGGCGGCGCGGCGCTCGGCGCCTACGAGCTCCTGACGGTCTACCTGGGGCACAAGCTGGGCCTCTACCGCGCGCTCGCCGACCGGGGCGACGCCACGGCGGCCGATCTCGCGAAGGCGACGGGCACGAACGAGCGCTACTCCCGCGAGTGGCTGGAGCAGCAGGCGGTCGCCGGGATCCTGGCCGTGGACAACTCCGCGGCCGCTCCCGAGGGGCGCCGTTACTCGATCCCCGCCGGGCACGAGGAGGTGCTCCTCGACCCCGAGAGCCTTGCCTACATCGTGCCGATGGCCCGCTTCGCGGTCTCCTTCACGTCGGCGCTGCCGGCCGTCGAGGAGGCGTTCCGCGGCGGCGGCGGCGTGGCCTGGACGACATACGGTGCCGAGGGGCGGGAAGCGCAGGCCGGGGCCAACCGTCCCCAATTCGCCCACCTGCTGGCGAGCGAGTGGCTGCCCGCGATGGCGGACGTCCATGCGCGTCTCTCGGCCGAGCCGCCCGCGGCTGTCGCCGACGTCGCCTGCGGTGCCGGCTGGTCGAGCATCGCTCTCGCCCACGCGTATCCGACCGCCACCGTGGACGGCTACGACGTGGACGAGGCCTCCGTCGAGCTCGCGCGCGCAAACGCCGCCGAGGCGGGGCTCGGCGACCGCGTGCGCTTCCACGCGCGGGACGCGGGCGACCCGGAGCTCGCCGGCCGCTACGACCTCGTGACGATCTTCGAGTCGGTGCACGACATGTCGCGGCCGGTCGAGGTGCTCGAGGCCGTGCGCGGGCTCGCGGGCGAGGACGGCGCCGTGCTCGTCGTGGACGAGAAGGTGGCGGACGCGTTCGAGGCGCCGGGCGACGAGGTCGAGCGGCTGATGTACACGTACAGCGTCCTCTGCTGCCTGCCCGTCGGCATGTCGGAGACGCCCTCCGCCGGCACCGGCACGGTGATGCGCACGGACACGCTGCGCGCCTACGCCCTCGAGGCGGGCTTTACCGGGCTCGAGGTGCTTCCGGTCGAGCACGATTTCTTCCGCCTCTACCGGCTCAGCTAGGCAGGAGTCAGGCGAAGCTCGCGAGGGAGCGAGCGCTCGAGCGTGAGCGCGAGGGCGCCGGCCGCGAGGCAGGCGGTCGCGGCGAGCGGCCAGAGCGCGAGCGGCTCCGCGCCGAGGACGAAGCCGCCGACGGCGGGGCCGAGAAGGAAGCCGAGGTCCCACGAGTTCGTGGAGACGGCCATGTAGCGCCCCCGCAGGTGCGGCGGCGCGAGATCGGCCACGAGCGCGCCCTGGACCGGTCCCTGGAAGCACTCGCCCAGCCCGAAGACGACCGCGGCGAGCGCGAAGACGGCCGCGGCGGCGACGGCGTCGAGCCAGGCGCCGCCGGCGAGCACGACGAGCCAGGCGCTCGCCCAAAGCACGGTCATCGCCGCCAGCGCCTTCATGCGCCGGCGGCCCTCGAGCAGCTTGGCGAGCGGCAGCTGCGCCAGGACGATCACGGCGGTGTTGATGAAGAAGATGACGCCGATTCCTAGCTCGCTGACCCCCGCCTCGGTCTTGGCGAAGAGGGGCAGGAGCTCGAACTGCGCGTAGCCGGCGGCGACGAAGACGACGTTCAGGCCCACGATCCCGAGGAAGACGCGGTGGCGGAGCACCTCGACGTACCCGCCGGCGGCGACCGCGTCGCCGTCGCGGGTGATCTCGGGCTCCGGGACGAGGGGAAGCACTGCCACGAAGACGAGGAAGCTCGCCGCGTCCACGAGGAAGAGGACGGTGAAGCTCGTCGGGTCGGCGGTCGTGGCGATCAGGCCGCCGACGAGCCCGCCCAGGCCGATGCCGAGGTTGCGCGTCACCCGCTGGAGGGCGAACGCCCCGTGGCGGCGCGCCTGGGGAGCGAGGCCGGCCAGGAGCGCCGACTGGCTCGGCCAGAAGCCCGCGTTCCCGACCCCGGCGACGGAGGTGGCCAGGACGGCGTGCCACGGCTCGCGGATGAGGGGGAAGCTGCCGAAGCCGACGGCCATGAGCACGAGCGCGCCGGCGAGCGTCGCGCGCCCGCCGATGCGGTCGACGACGATGCCGATGAGCGGCCCGGCAAGCAGACCGGCACCGCCGATGACCGCGAGGACGAGACCCGTCGTCGGGAGCGAGAAGTCCCGCACCTCGTGCAGGTAGATGGCGATGAACGGGTAGGCAATCCCGTTGCCGACCGCGTTCGCCAGCCCGCCGCCGTTGAGGATCCAGACGGAGCGGGGAAGCCGGGGATCGAGGCTGCGAAGGTAGGCCCCGAGCGCGCTCACTCGCCGAGCGTCGCCCAGACCTCGAGCTTCGAGCGGATCCGCCCGATCACCTCGTCCGTGAACACGCTCGTCGAGGCGTGGCCTCCGAGGTCGGCGGTCCGCGTCCCCGCCGAGACGGCCTCCAGGCACGCCTCCCGGATCGCCCGGCCGGCCGCGCGCGCCTCCTCGTCGTCGATGTGGGAGAGGAGTGCGGCGCTCGCGAGGATCATCGCCATAGGGTTGGCGGCGTCCTTGCCCTGGAGCGCGGGCGCGGTGCCGTGTGCCGCCTCCGCGAGCAGGGCCCGGGGCGCGTAGTCCTCGTCGAAGGCGACGAGGAGGGACTCCGAGCCGGCAATTGAGCCGAAGAGCGGCAGAACGAGGTCGGAGAGGATGTCGCCGTCCCGGTTCAGCGCCGGGATGACGAGGCCCTCGCCCGCCGAGCCGATCAGGAGCGCGAAGGTCGCGTCGATGAGCTGCGGCTCGTACGGCACCTCGGGATGGCGCTCCGCGGCGGCGTCCATCTCCTCCTTCAGCATCCCCTCGTAGACCGGCGAGACCGTGTACTTGGGGCCGCCGAACACCTTCGCCTTCATCCGCTCAGCGTGGCGGAAGGAGAACTCGGCGACGGCGCGGCAGATGCGCCGCTCGATGCGCGTCGTGCGGAAGGCGGCCTCCTCCTCGCCGGCGCCCTCGCGCCACTCCTCTGCGCCGTAGGCGTCGCCGACCGCCATGCGCACGACCGAGATGGGGTTGTGCGCGCCGCCGATGGGAACGACGCCGGGGATGCGGCGCCCGGTGCGGACGATGACGTGGCCGCCGATCTCCTCCCGCAGGATGCGGTTGGGGCTCCCGACGTCGTCCTTCCCCTCAGGCGTGATCGTGGCCGCCTTGAGCCCGAGCCCCGCGTCCCGAATCGCCCGGGCGGACTCGTGTACGACCTCGTTCCGGGTCTCCCGCCGGCCCTCGAGCGAGAGGTCGTAGCGGGGCAGCTCGAGCTCGAAGCCGAGGACGTCGGGCGCGAGGACGCGCAACGCCTCCTCCAACAATTCCTGCCCGGTTTCGTCCCCCTCCAAGACGGCGATGGTGCGGGTCTTCATCGCCGCCTGAGTTTAGATGCCTGATCTAGAGATGAGTGTTGCCGAATGGTAAGCTCGCCTCCGGTTAGCGGAGAGGGGGTCGTGCGCAGTGGCCGAAGTCACCTTCGACCGGGTTAGCAAGATCTATCCCGACGGCACCAGAGCCGTCTCTGACGTCGATCTCGAGATCCAGGACGGCGAGTTCATGGTCCTCGTCGGGCCCTCCGGCTGCGGGAAGACGACCGCGCTCCGAATGGTCGCCGGCCTCGAGGAGATCTCCGAGGGCGTGCTCAAGATCGGCGAGCGCGTCGTCAACCACGTGCCCCCGCGCGACCGTGACATCGCCATGGTCTTCCAGAGCTACGCGCTCTACCCGCACCTCTCGGTGTACGACAACATCGCCTTCGGGCTCAAGCTGAAGAAGGAGAAGAAGGCAGAGATCGACCGCCGCGTTCAGGAAGCCGCCGGCATCCTCGGGCTCGAACCCTTCCTCAAGCGGAAGCCGCGCGCGCTCTCGGGCGGGCAGCGGCAGCGGGTCGCCATGGGGCGGGCCATCGTTCGCCAGCCGCAGGCGTTCCTGATGGACGAGCCGCTCTCGAACCTCGACGCGAAGCTGCGCGTGCAGATGCGGGCGGAGATCAGCCGGCTCCAGAGCGACCTCGGAACCACGACGATCTACGTCACGCACGACCAGGTCGAGGCGATGACGATGGGCGACCGGGTAGCCGTCATGCGCAAGGGCGAGCTCCAGCAGGTAGCGGAGCCGCAGGAGCTCTACGACCATCCGGTCAACCTCTTCGTCGGGGGCTTCATCGGCAGCCCGGCGATGAACATGGTCGAGGCGACGCTCGAGCGGGCGGACGGCGGCCTCGCGGCGAAGGTGGGCAGCCACCGCATCGTGCTCGGCGACGAGACCCTCGACGCGCGGCCCGGGCTCACCGACTACGAGGGACAGATCGTCGTCCTCGGCATCCGTCCAGAGGATCTCGAGGACGCGGCGCTGGCGAGCGACATCCCCGGCAACCGCCGCCTGAACGGCAACGTCGAGCTCAGGGAGGCACTCGGTTCCGAGATCATGGTGCACTTCACGGTCGACGCCCCGCCCGCCCTCACGGAGGACGTACGCGAGCTGGCGAAGGATGCCGGCGACGAGCGCGCGGTCCAGGAGGACGGCGCCCGAGAGACCACGATGGTCGGGCGCTTCGGGGCCCGCTCGGGCGTGCGCGAGGGGAAGGCCGCCGAGGTGGCGGTCGACACGCGGGCCCTGCACTTCTTCGATCCCGACACGGGACTCGGCATCTACGACAGCGAAGGAAAGGGAGGTTCATGAGGCGTCGGCTTCTACTACTGGCTCTACTGACACTGCTCGTGTCCTTTGTCGCGGCCGGCTGCGGCGGCGACGACGACGGGGAGGCGGACGGCGAGGCCCCCGCCGCCGAAGAAGGCGACGGCGTCTCCGGGGAGATCGCCGTCATGGCGGTGTGGACGGGCCCCGAGCAGGAGGCGTTCCAGGCCGTCCTGGACGGCTTCACGGAGCAGAACCCCGACGTGACCGTGAACTACACGTCCGCCGGCGACCAGCTGCCGACCCAGCTCGCCACGGCCGTCGAGGGCGGCAATCCGCCCGACCTCGCGGTCCTGCCCCAGCCGGGCCTCATGGCGGACTTCGCCGGGCAGGACGCGCTCGTCCCGCTCGACTTCGCCGCGGACGACATCGAGACGAATCTCGGAGAGTCGGCGGTGGAGCTCGGGACGGTCGACGACGCGCTCTACGGCTTCCTCTTCAAGGCGGCCAACAAGTCGACCATCTGGTACAACGTCGCGGCCTTCGAGGACGCGGGCGTGGAGCCGCCGGAGACGTGGGAGGACTTCCTCAGCGCGGCCGAGACGCTCGGCGCCTCGGGCGTTCCCGCCTACTCGATCGGCGGAGCCGACGGCTGGACGCTCACCGACCTCTTCGAGAACATCTACCTGCGGTCGGCGGGTCCCGAGATGTACGACCAGCTGGCCGCTCACGAGATCCCGTGGACGGACGACTCCGTCACGGAGGCGCTCACGATCATGGCCGAGATCGTCGGGGACACCGACAACATCGCCGGCGGGACGCAGGGCGCCCTCCAGACGGACTTCCCGACCTCGGTGACGCAGGTCTTCGCCGACCCGCCCGAGGCGGCCATGGTCATCGAGGGCGACTTCGTCGGCGGCGTCATCTCCGACTCGACCGACGCCGAGGCCGAGACCGGGTTCAACGTCTTCGCCTTCCCCTCCGTCGAGGACTCGGGGCCCTCGGTCGTGGGCGGCGGCGACACGCTGGTCATGTTCGAGGACAGCCCGGCCGCACAGGCCCTCGTCCGCTACCTGACCACGACCGAGGCGGCGCAGATCTGGGCCGAGCGAGGAGGCTTCGCATCGCTGAACCAGGAGCTCGATCCGGGCGTCTACCCGGATGCGATCTCGCAGACGACCGCGGGAGCGATCCCCGAGGCGGAGGTCTTCCGCTTCGACCTCTCCGACCTCCAGCCGGCCGAGTTCGGCGGCACGGTCGGGCAGGGCCTGTTCGCGCTCTTCCAGGAGTTCCTGCGCAACCCGGACGACGTGGACGGAATCGCGCAGCAGATGGAGGACGCGGCCGCGCAGGCCTTCGGCGAGTAACGACGTGAGCGGCGCGAGCGTCACGGCGGAGCCTCCGGTCAAGGGGGCTCCGCCGGCAGCCGAACCGGGCCGGTGGCGGAGGCACGCCGTCACGGCCGGCTTCCTCGCGCCCGCCGCCTTCTTCCTCGGGCTCTTCATCGTCTACCCGGCGATCCGGACCGTCGTCCGGAGCTTCTTCGACCGCTCGGGCGACGCCTTCGTGGGCGTCGACAACTACACCCGGCTCTTCAACGACGCGAGCACCGTCACGGCGATCAAGAACAACGCCATCTGGATCGGCGTCGTGCCTGCCGTCGTGACCGCGATCGGGCTCATCTTCGCCGTCATGACGGAGCGGGTCAGCTGGTCGGTGGCCTTCAAGACGGTCGTTTTCATGCCGATGGCCATCTCCCTCTTCGCCGCCGGCATCATCTGGCGGGCGGCGATGTACCAGCAGGACCCCGACCGCGGCGCGATCAACGCCATCATCGCCGTGGGCGCCGACGCAGTCAGTCCGACGGGGGTCCTCTCGCAGGCCCAGCCGTCGACGGAGAACGTGACCGGGACGCCTCGGGGTGGGCTGACGCTCGAGGACCCGCTCCAGCCGGGAGGGGTCGGTGCGATCGGGCTCACCGGGATCCGCGCGGCCGAGGTGCCGGAGGACGCCGAGCAGGCCGTGCTCCCCGAGGCCGTTCAGGGCGGCATCTCCGGCGTCGTCTGGCGCGACTTCAGCCCTGGCGGCGGCACGGCCGGCGAGGTCGAGCCGGAGGAGGTGGGCCTTCCCAGCGTGATCGTCGAGCTCCGCGACCCGGACGGAGGGGCGGTCGACTCGACGACGACCGAGGCGAATGGCACCTTCCTCTTCGAGGAGGTCGAGCCGGGCGACTACCGCGTGGCGATCGGGCCGGACACCTTCGCGGAGGGCTTCGGCGGCGTGGGCTGGCTCACTGCCCAGCTGATCACCGTCTCCATGATCGTCTCCTACATCTGGATCTGGGCGGGCTTCGCCATGGTCGTAATCGCGGCCGGTCTGGCCTCCATCCCGCGGGACGTTCTCGAGGCGGCCCGGACGGACGGCGGCTCCGAGTGGCAAGTGTTCAGGCGCGTGACCGTGCCGCTCCTGGCGCCGGTCCTCACGGTGGTGTTCATCACGATGCTCATCAACGTGCTGAAGGTCTTCGACATCGTGCTGTCCGTCGCGCCGGGGTCGGTGCAGCCGGACGCCACGCTCATCGCGCTCGAGATGTGGCGGCAGTCGTTCACGGCCGCGAACAACTTCGGCTTCGGCTCCGCGATCGCCGTCTTCCTCTTCGTGCTCGTGATCCCGATCCTGCTCCTCAACGTGCGCCGCTTCAAGAGGGAGGTGTAGTTGACCACCGCCACCGCCGAGGCCCACGGCCGGCCCGTCGTCATCGAGGAGAGCCTCTCGACGAAGATCCTCCGCGTCCTCGGGCAGGCGCCGATCCACGTCATCCTCGTCGCCGTCGGCCTCTTCTGGCTCGTGCCGACCATCGGCCTCTTCCTCATCTCGCTCATGTCCCCGGCCGACTTCAACGAGATGGGCTGGTGGGGGATCCTCACCGAGCCGAGCGTCATCACCCTCGAGAACTATCGCGAGATCCTGGGTGATGGACCGATCAGGTCCTCGCTGCTGACCACGATCTACATCGCGATTGGCGGCACGGTGCTGCCGATCTTCATCGCCGCGCTCGCGGGCTACGCCTTCGCCTGGCTCGACTTTCCCGGCCGGGACTGGCTCTTCATCCTCGTGATCGCCCTGCTCGTCGTGCCGCTCCAGATGGCGCTCATCCCCATGTTCGAGATCTACAACAACCTCGGGATCTTCGACACGGTCATCTCGATCGCGCTCTTCCACACGGCGTTCGGGCTCCCCTTCGCCATCTTCCTCTTGCGCAACTTCTTCATCGGGATCCCGAAGGAGCTCTTGGAGGCGGCGCGGATCGACGGCGCCTCCGAGCTGCGCATCTTCTTCCGGCTCATCCTCCCGCTGGGGCTGCCCGCGATCGCCTCGCTCGCCATCTTCCAGTTCCTGTGGTCGTGGAACGACCTGCTCGTCGCCCTCGTCTTCGGGCGCGAGACCCAGCCGATCACCGTGGCGATCTTCTCCCAGCTGCGCCAGTTCGGGGCGAACATCGAGCTGATCGCGCCGGCGACGTTCGTCTCGCTGGCCATCCCGCTCGTCGTCTTCTTCGCCTTCCAGCGCTACTTCGTGCAGGGGCTGCTCGCCGGCTCGGTGAAGTAGGAGAGGTGGCGGCTTCGTGACGAAGCCGTGCGCGATCGTCGGCGGCGGCCTCGCCGGGTTCATCGCGTATGCAACCCTCAGAAAAGGGGGCCTGGAACCGGCGGAGATCGCCGTGTTCGGAACGGACCCCGATCCGGCAGCGGCCTGGCGTCGGCGCGCCGCCGCGATCCGCCAGCGGCGCATGCGCTCCGAGAGCGACGGTCACTGCCTGCCGACCTCCTTCCCGGGCCTCGCCGTCAGCTCTGCGCTCCGGCGCCGCAGCGTCGTTCCCCTGCTCGAGTCGGTCTGCGACCGCTACCACCCGACCGTGGAGGAGTTCCTCGACCACGTCGCCGAGCTGCGCGAGCGCTCGGGCTGGGACGAGAGCTTCCTCGCCGCCCGGGTCGAGCGGGTGCGGGCCGTCGAGGGAGGCTTCGAGCTCGGCGGCGGCGGCGGCGTGTTTCCCCACGTCTTGCTCGCGCCCGGCCACCCCGGGCACGCACTCCCGCCCGAGCTCGAGGACGACCCTCGCGCGGTGCACGCGTACGACCCGCATGGCTACGCCGACGAGGTGGAGGTCGTGGGCGCCGGCATGGCCGCCGCGACCGAGTGGCTGAACGCGCTCGCCGCCGGCTCGACGGTGATCTCGGTGCGCCGGCGGGAGCCGCAGCGGCGTCCGCTCAACCTCTCGCGGGAACTGTTCACGCGCCGGGGCCTGGCCGCCTTCCACCGGACCGGTGCCGAGGAGCGCGCGGGACTCCTGCGCGCCTGGTCGGCGCCCTCCTACCCGCCGGGCCGGGCCTGGGACGAGCCGGTCGAGCGGGCGGCCCGCGAGGGTCGCTTCCAGGTGGCGCCCGAGCTCAACGGCGCGTCGCAGGTCATCTGCGCCACCGGCTTCAAGCGCGGCTTCGGGCACGATCACCTCCTGGCCCGGCTCGTCGAGGAGCACGATCTCGACACGCAGGCGAGCTGGATCGTGCTGGCGCCGGATTGCACCGTTGCCGCGCTCACGGACGACGACCGCACGCTCGCGCTCGCGGGCGCACCGGCCCAGTGGGCGTTCCCGGCCGCGGACACGCTCGCCGGCGCGAAGTACGCCGCCCGGCGCTTCCTCGTCAGGGTGAGGGCATGGCGTACACGCTGAAGGGGCGGCTCGAGTCGCGCCTCGCGGTCACGCTTGCGCCGCTCCTCGCCGCCTGCGTCCTTGCCGCTCTCGTCCGCGAGTGGTGGCCCGTCGAGCTCGCCCTCCTGATGCTCGGCGTCGGCGTGGCGCTCGACGCGGCCGTCTATCACCGCGCCTTCTCCTACCAGGCCGGCTGGCTCGCGCTGCCGCTCGGGCTGCTCGAGCTCGGCGCGGTCATGGGCGCTGCGCGCCTGCTCGACGTGGCCGCGCCGCTCGACGCCGCCCTCGCCTTCTACGCGGGCTCGTGGCTGCTCGGGCAGGCGCTCCTCCATGCCGCCTTCCCCCTGGCGCGGCTCTCCTACGGGGAAGACGGAGGCGAGCTCGGCCGGGCCGGCGCCGCCTCCGCGGCCGCCGTCCTCACGCTCGCGGCTTCCGTGGGCGGCGTGGCCTGGGCGACGCTGCCCCCCACCGTCCACCTCGCCGCCGGCGTCCACCGGGGCCCGCTCGTCCTCGACAGCGAGCAGACGCTGGCCGGGGAGCCGGGGGCCGTCGTCGAGGGCGGCATCCTCGTGACCGCCGACGGGGTCACCGTGCGCGACGTCACGGTCGTCGGAGGCGATCACGGGATCGAGGTCGACGGAGCGACCGACGTGCTGCTCGATCGCGTCACGGTGCGGGGCGCCGAGCTCGACGGCATCAATGTGAGACGCGCCTCGGTGACGATCCGCGACTGCGCCGTCCAGGTGGAGGGCGAGTACACGCAGGGAATCGACGTGTCCTTCGGCTTCGACCTCGCACCTTCGGTCATCGAGGGCTGCACCGTCACCGGAGGGCAGG
Organism: Gaiellaceae bacterium; assembly: GCA_050697555.1. Lineage (GTDB taxonomy): Bacteria > Actinomycetota > Thermoleophilia > Gaiellales > Gaiellaceae > DASQWP01. Next base: position 4,408 of record JBOHAD010000033.1, on the reverse strand, counting down.
AGGGTATCGTCACGCATTTTGCGCACGCCCTCGTCCGTGAGAATCAGGTCAGCGGCACGAGCATGCGCGCGATAACGCTCACCGAGATGTCGATGGCGACGGTCGAGGACAACGAGGTCGAGGGAGTGCTCGGCGTCGGGATCTTTTGCGGCGACTATTCCATGTGCGAGATCGAAGGAAATTCGGTGGTCGGGACACGTCCAGATTTCGCTTCCGAAGATCGCACCAGGATGGGCTACGGGATCCTCTCTCACTACGGAGCATCGGCGACGCTCGCTGACAACAGTATGCGTGACAACCGCCACGCGACGGGCTCCTTCTTGGACGCGCACATTTACAGCGAGTAGAGTCTTCCGCACCGTCGAAATAGGAGGGACATTGGCAAGGAAGACAATTCTCGTCTGCGACAACTGCGGCAAGGAAGTCGGCGAAGGAAAGGGGGCTGCGCTCCGCCTCACGTATTCCGACGCCCGTCGGGGCGCAAAGGCCGCCGATCTCTGCGACGACTGCGCTGGCAAGATGCCCGGCCGACCGGCCGCGCGTCGCGGCCGCCGGCCGAAGGCCGCAGCGGCGTAGCGCGGCCGAGCGCCGGTTCCGTCACGAGAGTGCTCCCCTCGCTCCGGGGCCGGGAGGGCCGCCGGAGCGAGGGGTAGACTAGGCCGGTGCCGCTCGCTCTGCTGGTCGGCCCGGCGAACGCCGGGAAAGTGGCGCGGCTGCTCGATCGCTATCTGGAGGCGCTTCCGCGCGAGCCGTTCCTCGTCGTCCCCAACCGGGCCGAGGTCGACCGCGTCGAGCGCGACCTGCTCGTGCGCTCGCCGGCTCTCCTCGGCGGCCGGATCGGCACGTTCGACGACCTTTTCGAGCTGATCGCGCGCGGTGGCGGCCACTCACGGCCGGCCGCCACCGACGTGCAGCGGACGCTCGTCCTCCGGCGCGCGCTGGCCGGGACGGCGCTGAACGGCCTCGGCGCCTCCGCGCGCTTCGGCGGCTTCGCCGACGGCCTGCTCGGCGCCATCTCGGAGCTCGAGGGGGGACTCGTTCCGCCCGCAGAGGTCGGCGGCGACCTCGCACGGCTCTACGCCGCCTACGGAGAGGAGCTCGACCGCCTGGGGCTCTGGGACCGCGACCTCGAGCGCCGGCACGCGGTGGAACGCGTCGAGAGCGAGCTTGCGGCCTGGGACGGGCGCCCGGTCTTCGCCTACGGGTTCGAGGATCTGACCGGAGCTCAGTGGGGGCTCCTCGCGGCGCTCGCCGGCCGGACCGACGTCACTGTGTCGCTTCCCTACGAGCCCGGCCGGCCCGCCTTCGCCTCGCTCCAGCGGACGGCTGAGGACCTCGGACGGCTGGCCGACGGGCGGAGCGAGGAGCTTCCGCCCGCCTACGCGGAGATCGCCCACCCCGCCCTCGCGTACCTGGAGCGCGCCCTCTTCAGCGACGCACCGCCCGCTGGGCGGCCGGCGCTCGAGGGGGCGGTGCGCTTCCTCGAGGGAGCGGGATCGCGGGGGTCGCTCGAGCTCGTCGCCGACGAGCTCCTCCGCCTGCTGCGCGAAGGCACTGCGCCCGAGCAGATCGCGCTGGTTTGCCCCTCCCTCGATCGGCTCCGTGCCCCGCTCGAAACCGCGCTCGGGATCATGGGGGTTCCGTACGCCCTCGAGGGACGCCTGCGCCTGCCGCAGACTCCCTTCGGGCACGCGCTCCTCTCCGCCCTCCGCTTCGCGTGGGGGAGCGGCGAGCGGCGCGACCTCTTCGCGTTCCTCCGCTCGCCCTACTCTGGCCTAGCGCGCGCGCACGCCGATTACCTCGAAGGCCGCCTCCGCGGGCTCGGCGTTCGGACGAAGGTCGAGGAGCGCGTCACCGAGCTGCGGGGCCAGCCGTTGCCCGTGCTGGGCCAGGTGCGTGGGGCGGACTCGCCCCTCGAGGCGGCGCGCCTGCTCGCTGCGTCGATGCTGCGGGGTGCCTACGGCCTCGAGTCGCCCCCGGTCGGCCTGGGGTCGCTCCTCGACCTCCGTGCCCACGAAGAGGTGACCCGCCTGCTCCGTGAGCTCGAGGGCTGGGAGGAGCTGGCGGGTCCGCTCGGCCGCGAGGAGCTGCTCGCCGCGCTCGAGCGCGCGACCGTTCGGCTGGCCGGCGCGGGCGAGCCCGGCCGGGTCGCCGTCATCGATCTCCTGCGGGCGCGCACCCGCCGCTTCGAGGTCGTGTTCGTGCTCGGGCTCGAGGAGGGAAGCCTGCCGCGCCGCGCTCCGGCGTCGCCGTTCCTCGACGACGAGACCCGACGTGAGCTCGACGCGCGCACGCGTGCGCGACTCGTCAGGGCCGACCCGGTCAGCCGCGAGCGCTACCTCTTCTACGCCGTCTGCACCCGCCCTTCCCGCCGGCTCTACCTCGTCCGGGAGGCGGCGACCGACGAAGGCAGCCCGCGGCAGGCGAGTCCGTTCTGGGACGAGGTGCGCGCGCTCTTCGACCCCGCCAAGGTCGCACGCTGGACGCGCCGGCGGCCGCTCTCGGCGCTCACCTGGGGGCTGGAGGAGGCGCAGACCGAGCGCGAGCGCCTGCGCGCCCTCGCGGGGCTCGGCGCGACGGATCCGGGCGGCGCCGAGTCGCTCGCGCGGGCGAACGGCTGGGACCGGCGCTTGGAGCGCGCCCGCCGGGCGTTCGAGCGTCCGACACGGCTGACGCATCTCGCCGTGCTCGCCGAGCTCCGCGCGCGCACGACCTTCAACGCGACGGAGCTCGAGGCGTTCGCCTCCTGCTCCTCGATCTGGTTCCTCGAGCGGGTCATCTCGCCGAAGGAGATCGACGCCCAGGTGGACGCCAAGCTCCGCGGCTCGCTCGCGCACACGGCGCTGAGCAGGTTCTTCAGCGGCCTGCCGAAGGAGCTCGGCGCCGAGCGGGTGGACCCCGGCAACGTCGAGGACGCCGTACGCTTCCTCGGGCGCTGCCTCGACGACACGCTCGGTGGCGTCCGCCAGGAGCTCTCGGAGCTCGAGCGGCGCGAGCTCGACGGTCAGCTCCGGCGTGACCTCGAGAGCTTCGTGCGGGCGGAGGCGGAGACCGAGCTGCGGCTCGTCCCGCGCCGCTTCGAGGTGTCCTTCGGCTCAGAGCGCTCGGCTCCCGAGCTCCAGCGGGGGCTCGATCTCGGCGGCTTCACGCTCTCCGGGAAGATCGACCGGATCGACGTGGACCCGTTCAGCGCGCGGGGGATCGTCCAGGACTACAAGTCGGGGAAGACGGCTTACTCCGCCGCGAAGATCGACGCGGAGCTCAAGCTCCAGATCCCGCTCTACATGCTCGTCCTGCGTGACCTCGTCGGAATCGAGCCGCTCGGCGGCCTCTATCGCGCGCTGGCGGGGGAGCGGGAGGCGCGCGGGCTCCTGCGTGCGTCGGCGGGAGAGGACCTGCCCGGCTTCATGAAGTCGGACTACAGGGACGAAGAGGAGTTCTGGGCGCAGGTCGAGCGGGCTGCGGAGCATGCGCGCGGCTTCGCCGGGCGGATCCGCGCGGGCGACGTCCGCCACGACCCGCTCGGGGATGCGGGCTGCCCTCCCTGGTGCGACCTCTACGGCATGTGCCGGGTGAAGCGCGCATGAGCGTCGCTCGCCTTTGGCTCGCTCCCGCGGGGGAAACCCTGTTTCCCCCACGAGCCCCCTTCTTCGACTCTGTGGGGGAACCTCCCGGTTCCCCCACACCCCCTCCACACGCTCATGGACCACGAGGTGGCCCATGAGCGTCGTCGAGACGCGCGCGCCCAACCCGGAGCAGGAGGCGGCCATCGCAGCTGGCGGCGTCGTCTTCGTCTCGGCGGGCGCGGGGACGGGCAAGACGACGGTGCTCGTGGAGCGCTTCGTGAAGGCGGTCTGCGAGCGGGGGCTGGACGTCGAGTCGCTTCTCGTCATCACCTACACGGAGAAGGCGGCGGGCGAGCTGCGGGACCGCATTCGCGCGCGGCTCACCGAGCTCCGGCGGCCCGATCTCGCGCGGGAGCTCGACGGAGCCTGGATCTCGACGATCCACGGGTTCTGCCACCGGCTCCTGCGGGCGCACCCGTTCGCTGCGGGAATCGACTCGCGCTTCCGCGTCCTCGACGAGAGCCAGGCGCGGGTGCTCCAGAGCGAGGCTTTCGAAGAGACGCTCGCCGCCTTCTGCGCGGACGGCGACCTCGAGCGCGCCGGGCTCCTCACCACGTACGGCGGCCGGGCGCTCCGGCGCATGCTCACCGGCGTCTACGGGACGCTCCGCTCGGCCGGGCGGCCGCTGCAGCTCGATCTGGGCGAGCGGCCCGGGCTCGAGGAGCGGATCGAGGAGCTCCGTGAGACGTCCCGCTGCCTCGCCAAGGATGGCGACGCGGGCGAGACTGCGCGGGCAACGGCGGAGCGAGCGCTCGAGGTTCTCGCCGAGCGCTCCCTGCCCG
>JBOHAD010000032.1:0-25440 GCA_050697555.1 Gaiellaceae bacterium | reverse complement strand
CCGCGTCCTGCTCGTCGACGACGATGACCTGATGCGTGCCGGCCTGCGCTCGGTGCTCTCGAGCGACGAGACGATCGAGGTCGTCGGCGAGGCGAGCGACGGCCACGCAGCGGTCGAGCGCGCGCGCACCCTGACCGCGGACGTCGTGCTCATGGACGTGCGCATGCCCAACCTCGACGGCATCGCCGCCACCCGGGAGCTGCTCGCCGTTCAGCCCGAGGCAAGAGTGGTGATCCTGACCACCTTCGAGCAGGACGACTACATCTTCGGGGCCCTCGACGCCGGCGCGTCGGGCTTCCTCCTCAAGCGCACAAGGCCGGAGGAGCTGATCGCCGCCGTCCACACCGTCGCCGCCGGCGAGGCGCTCCTCTCGCCCTCGGTCACCCGCACCGTGATCGAGCGGACGGCGCAGCAGCCGACCCCCGACTCGTCCGCCCGCGATCGCCTCGACGCGCTCACCCCGCGCGAGCGTGAGGTGCTGACGCTGATCGCCCACGGCCTCTCGAACGGGGAGATCGCCGCCGCGCTCGTGGTCGAGGAGTCGACGGTGAAGACGCACGTCAAGCGGATCTTGCGCAAGCTCCGTCTGCGCGACCGCGTCCACGCGGTGATCTTCGCCTACGAGAGCGGCCTCGCCCAGCCAGGCGTGCCGGCCGGCCCCTAAGTCCTCCCCTGGGGGGCCGCGAGGATCCCCCTCCGCGGCGACACCGGTTCCAGCCCCGGGGGGACGACATTCGCATGCCCGACGGTGAGCCTGTCCTCTCCGACACACGAGACGAGAGGAGAACGATGATTCACGCAGGAGACAGGCTCGAGAACCCGGTCACCGGCGAGGTGCTCGTCTTCCACCGCACCTCCGAGGAGACGGACGGCGAGTCGGTGCTGGTCGAGACGATCGTGCGCCCGCATGGCTTCGTCGCCGCCGCGCACGTGCACCCCCACCAGACCGAACGCTTCGAGGTGCTCGAAGGACTGCTCGGCCTTCGCGTCGGCGACAAAGAGCTCGTGGCAAGACCAGGCGACGTCGCCGTGGTCGCGCCGGGCACACCCCACCGCTTCTGGAACGCCGGTGAGGACGAGGCGCGCTTTCTCTGCGAAGTACGCCCCGCCCTCAAATTCGAGTCGCTGATCGAGACGATGTTCACGCTCGCAGCCGAGGGCAAGACGAACCGCAAGGGCATGCCGAGTCCGCTCCGGCTCGCGGTGATCGCGAAGGCGCACTTCGACACCGTCCGCCTCCCGTTCCCACCCGCAGTCCTGCAGCGCGCGGCGCTCGCGGTCAGTGCGCCGCTCGGCCGGCTGCTGGGCTACCAGCCGACCGTCGTCGGCGCGCCCGCCTGAGCACGGGATCGCGACCATCGCCGATTCCGACCCAGCCCAGCTCAGTGCCCAGTTGCTCCGCCCCGGCATCGCGATCCTCTACCCCGCGCCCTGCGCCGCAGGGGCGGCCGGCGTGGGCACCGCGTGGTGGCGCCAACCCGGCACGCGGAGTTCGCTCGTCGCACGCTTGGGCGAATCGGAGACGCACCTGCCGGTCATCTAACGGTGACGGCAGCCAAGAACGGTGAATGAAGGGGGAATCGGGATGGACAAGGCAGCGATCGTCGTGCTCGCAGACACCGAGACGCACGGGGAACTCGGCCGGATCGTGAACGCGCTCTCAACGGCGGACGAGTTCAAGGAGCACGGCGACGAGGTGACGATCATCTTCGACGGCGCCGGCGTGCGCTGGGCAGCTGAGCTCTCGAAGCCCGACCACCGACTGCACGAGCGATTCGAGGGACTGCGCGACAAGGTCGCGGGCGCCTGCCACTACTGCGCGGGCGCCTTCGAGGTACGCGACGAGCTAGAGCAGATCGGCTTCCCGCTGCTGCGCGATCACAAGGGGCACCCGAGCCTTCGGTCGCTCGTGCACGATGGCTATGAGATCATCACGTTCTGATGGCGCATCGATGACAGTTACCACGGACGCAACGGGGGGAGCCGGGTGGACGTTCTCTTCCTAATCGGGCGCATCGTCTTCGGCCTCGTCTTCCTCTTCTCAGGCGCGACCGTTCACCTGCTCCAGGCGCGCCAGGGAATCGCGTATGCACGCATGTACCGCGTCCCGGCACCCGAGGTGCTGGTGCCGCTCAGTGGGCTGATGGCGGTGGCCGGCGCGCTCTCCGTCATGCTGGGGGTCTGGGCTGATCTCGGGGCGTTGCTGCTCGTCGCCTTCCTCCTTCCGGTCGCGTTCTTCATGCACGGGTTCTGGCGGGAGACAGACGAGCAGATGAAGAGCAACCAGATGGCGCACTTCATGAAAAACATGGCGATGGTCGGCGGCGCGCTCGTGCTCTTCTACGCCTACAACCAGCTTCAGGGGGACGCTGGCTTGTCGATCACCAACCCGCTCTTCGGTCGCGGCTGATCGGCGTCGGCATTTACGCCTCCTTTTCGCTCGCTCCCGTTCGCGCGAGCGCCTGCTCGAGTTCGTCTTCGCGGATTAGGCCGTCGAGCCGCGCGACCTCGTCGCCCTGCCGGAAGAGAATCAGGGTTGGGATGCTCATGATCGCGAACCGCTGCGGCGTCTCGGCGTTCTCATCGATGTCGATCTGGTAGACGCGCAGCTCGTCAAGGTGACGGCGCGCGAACGCCTCCAGGCGCGGCTCGAGCGCGTGGCAGGGCGGGCACGCGTCTTGGAAGAAGTCGAGCAGGACGACCCATCGCCTACCGCCTGGTCGACCTCGTCGGGCGCGAGCTTACGCCACCCAGGCACCTAGCGTGCGCCTCCCGGCCAGCGCAGGAATGGCATGTTGACGACCACGCCCGGCCGCTTCACCGTGATCTCACCGCGCGCGGCCGCCGCCCGAACCTCGGCGGCCGACCGCAGCTCGCGTGGCGCCGCGCGCCTGTTCCAGGTCACGAGGTTGAGCGCCCGCAGCGGGGTGTAGCCGCGTGTGCCCGGGACGCTGTCGAAGACGTCGGGCTGGAAGCCCATCGGCCCGCCGCCCTTGACGCCGTTCGCGAAGACGTACACGTTTGCGAGCGTCGGGCCCGGGACGTCGGCGAGCTTCGGACGACGAGCACCGGCGAGCCGGTCATGCGCGTCAGCAGCTTCGCCACCTTCGCGCTCGACGCCTCGGTGTGGGCGAAGCGCACCTCCGCGCCTCCGTAGAAGCCGGTCACGGCTGGAAGCGAGCCCTTCGCTGCTTGCGGCTGGGCCGGCGCCCCCATCGCGTTCTGTTGCTGGCCGAGGCCGACGACCCAGATCGTCCCGAGCGCGAACGCCGCCGCGACCAACGCGAGCACCGCCGCGAGCCGCCGGTCGCGCAGCAGGCGCAGGTTTTCCACCTGCACGAGCGGAGCGAACGCGCCGAGGCCGCGACGCGCAAGCCCAGGCAGCGCGTAGATGAGCGCCGGCCTCAGGCGCGCGCCGAACGAGTTGAGGAGCACGGTCGAGACGGAACTGATCATCGCCACCATCGCCCAGACGGGATGCACGAATCCGGTGATGGCAGCGGGGACGCCGATGCCGTTGAAGAGGAAGGCGATCGCCAGGTTCTGCTTCGTCTTGCGGTAGCTGGCAACGCCGATCTCGCGCGCCTCCGCCACCGCCGCGAGCCGCTCGCCGACGAGCACGATGTCGCTCGACTCGATCGCGATGTCGGTGCCGGCGCTCGAAGCCGTTAGCCGGGAACGCGAAGTCGCCGCTCTCGTCGAAGTACAGGTGCACCACGACAGGGTGCCATCGGGCGCAGCGCCCTGACCCACGCGACAAGGGCGGATGACGCTCGGCGGATGGAGCCCTTATGGAGCCCGGGTGGGCATCCGCCCTTTCGGGGACGAGGTTGGCGATGTCGTTCGAGCTGAAGGCTCGCTCAGTTATTCAGGTCTCGCCTTCCGACCTCAATCCGAAGGAGTGCGTGGCAGAGGCCGTTCGCTCGACTCACTCACCGGGGCGACGACCGGCTGCGGGGGCGGGTCGGTTCACGCCCGTCTCGTAGGCGAAGATCACGATTTGGACGCGGTCGCGGAGCTGGAGCTTCATCTGGATCCGCTTGACGTGGGTCCTGACCGTGGATTCCTCGACGAATAGCTCTGTGGCGATCTCGCGGTTCGAGAGCCCGCGGGCGATCAGCTCGAGCACCTCACGTTCGCGTGGGGTGAGCTCGTCGAGCTTGGCGTGAGCGGCGAGCTCGGGCATCGGCTGCTGGGCCATGCGGTCGACCACACGCCGGGTGATGGATGGGGAGAGCAGGGAGTCGCCGGCGCCGATGGTGTGCACGGCCGCGATCAGCTCTTCGGGTCGGGTGCGCTTGAGCAGGAAGCCCGAGGCGCCGGCGCGCAGTGCTCCGAAGACGTAGTCGTCCTGCTCGAAGGTCGTGAGGATCAGGACCCGTGCGCGTGGGGCGGCACGCGTCAGCTCGCGGGTCGCCCCGATCCCGTCCAGGTCGGGCATGCGGACGTCCATGAGCACCACATCGGGGGCGAGCCGGCGGGCTCGCTCGACGGCCTCACGTCCCGTCGACGCCTCGCCGACGATCTCGATTTCGGGCTCGCCCGAGAGGAGCTCGATGAGACCGGCGCGCATGAGATCATCGTCGTCGGCGATCAGCACCCGCGTCACGAGCCTTGACCTCCGTAGGGAAGGTGGGCGCGGACGCGAAACACCCCGTTGGCGCGCTCTGCGTCGAGGCTGCCGCCAAGCATGGTCGCGCGCTCGCGCATGCCGATCAGCCCGTGCCCGCCGTTTGACCTCGGGGCGCTGTCGCCGAGCGCGGCGTTGCTGATTGTCAGCTCGAGCGCCGCATTGCCGAACGCCAGCTCAACCCGAGCAACACCCGTGCCGTGACGGGCGGCATTGGTGAGGGCCTCCTGCAGGATTCGGTACGCAGCCTGGTCGACGGCGCTTTCAAGCTGCCGGGGCTCCCCCTCACTCGCGACGCTTACGTCTAGCCCCGCGGCGGCGTGGCGTGCGACGAGTGTGTCCAGCGACGCGAGCCCGGGTGGTGCATCCACGGCTCCGTTCGCGGAGCCGCGCTCGCGAAGTGCGCCGACGATGTGGTCGATCTCGTCGACCGTCTTGCGCGCCAACTCCTCGATCGCTTCCAGCGCCGCCTGGGAGCGCTCGGGATCCTGGCGCAGCCGGGCGGTGCCGGCCCGGACGGCGATCACGTTGATGGCGTGGGCGGCGGAGTCGTGGAGGTCGCGGGCGATCCGGGCGCGCTCCTCGACGGCGGCGAGGCGGCGCTCGCGCTCTCCCTCGCGCTCGGCGCGCAGGGCGCGCTCCCTGAGCTCGGCCAGGTGCTCGCGCCGGAGGCGGGTTCGCTCGCCAGCGAACCAGGCGACGGCCCAGGCGAGGCCGGTGTGGACGAACTCACTCCCGGGGAAGCCGCCGTCGCCGAGGGCGGTAGCGACGAGGAATGCGGTGAACAGCGCGACGACGATGCCGGTGCTCCGTCGCCTCCAGGGATGCTCCTCGTCGCGACTCGCCGCGAACAGGTACAGCGCGGCGGTGGGCCCGAGCGGCAGCGCGATCGGATAGCCGAGGCCGCCCAGCAGCACGCTCGCCGACGCGGTCAACGCAAACACGGCGCCCGGGGTATGGCGCCAGGCGACGAGCGGCAGGGTCGAGCACGCTGCGAGCAGCCCGGCGGTCCAGTCGAGCTCCCCCGATTCAGGCGGCGAGCCGCCGATGCCGCCGTGAGACAGCTGTGCCAGGGAGCCGACGAGCGCCGCGGCCGCGATCGCCACACCACCGAGCGCACCCGATCTCGGCCGGGCAGCAAAGAGCCGGTGCGTCATTGCCGCCCACACAGCACGCCAAGACTAGCGTCGCCGATACGGCCGCGAGTCCCCCGCGCCGATGATCCTCCTCCACAGATCGTGGACGGCAAAGATCCACTCAGCGGGCGATGCGGTCAGCCTGCCGCCGCCGTAGCGTGGCGGCCATGACTGCTGAACGCCTGCCCTCCGCTTGGAGCTGCGTATGAGCCACGGGCTCGTGATTGCCAGCGTGGATCCGGGGCTGCTGATCGCCCAGGAGCAGCACGGGGGCGTGATACCGGTGGTCCTCCTGGCGATCGTCCTCGTCGGAGGGCTGGCCTACGTGCTCTACAGGGGCCGTAAGCGCAAGGGCTCCGACCGCGATCCGGGGAGCGACCGGGGGCCCGAGGCGTGAGCGCCGCCAGGACCGACGCAGGACGGAGAGGGGACGGCGGTACCCGGCCCCTGCCTGCGCCGGTCATCGACGTCCGCTCGCTGACCAAGCGCTTCGGCGAGCTCGTCGCCGTCGACGAGCTCAGCTTCTCCCTCGACGCAGGCACCGTAACCGGCTTCCTGGGCCCGAACGGCGCCGGCAAGACGACCACCCTGCGGCTGCTGCTCGGGCTCGCCGAGCCGACGTCCGGGGAGGCGCTCGTCTTCGGGCGCCGCTACCGGGAGCTCGACCAGCCGGCACGACGGGTCGGCGCGGTGCTCGAGTCGAACGACTTCCACCCCGGCCGCTCGGGGCGCGACCACCTGCGCGCGCTCGCGCTCGCCGCCGAGATCCCCCGAGGTCGCGTCGCGGAGGTGCTCGAGCTGGTGGAGCTCGACGCCGCGGCCGGCCGGCGCGTGAAGACGTACTCGCTCGGCATGCGCCAGCGACTCGGCCTGGCGACGGCGCTGCTCGGCGACCCCGAGCTCCTCGTCCTGGACGAACCCGCGAGCGGGCTCGACCCCGCGGGCGTGCACTGGCTGCGCACCTTCCTGCGCCGCTTCGCCGAGCAGGGCCGCACCGTGCTCGTCGCGAGCCACGTCCTCGCCGAGGTCGCGCAGACGGTCGACCAGGTCGTGATCATCGATCGGGGCCGCCTCGTCGCGAGCGCGCGGCTCGACGAGCTCGCCGGTCGCGGCCAAACCCTCGAAGACACCTACCTTGAGCTGACCGCAGGGGGCGCGTCGTGACCGCCCAGCTTCGCTCCGAGCTGCTCAAGCAGCGCTCGACGTTCACCAACCTCGGGCTCTTTCTCGCCATGCTCGCCCTCGTTCTCCTGGCCGTCCTGCTGCACGCCCTCACCCCTCCCGCCGGCCAGCTCGAAAGCGCCTCGGACCAGGTGCAGGTGTTCCGGTTCGGGTCGCTCCTTGGCGCGCTCTTCGCCGGGCTCGTCGGCGCGATGTCGATCACCGGCGAGATCCGCCACGGCACGATCCGGCCCACCTTCCTGATCACGCCGCGCCGCGGCCGTGTCGTCGCGGCGAAGATCGTGGCCAGCGGCTTGGTCGGGATCGTGTTCGGGCTCGTCGCCGTCGGCGCGGCCCTCGGCGCCGGCAGCGCCGCGCTCGCCGCGCGCGGGATCCCGATCACGCTCGACGGCGGCGACTACACGCTCGTGCCCGTCGGCGCGGTCGCCGCCGCGGCGCTGTGGGCGGTGATCGGCCTGGGGATCGGCGCGCTTCTGCGCAACCAGGTCGCCACCCTCGTCGCCATCTTCCTCTGGCTCTTCTTCATCGAGAACGTGCTTATCGACTTCGTGCCGGGCGCCGGCCGGTTTGCACCGGGTGCAGCGGCAGCCGCGATCACCGGACTCGACCCCGACAGGCTGCTCGCCCCCGCCCTCGGTGCGCTCCTGCTCGGCCTCTACGCGGCCGCTGCGGCGGTGGCCGGCTCGCTCGCAACCTCTCGCCGCGACGTCGTCTGACCCGACCGAGGAGAGGAAGCGCACGTGTTCTACCTCCGCTACATGGCCGCCGAGCTTCGCCGCCGCTGCGGCCGCACCATCCTCACCTCGCTCGAGCTCGCGGTCGGGGTCGGCATGGTCGCGACGGTGGTCGCGCTTTCCAATGGGTCGACGACGCCCAGCCGGAGGTGCTCGAGCCGCTCACCGGGGTCGGCACCGACATGTCGGTGACGCGTCCGATCGTGGTCGAGGGAGAACCAGGGCTTCTCGGCGGGCCCGACGGCGAACCTCTCCGAGTCCGAGCAGCGCCAGCTTCACAGGGAGAACAGCAGCTTCAGCCTCGACTTCAGCAAGTACGGCGACCCCGGGTACGAGCTCACCGCCCGGAGCTCGTCAGCAGCGACCTCTCGTTCCCGAAAAGGAGGCCGACCGGATCGGGCGCCTGGACGGCGTCTCGGAGGTGGGACGCGCGCTGACCTTGAGCCAGATGGCGATCTCGGGTGGGAACCGCTTACGGAGCTAGTGAACGACTGAGAAGACAGGAGGCGCGCAGTGTCGGATCCAATCGCAGTGATCCTCAGGTTCAAGGGCGACCCGGACGCTCTCCTCGGGCGCTTCGAGCAGGCGCGGAAGTCGTGGATCGAGGCCCAAGACGACGGCTACAACCCGCCGGCCTTCTTTGCGATCTGCAAGGCTGAGGAGGGCATGGTCGTCGTCTCCGGCTGGGAAACCGACGAGGACCACAAGGCCTTCGAGCGGCTGGGTCCTCACCTCCAGGCGGTCGGCATGGGCATGCCTGACCACCTCGAGCACCTCTGGATCGCCCGGCTCGGGTGGGACCCTGTCCCGGCCAAGGCATCGTGAGATCGGGTCGAGGACTCTTCGGCTGGCAGCCCCTGCGCGGGGCGATCAGCCCCACCGAACACCACCCTGCCATCCACCCAGCGACGGGTTCCGCCGCCGCGGACGCCGGCGCCGCCCCCGCCCGGATCGCTTCGCTGCGCGACTACCTGACGCTGACGAAGCCGCGTGTGATGGCGCTGCTGCTTCTGACCGGCTTCTGCGCGCTGGTGGCCGGCGCCCGCGGCGTGCCCTCGTGGCAGCTGGCTGTCAGCAGCATGGTTGGGCTGGCGCTCGCCTGCGGCGGCGCGAGCTCGCTCAACCACGTCCTCGACGCGGACATCGACCGGCTGATGGGATCCCGCACCCGGCACCGCCCCGTCGCCGCGGGGCGGCTGCCGGCGGCGCACGCTCTCCGCTTCGGTCTCGCCCTCTCTGCCCTCTCCTTCATGCTCCTTGCCAGCACCGTCAACGCGCTGGCGGCGACGCTGGCGCTCGCCGGCAACCTCTTCTACGTCCTCGTCTACACGCGCTGGTTGAAGCGCTCGACGCCGCAAAACATCGTCATCGGAGGGGCGGCGGGCGCCGTCCCGCCGCTCGTCGGCTGGGCCGCGGCGACGGGAACCATCTCGCTGCCGGCGATCTTCTTGTTCCTGATCGTCTTCTTCTGGACGCCTCCGCACTTCTGGGCGCTCGCGCTTCTGATCAAGCGCGACTACCAGGCGGCCCAGATTCCGATGCTGCCGGTCGTCCGCGGCGACCGCGAGACCACGAAGCAGATCCTCCTCTACTCGCTCGCGCTGCTCGCCCTGACCATCGTGCCGTACGCGACTGGGTCCTTCGGGCTCGTCTACCTCGTCGCCGCGCTCGCCCTCGGACTCCCCTACGTCGCGCTCGCCCTGCGCCTGCACGAGCAGACGGCGGCTCGCCATGCATCAGCGCTCTTCCACTACTCGATTCTCTACCTCGCGCTGCTGTTCGCCGCCGTCGCCCTCGACCGCGTGATCGCATGATCGCGAGCGCCAGCCCACCACCAGACCCCAGTCCGGCGCTGCTCGCGCGCGCCAAGGCTGCCCTCCACACGCGTCCCGCCGACCGTAGCTGACGTCGGGAGCACACAAGCCGGCAGCCGGCGGACGCGCCGCTGCCATCATCCCGGCTCGTGAGCGCGACCCACCCCGTCCCTTCCGCTCTCGCCCGCCCGCGCCGGTTACGCCGCCCATGATCCAGGTCGGCTCCTCCCCCTACGCGTGGACGCTCCTCACCCCGGAGATGGGGCTCGTAGTCCTGGCGTCCACCGCCTACCTGCTCAGCCTCCGCTTTGAGCGCGTCTCGAAGAGCAGGATCGCGACATTCGCCCTCGCCCAGCTGCTCGTCCTCGCCGTCCTCGTCACGCCGCTGCGGCACCTCTCGGTCGAGTACCTCCCAAGTGCGCACATGCTCCTCAACATCGTGCTTGCCGAGTGGGCCCCGGCGCTGACCGTCGCCGCCCTCCCCCGCGCCACAGCGTCCCGCCTGGGACGCTTCCGCCTCCTCCCCCTGTTCACGAACCCGCTCGTCGCCCTTCCGCTTTGGCTCACCGCTTACTACGCCTGGCACCTGCCGCCGCTCTACGACGCGGCCCTCCGGCAGCCGACGATGCTTCTCGCCCTCGAGCACGCCAGCTTCTATTGCACCGGCTCCTGTTCTGGTAGCCCGTCTTCCAGGATCGGCCCCGGGAGCTGCCGAGCGGCGGCCGCGCCTTCTACCTGTTCGCGGCCTTCCTCGCGATCATGCCGCTCGGCCTCCTGCTCGCGCTCCTCCCCCGAGCGACCTACGACTTCTACCGGGAGGTCCCCCGCCTCTACGGCCTCTCCCCGCTCGCCGACCAGCAGATCGCCGGCGCCACGATGGCGGTGGAGCAATTCGTCGTCTTTCTCTTACTCATCAGTTACTTCTTTCTCCGCTTCCTCGAGGAGCTGAGGAGTCATGGGAGGACCGGCCAGGGCCTGTCGCTCCGGCGTCATCACGGGAAGGCTACGCCGGCGGGTATGGCGTCGGTGTCGCAAGCTCGATCTGCCCCGCGTACTTCGCGTCAAGCCTTTCTCGTATCTCGTGCGGAGTGAGGCCTTGCTTCTTCATGTTCATCACGTCACGCGTGACGCCGAGGCAGATTTCTCAGGTGGGCGCCATCGGATCGAAGACGACGGAGCCGTCGGCGTTGACCCGTCTGGCCAGAGGGTAGCTCTCGCCGAGCGACTCGCCGCGCTCGACCGGGGAGTCCGCACTTCGCGCAGCCGCCGCCCCCTGGACGATCCCGAGGCGACGCGCTGGAGGCGCGGAGCTGAGGACGCTCGGGGTGCGGCTCGCGCTCGACGACTTCGGCACCGGCTACTTCTCGCTCTCCTACCTCGAGCGCCTCCCCCTCGACAAGCTGAAGATCGAGGGATCGTTCGTGCGGAAGCGGGCGACAGCTCCAGACGACACCGCCATCATCCGCTCGACGATCGACCTCGGGAGAAACGCGGGGATCGCATTCCAGGCGTGGCCGTCCCGCCGGGCTCGTAAAGCGCAAACCCAGATGGGAACAGCGGGAGGTGACGCTCTGCCGACCTGAGAGCGAGGGAGAGTCCGGAAGCTCGGGGGCCACTGCCGCCTTCCTTCATGGCGGAAACGGCCCGCAGGGGCCGGCGGCATCCTGGCATCACCCTTATTTCTCACCATCGCTTTACTTTCTGTAGTATTGGGCGGCGATGGCCGCGAGTGGGAAGCTCGTAGCCGCCGAGCAAGAGCCGCGGACGCGGGCCAACAGGCAGGGGCGCGAGAGAATCCTTCTGCTCGGCGGCCCTGCCGACGTTCCTGCGCAGGCGCCTCCCGAGCAGGCTCTCGCCCCGCGCGGGGCGCCGCTCGACGGCGCGATGCCGCCGTTCGGGTTCGAGCTTCGCCGCAAGGACGAGGTCTGGGCCGAGAACGTCTTCGACCTCTACGAGCAGGCGAAGCGCCAGCAATGGAATGCGAGCGAGGACCTCGCCTGGGACGCGATTCCGGCTCTCGACGACGAGCTCGAGCGAGCGGTCTGCCAGGTGATGAGCTTCCTCGTCCAGGCGGAGTACGTCGCTCTCCACCTCCCGGCCAAGTTCATCCCGCGCATCGACCCGACGTACACGGAGGTCGCCCTCTTCCTGGCAACCCAGGTCGTCGACGAGGCCCGCCACATCGAGGTGTTCACGAGGCGGGCGCTGGCGCGAGGCGGCGGGCTGCAGACGGTAAGCGCTGCGACGCAGTGGAGCCTCAAGAGTCTCCTCGCCCAGGAGGACTACACGAGCGCCTCCTTCCTCATGCACGTGCTCGGCGAGGGTTCCTTCCTCGACCTCTTCAAGGTGCTCGAGGAGCTGGCGCCCGATCCGGTCACGGCAGAGATGCTGCGCTGGGCCCGCTTGGACGAGTCGAGGCACGTCGCCTACGGCGTGGCGCGGGGCGCACAGCAGATCGCCTCCGATCCGGAGGCGGCGAACCGAATGATCGCCGCTGCCGAGGCGCGCGCGAGCTTCGTTCGCGCGAGCGCGGGGGCGGATCCGGCGCTGCAAGAAGCACTCGCCGTGCTCGCTGGCGGCGGCTCGTCGCCTGAGCAGCTCGAGCGTGGCCGCGCGCGCCTCGCCGGCCTACAGGACCGCCTGCACGTGACGCGTGTCAACCGCCTGCGCCGGATGGGCTTCTCGGAGGAGCAGGCCGAGCACCTCTCGCGCCTGCACGGAACCGCGGTCAAGTCATTCATGTAGGAGCCAAAAGAAAGGAGAGAGGCATGAGCACACCCACGACCCAGGCCACCGACGTCGACCTCGCGAAGATCGCAAGCCTCGTTGAGCAGTACAAGGCCGACCCCGGGGCCGCGCAGTCCTTCTGGGCCGCGCGAACGCAGTGGATGGGCGGCTTCCGCACCGCGACCTACGCCCGCCAGCACGCGCCCATCGGCACCGACGAGCCGGACTGGCTTGCCGGCACCGACGCCGCCCCGAACCCGGTCGAGCATGTCCTCGCCGCGCTCGGGAGCTGCCTCACCGTCGGCTACGCGGCCCAGGCGGCCGCGCGCGGGATCGATCTGCGCTCCCTCGAGGTCGAGGTGAAGGGCAACGTCGACCTGCGCGTCTTCCTTGGGCTCGCCGAGGGCCACGCCGGCTACAACAAGCTCGAGGTGACGACCTACATCGACAGCGACGCCGACCCGGAGCAGCTCGAGGAGCTGCACAAGGCTGTCGTCAGCACCTCGCCGGTCGGCAACACCCTCGAGCGCCCCGTCGAACTCGAGCCACGGCTCGTGAAGGTGTAGGCCTCCCTCGCCGCGGCCACCTCTCGCCGGGCATCGCCCGGCGCATGAAGTCCGCTGCCGCGGCGGCCGAGGAACAGCGGGCGTGGTGGCGTCCCGCGCGGACCGTCACCTTCGGCGGGCTCGGCACGGCCCTCCACCGCGGTGAGCTCTTCGCGCTGCGTGGCGGGGCCGCGCGTCTCCTCGAGGGGCTCGTGCAGGTGCGGGAGGCATTCGTCCGCCGCGAGCTCACGACTCCCAGGAGCCGCACGTCGCGGCGGACGATTGAGATCGGGCCGCGCACCCTCGCCCTCCTCCGCGAGCACTGGCGCGAGAGCGTGTACCGAGGCGACCGCAACCTCGTCTTCTGGCACCCGCGCGGCGCGGAACGCCCGTCGACCCGAGCAGGCGCTCGCGTGCCTACCTCCGCCCCGCGCTCCCCGAGGCGGGGATCGAGAGGGCCCTTCCGCGTCTTCCACGACCTCCGGCACACGTCTGCCGACGTTCGAGGGCCGCCGCCGACAACCCGCTGGGCCTAGGCTCAGCTGAAGCGGGCCACTCGCAGCGCTCGATCACCGAGCGGTACATCGATGCGGCGCGGGTGCTCTTCAACGGTTCGGCGGCGAGGCTCGAGCCTGATCTCGCCGCGCTCGCACACGGCTTCGCGGCCATCGGCGCGTCAGCTGCTTCGCTGGCGAAGCTGCAAAGGAGGTGACGCCTTCTCGTCGCTCTTCGGCTCCGCGGGGCCACCTTCTGGGCCTTCTCAGGTGCCCCGTCAGTACGCTAAGCACAAGGATGCGGATCTGCTCGCTCCTCCCGAGCGCGACCGAGATCGTCGGCGGTCTCGGCCTCGCCGACCGCCTCGTCGGCGTCTCGGCCGAGTGCGACTGGCCGCCTGAGGTGTGCGCTCTGCCCGTCGTCACGGCCGCCCGGATCGACCCGAGCACGATGGGGAGCATCGAGATCGACCGCGCGGTCCGCGAAGCGATTGCGGACGGGATCTCGCTCTACGCCATCGACGAGGAGCTGATCGCGGCGCTCGATCCTGACCTGATCGTCACCCAGGACCTCTGCGCCGTCTGTGCCGTCTCGAGCGGCGAGCTGACTCGGCTTTGCTCGGTCGATGCTGAGGTCGTCTCGCTCGACCCGCGGACAATCGCCGAGATCGAGAAGAGCGTCCTCGCGCTCGCGGAGCGGGTCGGTGTACCGGATCGCGGAGCCGCAGTCGTGGCGCAGATGGAGGAGAAGATCGGCCGGGTGCGGGAGCTCGTCGCCGGGCTCGAGCGGTGCCGCGTATTTACCGCCGAATGGTTCGATCCGCCCTTCGCCGCCGGGCACTGGGTGCCGGAAAATGGTCGCGCTCGCGGGCGGCGAGGACGTCTTGGGTCGAGCGGGCGGGGCGTCCTTCCCGACGACCTGGGCCGCCGTGCGGGGACGGTCACCGGAGCTCGTCGTGCTCGCTCCCTGCGGCTTCGACGCCGAGCGGACCGCGCGCGAGGCAACCGATTTGCCTCCGCTTCCCTGTCGGGCGGTCGCCGTGGATGCCAACGCCCACTTCTCACGGCCGGCCCCACGCGTCGCCGACGGAATTTCCCAACTCGCCTTCCTCCTCCACCCGGAGGCTGTAGCCGATCCTGGCTTGCCCTGGATCGAGCTCGCGCCCGCTAGGAGATGAGCCAGATGTCCTCGCGCGCGACCAGGCACTCGAGCAGCCGCTCCCTGGCGTTGCCGAAGATCGAGTGCCCGTCGCCCACGAGGATCGTGGTGACCTCCGGGTAGGCGAGGAGCCTGCGCAGCTCGAGCGCGGCCCTGGGCGGGTCCGCCAGCTTTTCGTCGGGGAGGAAGTTGAAGATACCCGAGGGCCCGCCCCAGACGAGGTCGCTGATGAAGGCGGCGCGAAGCTCCGGCCAGACGAGGGCGATCTCGCCAGGGCTCTTGCCGTAGCGGAGGTGGACGACCTCCATGCCCGGCACGACCTCCTCCTCCTCGACGACGGTGCGGTCGACCGGGAAGGGGAAGGAGCCCGCATCCTCCTCGTGCGCGGCCACCTCCGCACCGGTCTGCTCCTTGAAGAACTCCGTCATGCGCGCGTGATCCCGGTTCGTGACGACGATGAGCGAGGCCCCGCCCAGCTCCTTGAGCTGGGCGAAATCGGCGTCGCTGATCGCGACCGGATCGATGACGACGTTGCCGCCCTCGCGCACCCAGACGTGGCCATTGAAGTCGATCTGCCGAGCCTCGCTGAAGACCGACCAGGAGTAGAAGTCAGGGAGCAGAAGGCGTTTCATCGTGGCTCTCTGTTCTCCTCAAGCCATGTGGATCCACCGGTCGCCCGATTCGACCAGGCTGGCCCCGCGAATGCAAGTGAGCACCGCTCAGCTCGCTGGTCGCGATCCCGATCATCTGTGGGCGAAGCGCGAGCGGAGCGAGGAACAGCGCGACGAGCGCCCAGCGGCGCGAGACGACGAACATGCGCGATTCTGACCACAAGCGGGTCGACGGCGGGCGGTCGCTCCCCTGCTGTTTCCGCGCAACCTGTCGTTGACCACGCCGGACACCGGCGCACTGCGCAGGAGTGCTGGCTGGCTGGCGAACGTACTGGCGCACGAGTGGAAACGTCCCTGCAAATAGACAGTTTCTTGACGGTCTCGAAAGCCGTTAGAGGTCACTGGCCTCTCGAGGGTTCGAATCCCTCCCCCTCCGCTCAACCAAGCGGGGCGTCGCCCGAAGGCGCTCCGCTGAGGTCAGGTGCCACGGTTTCCTTGACCGTTCGTTCCGTCCACTGACGCCCACCGGCGTCCAGGCAAGGTCACAGGGTTCGTGCCGCGCTGGCGCACGAGTGGCGCACCGTGGTCGATGCACCGGGTTGTCCGAATTGACAATGAGCGGAGCTGCGACGTGCGCCACCTAGCGGAAGGCCCCGGGCTTGTGGACCGGGCGGCGCACGTCGCCAACCTCGCCGAACGGATTTGGCGCCCGCGCCGGCGCCGGAGGGAAACCGCAACGAGCGGAACTGGTGTACGGACTATTGCGTTAGATCGGAAGAAAGAGAATAATGCGAGACATCCGCACGATGCGCTAGTCTGATGCAGACCACGAGGAGCGACAACGATGGAGACGACCCTTCCTCGCCTTCGCCCGCGGCTTCTTACGACCAAGGAGGCCGCGGAGCTCCTGCATGTCTCCCAGCGGACGATCGTGAAGTGGATCGAGAACGATGCCATCCCCTACCTGCGCCTGCCGCAGGTCGGCAAGCGCCAGGAGTACCGCATTCCGCTCGCTGCATTCCTGAGGTCGCTGGGCGGCAACTACGACTTGGCGGCGGAGCTGCGGGCGCTCGACCAGGCGGCGCTCGAGGCGGGCATCACCGACGAGCAGGTTCTCGCCGCGCTCGAAGAAGACGAGACCTGACGCCGCCCAGGCGACCGCGGCTCTTGGCCGAGTTCCAGACCGCCCTCTGGTGTCGCGCCTACGCTTGCCGCCTTGCGCCCGATCGCGTCGGACACGTCCGTGCTCTTGCCGGGGTTGCTCTCGCCCGCCGGCCAGCGGCGGAAGCTGCTCACCCTGCTGGCCTACGGCGGCCTGAACTACTACACGCGCATCGGCCTCGACGAGCTCGAGCTGCTGCGCGAGCAGGCCGAACGCACCGGAGCCGAGGTGAGTGGCGTGCCGGTCGAGGCGCTCGTCGAGCGGGCGAACGACCGCAAGGCCGCTCTCGCCGAGCGCCTACCGCCGATGGCTCCCGACGACCTGATCCTCATCGGCTCCCGTGCCGTCTTCGACGAGGTCGAGGCGAAGATCGCAACCCAGGGCCCGCGGATGTTCAAGGGCCGCTGGTCTGACCGGATGCCGGGCCACTACCGCCGCCAGCTGGAGGCGATCTCCGGGCTCGTCGTCCCCGACTTCGACCTCGACACGGTCCCACCCCACACCGAGGGACGAGATCGGAAGGATGACTTCGTGATCGAGACGGCCCTCAAGGGCGGGGCGCTCGCGATCGTCTCCGACGACAAGAAGCACATCGCGCTCGACGAGCACGCAACCATCTATCGCGATCCACGGACGGGCAACGAAGTGCCAGCCTACTGGCCGAGGACCTTCGTCGGCCGCTACGTCAACACCCTGCACTTCGACATCACCGACGTCGACGGCTCCTTGCTCGAACTGGCCGTCGGGTAGCCGACCTCCCGCTGCTTAGAGTTCCGACGCCGCGGCTCTGAGGAGTGCTAAACTCACCTTCGCGCCGAGCACGGAGCGCAACTAGGCTGAGACCGTACCAGGCGATTGTACGCGGACGCGGAAAGTCACCGGGTACGGTGGACGAAAGCGCAACCGGCTCGGCGAATCTTCGGACCGGGATCGTGGATTCTTGCCCGCGTCGGTGCCGAGGCACCCGCTGGTGGCTTGATCATTTCGCCGCCTCCTGGCCCGCAGCTCGCTGCTGCTTGCTGAAGGGTGCCATTACTCCGGTCGCGCCTTGCCAGGGCGGGCCTGCGAGGATCGACGCCATGTTCTTCTCCTTCGCCTACCTCGCTGTTCGGGCTCTGCTCGGCCTGCTCGTCCGGAGCCGCCGCGGCCCGGACGTGAAGGACATCGAGCTGATGATCCTGCGCCACGAGCTGGACATCCTGCGCCGTCAAGTCGGCCGGCCGGCACTCAAGCCTGCTGACCGCGCCTTCCTCGCCGCCGCCGCTTGCCACCTTCCGCGTTCAGCGAAACCTCTGCTGCTGGTCACGCCGCCGACGCTGCTTCGCTGGCACCGGGCGCTCGTCCGCCGCAAGTGGCGCCAGGACGACTGCAGGCCGGGCCGCCCACGGCTCTCCGCCGAGATCCAGGAGCTCGTGGTCCGGCTCGCACGCGAGAACCCGCCCTGGGGCCATCGCCGGATCTGTGGGGAGTTGGCGAAGTTGGGCCTGCAGGCATCGCCGACGAGTATCCGGCGGCTGCTCGCACGAGCTCAACTGCATCCAGCGCCGTGGCGGACGGGCCCGAGCTGGCGCGAGTTCCTGCAGGCGCAGGCGGCGAGCATCGTCGCCTGCGACTTCTTCACCGTGGAGAGCGTCCTGCTACGCCGGTACTACGTGCTGTTCTTCATCGCGCACGGCAGCCGCCGCGTCCACCTCGCCGGCTGCACCAGCAAACGGATGGAAGCTGGGTCACCCAGCAGGCACGCAAGCTCGGCCTCTTCTTCGCCGAGCAGCAGATCCGCTTCCTGATTCGCGACCGCGACAGCAAGTACGCCGGACCCTTCGATCAGGTCTTCCGCAGCGAACGGATCAGGATCCTGCGCACCCCGGTTCGAGCACCGAAGGCGAACGGCGTCGCCGAGCGCTTCGTGCGCACCGTCCGAGCCGAGTGCCTCGACTGGCTGCTGATCCTCAACCGCCGCCACCTCGAACGGGTACTCCGCGTCTACGTCGAGCACTACAACGCCGAGCGCCCGCACCGCGCCCTCGCCTTGCGCCCGCCGCATCCGCCCCGCGCGCTCACCGGCACAAAGACGGGCGAGATCCGCCGTCGCGACAAGCTCGGCGGCTCCTCCACGAGTACTAGCAAGCCGCCAGGGCGTGAAAAGAACCGACGAATTGGCAGGGTTGCTTACCGATGCGCGCGCTCGCATCGACAGCCAGGGTGCCGACGCGCGTGACGGGGACGACGGGCCGTTGAGCCTTGGAGCGTGGAGGCACGGTCATGGTCGGCGGTCGGGGCGCTCGTCGCCGCGGCTGGCGACCCCTCTCGGGTCACAACGTCGCTCACACAGCTCGAGCGCGCGGCGCTCGCGCACGGCGTGGGGAGCGAAAGCGACGACCTCCTGAGCTGGAACAACGATCCCAACCGCACCAGGCAAGACGTCCTCGGCGCCGTCGACCTCGCGCGCGCATCGGTCGACCGACTCGACCATGATGGCTGAAGACCAGCCGGCCTAGAGGCAGTCGCTCAGGCGCTGCGCCTCCGGCAGCGAGGCGAGCGTGTTGAGGGTGGTGTGTTCGATCTGCCGGATCCGCTCGCGCGTGACGCCGAAGGTGCGGCCGACCTCGTCGAGCGTTCGTGGCTGACCGCCTTGTAGGCCGAAGCGGAGCTCAATCACCCGGCGCTCACGCTCGGGCAGCGCGGAGAGGGCGTGCTTGATGTCCTCGCGGCGAAGCGAGACCGAGGCCACGTCCAAGGGCGACTCGGCCAGCTCATCCTGGACGAGGTCACCGAGCTTCGAGTCCTCCCGTTCGCCGAGCGGCTTCTCGAGCGAGACGGGCAGCTGCGCCATGCCCAGGATCTCGCGCACCTGCTCGGTCGTCAGCCCGAGCTCCTCGGCGATCTCGTCGGGCCGCGGCTCGCGCCCGAGCCGCTGGACGAGCTGGCGCTCGACCTGGGCGACCTTGTTCAGCCTCTCGATCATGTGCACCGGGATGCGGATCGTCCGCGCCTTGTCGGCGATCGCGCGTGTGACCGCCTGCCGGATCCACCAGGTCGCGTAGGTCGAGAACTTGAAGCCCTTGCGATAGTCGAACTTCTCGACCGCGCGGATCAACCCGAACGAGCCTTCCTGGATCAGGTCGAGGAACGAGAGGCCGCGGCCGACGTGCGGCTTCGCGATCGAGACGACCAGCCGGAGATTGGCCTCGATCATCTGCGTCTTCGCCGCCATGTCCCCACGCTCGACCCGCTTCGCGAGGGAGACCTCCTGGTCGGCCGTCAGCAGCGGCACCTTCCCGATCTCGCGCAGGTAGAGGCGCAGCGAGTCGAGCGACGGCTCGACGGTCAGGTCGAGCCTCGGCGCCGTTCTCGCGTCGTCCTCGGCGAGCGCGGGCTGCTCGTGCGGCGGCTGCTTGTGCTGCTCCCCCTCGACCAACTCGACCGAGCGATCGAGCAGGTAGGTGTAGAAGTCCTCGATCTGCTCCGGCTTCAGCTCGACGTCCTGAAGCCCGGCAGCGATCTCGTCGTAGGTCAGAAACCCCTTCTCAAGACCATCCGCGACGAGCCGCTCCAGTTCCTCGGCGTCGAAACCACCCTCTCCCGCCCAGCGCTCAGCGCCGAGAAACCGTGCGCGTTGTCCGGGTCCGATCTCCCGGTCGGCGAAGCCGACCCCGGGGTCCGGGGACTGCATCATCGGCACATCACGGCCACACGGAGCGAATGTTCGAGCTGCGCCGTCGCGCCCGCCCGTGCGCTACCTCCGGAGCCATCGACACGTCGATGGCAACGCGCTTGCCATTTTTCACAGTCGCAGTCAGCCGCACCGCGCGGCGGGCGCAAGGACCGACCGGAGCCTCACCGGGAAGGAAGCCGCTCCGATGCACACAGATCCGCTCCCCCTCCTCGGCCAAGATGAAGCCGACGTCCTTCGCCTCGTCGAACGAAAGCATCGTGGGATTCACGGCTTCGCCGGCGTGTCAGAGAAGGGTCGCCTCGGGATTCGCTCCCACGCTCGCTTCCGACACATCGGGCAGGCCGGGAGCGCGCCCGCCATGCTGATCCCATACCCACACGCGCTGCAGCGGAACTGCGCGGTACCTCGTTGGCGCTTCGGCCGGACGCCCCACCTCCATCTCCGAACGGATAAGGCGAGCGCCTTCGCGCGCACCGTATTCGCCCGTGGTGTCTCCCCACTCTAGCCGTCGAGTTGACAATCGCCCGCGCGAGAGACGTGCGAGGCGGGGCTGGCTCCGCCATCGATGTGAAACAGCACGTGTGGGGTGCCAAAAATCGGGTCCCACCTGCAAATCCGCATTTTTCGGGAACGCGCACCGAATTTTGACACCCCACAGGGCCGCGACCCGGCCGAGATCCGCCGCCTCTACAACGTCGCCGGGACGATCACCGACGGTTCCCGCGGAGAACTGCTCGAAGGCCCGCCTGAGCACTGGGTCGAGACGCTCGCAGGCTGGGCCGATCGCCTGCACGTCGACACGTTCGTCTTCTGGCCGAAGGAGGCGGGCGCCGGGGAGCAGGCCAGATCACCAGCGGACGGCGGCGCAGCTCGAGCGGGCGGGCCTGCCGCCGGCGCAGGCGAAGCAGGAGGGCGCCGACCCCAGATGAGAGAGTTGCTGATCAGGTCGAGAGCGGCTCCCAGTGCCCGCAGCTCGAGAGCTCCTTGCGGAGCCGCCGCGCGCAGTCTCGCGTCGTTGACGAGCACAGCCTCGCGATCGATCCCGATGACCACGGCTGCCCGCAGCCGCAGTCTGCCTCAGCAGCCCGCGCCCCCGTGCCCGGCAGTGACGGTCGTGACGTCCGCAGGTGTATACGTAGCTTCCGGCCCTCGTGTGGCGCTGGCGCCTCCGCCTTCTCCTCTCCGCGCTGGGCGCTGGAGGAACGGCCCGGTGACGAAGCCCTAGCGAAGACGAGACCGCCGCGGCTCGAGGCGGCAGGGGCAGGCTAGCCGCGGGCTTCGGGCAGGATCACGCGTCAGTGAGCTTCCTTGTGCAGCTGCCGCTCGCGTAGGTCGTCGTGCTCCCAGCGGATGCTGGTCTCGATGATCGTGCCCGCCGGGCGCGGGCGCGTGGCCTCGCGCAGGCAGGCCTCGAGGACCGCCCGTTGCGTTGCTTTGTCACCGATGTCGCCGAGCGTGAGGCCGAAGGGATGCTCGACGAGACAGGCGAGCGAGGGCCGCGACAGCTCGGTGATCTCACGCACCTGCGTCACCGACACCGTCGCCAGTCCGTGCTCGTCGAAGACGCGCTGGAGCAGTCCGACCGACTGCTGACAGACCGGTCAGGACGGCACGAGCAGGACGAGGTCGGCGGCGTCGGCGACGAGCTCGCGCGCGACCGCCGGGCCAGTCTCGGAGAGGAGCGGCGCTGTGTCCGGTATGTAGCCCATGAAGGAGAAGGCGCGCGGGGCGAGCTCGCCGATCAAGCCCTCGGAGGCCAGCTCACGCAACAAAGCGAGCGGGAAGACGACATCCGGGTCGCGCGCGGCGCGGCCGACGTCGTAGCCCGAGTGGGTGAGTTCGACCTCCTCGCTGCCGGCCGGAATCTCTCGGTAGGAGGCGTCTCCGTCGCGGCCGAGGGCGAAGGGTGGGTGCTCGCGCAGGTGAGCGCCGGCCGAGGCGACGAGAGCGATCCGCGCCTGCTCGAGCGGGACGTCCAGCCGATGTCTCGGCGAGGGCCCGTCGAAGACGGCCCACTCGAAGCCCGGGTAGACGCGGCGGCGCACGTACTCGCGCTCGACCCGGGCGAAGCCGCGGTAGCGGGAGCCCGGGGTCACGACGCTGCCGCAGCGCCCTGCCGACGGCCTCCGAGCCGTTCGCGACGAGCCTCCCGCTGCCCGGGTGCCCCGTGCCGGTGTCGGCGCTTCGCGAACCTGCGATCGGTCAACACGCTGTCGAGACGGCGCGGCGGCGCAGGGCTGACGCTCATTTCGGCTGCGGAACGATGCGGATGTAGGGCTTGGGCGCCTCCCACTCGCCGAAGAGCCCCTTGGCCTCATCATCGGAGACGGAGCCGGCAATGATCACGTCATCGCCGTTCTGCCAGTTCACGGGCGTGGAGACCCTGTGCCTGGCGGTCAGCTGTAGCGAGTCGATCACCCGGAGCACCTCGTCGAAGTTGCGGCCGGTCGTCATCGGGTAGACGAGGATCAGCTTGATCGTCTTGTCGGGGCCGATCACGAAGACGTTCCTGACCGTCTGGTTGTCGCCCGGCGTGCGCGCTTTCGCCTCCCCCGAGACATCCCCGGGCAGCATCCCGTAGAGCTTCGACACCGTGAAGTCGGCGTCGCCGATGATCGGGTAGTTCGGCGCAGCGCCCTGGGTCTCCTCGATGTCCCTCGCCCATGCCTCATGGTCGCCGGTCTCGTCCACGGAGAGGCCGATGATCTTCACGCCGCGCCGGTCGAACTCGGGCTTGATCTTGGCCATGTAGCCAAGCTCGGTCGTGCACACGGGCGTGAAGTCCTTGGGATGCGAGAACAGCACCGCCCAGGAGTCGCCGATCCACTCGTGAAAGCGGATCGGGCCCTCGGTGGCCTCCACCTCGAAATCGGGGGCCCTATCGCCGATCTTCAATGTCATCGTCTCTCCTCTCAGGTCGGGCCGACTTCGCGTAGCCGCCCGGTCTCCACCTCGTAGACGAACCCGCGGACGTTGTCCTTTTTCGGGATGAACGGGCTCGCCTTGATCCGGGCGATCGACTGGCGGACGTCCTCCTCGAGGTCGTCGAACGCCTCCGCCGCCCATTCCGGCTTGATGCCCGTTTCCTGTTGCACCTGGCGCCTGAACTCGTCGTCACCGAAGGTGAGCATGCCGCAGTCGGTGTGGTGGATGAGCATGATCTCCTCGGTTCCGAGCAGGCGTTGCGAGATCGACAGCGATCGGATCTCATCGTCGGTAATCACTCCGCCGGCGTTCCGGATCACGTGCGCGTCGCCCTCGCGCAGCCCGAGCAGCCCGTACGGGTTCAGCCGCGCGTCCATGCACGCGACGATCGCGGTCTTCCGTCCCGGCGGCAGTGGCAGCTCGGACTTGTCGAAGCTCTGCGCGTACTCCTCGGCACTCTCGAGGAGCTCGTCGATGACGCTCATCTTCCCCTTCCGGTGGCTTGCATCCAGGGCGCCAAGACTATACAAACTGAAGTATCCGGGGCGCATGAGTCTCCTGTCAGCTCTGCGCGTCAAGCGCTACCGCGAGCAGAATCGTGGCTGAGTTCGCGAGCGGGAGAGAGGCTGCAGCGGCAGGGTCTGACGATGCCGCAGGGTGTAAGACGACGAGCTCGCCCCGCTCCAGAAGCCCTCTGCTGTGCTCGATCGCCGGGATCGCGGCGGGCCCTTCGCAAAAACCGGCTGAGGCGGCATTCACGAGATCTATGGCCCGGCGGGCCAAGAAGCTATTTGCCTTCTACTTGACGGGCTGGGAGAGCGTCTCGACACTGTGAGGCTCCTGATGAGGCATTCGCTGACACCCATCTCCAGCGACCGCGCCACGCCGCGCGCCGGCTTCGTCATCGTCCTCGGGCTCATTCTCCTCCTCTAGGGGGAGGGTGCTGACCACGCGCCGCTGAGGCGCACACGCCGACCGAATCGACGCCACCGGTGCGTCTCCGCACCGAGGGCCCGACCCGAGGAGTACCGATGACGCTTCGCAGGATCACCATCTTCGACACCACCTTGCGCGACGGCGAGCAATCGCCCGGGATCGCGCTGCTCCCCGAGGAGAAGGCGGAGATCGCGGAGCAGCTCGACCGGCTTGGCGTGGACGTGATCGAGGCGGGCTTCCCCGCCTCCTCGCCCGGCGACTTCGAAGGGGGCCCGAGCGGTCGCCCGGACGGTCCGCCGTGCCACCGTCGCCGCCCTCTGCCGGACCCGCCGGGAGGACATCGACGCGGCCGCCGAGGCGCTCGCTCCTGCGCGCCGCTCCCGGATCCACGTCTTCCTCGCCACCAGTCCCGTCCACATGGAGAAGAAGCTCCGCCTCGCGCCCGCCCAGGTGGTCGAGCAAGCGCGGTCGGCGGTCGCCTACGCGGCCGGCCTCGCCCACGAGGTCGAGTTCTCCTGTGAGGACGCGACGAGGTCCGCTCCCTCGTTCGTTGCCCACGTCTGCGCCGAGGCGGTTCGCGCGGGCGCCACCACGATCAATCTCCCGGACACCGTCGGGTATGCGGTCCCCGAGGAGTACGCCAAGTTCCTCCGCACCGTGCGGTGGCTCTGCCCCGAGCTCGACCGCGTCACGCTCTCCGTGCACTGCCACGACGACCTCGGCCTCGCGGGGGCGAACTCCCTGGCCGGCGTGAAGGCGGGAGCCGGGCAGGTGGAGTGCACGGTGAACGGGATCGGCGAGCGGGCCGGCAACGCCTCCCTCGAGGAAGTCGTGATGGCGCTCCGCGTCCGCCGCCACGCCTTCGTCGCGGAGAGCGGCGTCGACCCGGGGGAGATCGGCGCTTCCTCCCGGCTCGTCGAGCGGCTCACCGCGTATGCCGTTCCCCGGAACAAGGCCATCGTCGGCGCGAACGCCTTCGCGCACGAGGCCGGGATCCACCAGGACGGCGTGCTGAAGGACGTCAGCACCTACCAGATCATCGAGCCAGGCGAGCTGGGGCTCGAGATGACACTTCCGCTCGGCAAGCACTCCGGCCGCCACGCGTTCGCGCGCGCCTGTGCGACAGCCGGCATCGACCTCGGCGCCGAGGAGCTGGAAGAGGCGTTCGCCCGCTTCAAGCACCTGGCCGACCAGCGCAGGCACGTCACCCTCGGCGACGTGTTCGAGCAGGCGGTGGCCTGAATGAGCAGCCGCCGCCACCTGATCGCCTGTCTCGCCGGCAACGGCGTCGGGCCGGAGCTCATGGCTCAAGCCAGCCGAGCCATCGCAGCCGCCGCGCGTCCGCACGGGCTCCGGCTCGACGAAGTGCATCCGCCCTTCGGCTCCGAGGCGTTCATGCGGGTGGGCCACCCGCTTCCGTGGTCTACTCGCCGGGCGTACCGGGAGGCGGACGCCGTGCTCGTGGCCGGGGAGGATCCCGCCGTCGCCGGGGTGGAGGCGGACCTCGACCTCCGGGCAGGGCTCGTCCGGGTGCTCGTGCCGGGGCACGCCGATCTCGCCCTCGTCTTCCCGCTCGGTGAGGGGAGCGACGAGTGGGCTGCCGAGCGCGCCTTCGAGCTCGCCTGCACGCGCCGCGGTCGCCTCGCCGCCGTGGGCGCCGACGTCGCCGGGCTCACCACGTCGCCGAGGCGGCGTTCAAGGCCGTCGGC
>JBOHAD010000031.1:0-25555 GCA_050697555.1 Gaiellaceae bacterium | reverse complement strand
TCGAAGGGCAAAGCCGCGCGGCAGACTCCGTAAGCCCCTCCGGTCTGCGCTTCGCTACGTCAGTCACCCGCACCCGACGCAAGGATCCCACCAACCGCCGCGATCGTCCACTTGACTTTCATCCGTCTCGTCTGAAGCGGTGTTCGACCGCCGATCATTCCGGCCGGTCATCCACCCTGCGGAGATTGCCGGCAAGAAGCGGCTATCGCCGGCGATTCCCGTGCGGGATGTACGCGGGATGAAAAGAGGCGGGCGGTCGTTTGCGCCTAAGCGGGCAACATAACATGCCTATTTGCAGGACTTTTACGGGAGCGACGGGACTCGAACCCGCGACCTCCGGCGTGACAGGCTTGTTCCATGAACACGACGATGGGCGACGATGGACGCGCAATCGCCCTATTGATGCGGGTCTGCGGGTCTCTGACATCTGATTTGTGCACGATTGCGTAGGCTCGATTTCGAGCGTTTGCTGCCCTTCTGCTGCCCAGGAACGCCTCAATCGCACCGGCACTTCGTTGGTCGCACTCGCGTTCTGTCCGCGGCAGTCGCTAGAATCCGTGTATCCCCCAGTCGCTTCGGTGGCTGGGTGCGAGGCCCGCTTCTGCGGGTTTCTGCGTTTCTGAGGGCTGAGCGGCGGCCGTGAGCTTCGGCCGGAGTCGATCAGCCGTTGGAACGCGGGACTGCCACTCGGCCCGATGACGCGTGGGCACGCGCTCAGGGCGATGCGGCAGGCTCTCGAAACGGGGGTCCGCTTGGGGGTATCTCGGCTTCAACCCGGCCGGGCCGAAGGCGGTCCAGATGCCGACCGTGTCGCCGAAGGAGATCAAGCCCTTTGAGTCCTGGGACGACGTGTACGCGGTGGCAGAGAAGGCGGGCAGTTTCGGCGCGCTGATCGTGTTCGCCTGCGCGACCGGGCTGAGGCCGCAAGAGTGGCAAGCGTTGGAGTGGCGCGACCTCGACTACACGAATCGCCGCTGTCAGGTCCTGCGCATCGTCCAGGATGGCAGGGTCGAGCCGGGCGGCAAGACGGACGGATCGTTGCGGACGGTGGTGCTGCAACAGCGGGCACTTGACGCGCTCGCGTCTCGACGGTCGCACGCTTGTGTTCCCCGCACCGGGTGGCCCGCCGTCCGTCTAGCAACCGGCGCTCAAGGCTGCGCGACTTGATCCGCGCCCGCTCTACGAGATGAGGCACTCGTTCGCAACTCTCGCCCTGTCAGCGGGTGCGCACCCGCATGCGCGCGAACCGTCTAGGACTCGCAGGTTTTGAAAAATCGTCACGTCGAGGACTACGGGGGTAGAGCCGCTTCTGGAGAGTGCCGGCGGTCAGGCGTCGCGCCGGGGTTGCCGAGCGGCGCACCAGAGCGATAGAAGATATCCGTGCAACGGCGGATCCACGTCTCTCGCCGCCTGCCGGACCGCGTGCTTCGGTCGCTGCGAGACTTCTTCGACGTCACCATCCACGACTCGGAGTGGCCGCCCAGGCGGAAGGAGCTGCTTGCGGCCGTCGTCGGTAGCGCGGGACTGGTCACGATGCCGACCGACACCGTTGATGGAGAGTTGCTTACCGCCGCGGGTCCCTCGCTCCGCGTGGTCGCGAACCACGCCGTCGGCTACGACAACGTGGACGTCGAGGAGGCGACTCGCCGCCACATCGTCGTCGCGAACACGCCGGGCGTCCTCGACGAGGCGACAGGCGAATTCACACTAGCGCTGGTGCTCGCGCTCGTCCGCCGCGTCGCCGAGGGGGACCGCTTCCTTCGGCGGCGGGAGAAGTGGGCCCTTGCGCCAACGTTCATGCTCGGCCGCGCGCTACGCGGCCGGACGCTCGGCATCGTCGGGCTCGGGCGCATCGGAAGCGAAGTGGCGCGCCTCGCAGCTGCCTTTGGCATGGAGGTCGTCTACACGACTCGGACTGGCGCCACGGGGGCGCCGTACGAGTGGCTGCCGTTAGCCGATCTCCTCGCCCGCGCCGACGTCGTCAGCTTGCACGTCCCCCTGACACCCGAGACCCGTCATCTAATCGGGAGCGGGGAACTCCGCGCCATGCGATCCCACGCCGTCCTCGTCAATACCAGCCGCGGCGCGGTCGTGGACGAGGAGGCCCTTGTCGCCGCACTCGTCGACGGCGGGATCGCGGGGGCCGCGCTCGACGTCTTCGAGCGTGAGCCGCGGGTGCACCCGGGCCTGCTCGCGCTTGGGAATGTCGTGCTCACGCCCCACCTCGCGAGCGCGACCACGGAGACGCGTGAGGCGATGGGTCTCCTCTGTGTGGAGGCCCTCCGCGCCGTCCTCATCGAGGGCCGGTGCCCGCCAAACGTCGTCAACCCGGAGGCCTGGCGGAGCTCGTAAACGACGGGCCGCGCTGGGATTGCTGCTTGTCCCTTGGCTGCGGTGAACGCCGTACCTAAAAAAGCAACTCGGAGTGCGAAAACCCGCCGCGCAAGAAAAGACGTGCGTACGCGCACCAGGGGCCTTGGGACCCTCGAAGTCTTTCGCACGTGGACGGTGCGCGGACCTGCGAACCACCGTTGATTGAGCTCTTGTTCCGTAGCGCAGCGCAGAGGCGGCCTCCGTCGTAGAGCGATGGAGAAGGCGTCCACGGAGACCTGGCCTGGCGCGCCTTGGCGTCTGTCCTTGAGCTCTCCCGGAGGTGGCGTTGTCGCTTACCTAAAACGACACCTGGATCGGCCAATGTTCCTCCGCTATCGGATCGCGGCGTGGCCGGCAGGGGGCGGAATGGTTGTCTACGTGGCCGAGGGCGCCGCGTCGGGGCGCAAGGTCGCCCTTACCGCCTTCCCCTCACGGCCTCGCGCCGGACCCTGGCGGGGAACAACTGGCCGATGACGGCGCACCGGCGCGCCGTTCGAGTCCGTAGAGGGCTCCGCAAAAGCCAGGCCTCACTCAGCAACGCGATCGTGGGTGTCCGCCGTCCACCATGATGTGACCCGAGCTGTGCCCGGAGGGCACCGGACAGGGCACAGGAGGAGGAACATGGACGAGGCCGTTCAGAGGTACATCGACGCGATCTCGGCGGAGCAGAAGCCGCTCTTCGATCGGCTTCAGACGCTAATCCTGGAGCTCTACCCAGACGCCGAGATCGTGATCTCCTACCAGATACCCACGTACAAGGCGCGAGGCGGACAGCTCTCCCTCGGGCTCTGGAAGAGCGGGGTGTCGCTCTACACGACCGATCCGCAGCACATCGAGAAGTTCAAATCAAGGCATCCGACCATCAAGACCGGTAAGCCAGCCTCAACTTCAAGCTCACCGACGAACTCCCCGAGAAGGACATTCGGGAGGTCATCAGACAGGCGATCGAGCGAGCTTCACGTTCGAGTTCGTCCCACCGACGGCGGTTCTCCTTCAGGACAACGGCACCGAAGAGCGCACGCCCAGGGGTTCATCGTGGCGACCAGCCTGCGGCTACGTGACTGAAGGGCTCAGCCGCGATACCTGTTCTGCCCCTTGTGTCCACGCTTAGCGGCGGCGTACTAGGTGACCTGCTCCCCGTCCCCGGTTGACACTTCAGGCCGCGGCTTTCTGTAGATCCTCCCGCTCGCGCCGCGGCCCGACCTTCGTCCGGATCCGGTACAGCGAGGTCGAGCTCGGCATGAACGGGGTGTGCCAGTCGTGGCCGCCCCACGTCAGGTTCCCGACGTTCTCCGGCACCTGGATGATGCCCAGGTGCACGCCCTCCGGGCTGATCGCCGGGGCCGGTCGCGCTCATCGCACTTCATCCCGTCGGGGATGCCCTCGTCGATAACGCCCGAGCCGATTCCCTCGAAGAACATCCGCCCGTTCGAGAGCGAGCCGTCGGCGTTCACGTCGTAGACCTTGATGCGGGCCTTCGCCGTGTCGTTCACGTAGAGGAGCGACTCGTCCGGCGAGAAGCAGAGCCCGTTCGGCTGCTCGTACTCGTCCCGGTCGACGGCGAGCTCCGGATCGCCGCCGTCGGGCGGGATCCGGTAGACGCCCTGGAAGCCGAGCTCGCGCTCGCGCGCCAGCCCGGAGCCCGGCATGCGTCCGTACCACGGGTCGGAGAAGTAGATGGAGCCGTCCGAGCGGACGACGACGTCGTTCGGACTGTTGAGCTCCTTGCCCTCGAAATGCGAGGCGACCGTCTCACGTGTCCCGTCCGGCCGCTCTCGCACGAGCAAGCTCGTGATTGCTCGCAGACGAGGAGGTTGCCTTTCGGCGTCGTACGTCAGCCCGTTGCACTTGTTCGAGGGCCGCATGATCTTCTGGACGCCGTCGGCCTCGCTCCAGCGGCGCCGGACGTCGCCCGGCATGTCGCTGAAGTAGAGAGCCTGCTCCCGCGCGCTCCAGATCGGACCCTCGGTGAAGGTGAATCCGGTGGCGACCTGCTCGACCTCGGCGTTCGGATCGATGAGGTCCTCGAGCGCGGCCACGTTGACCTGCACGCCCGTGCCCGCTCCTTCCGGTCCGGTTTCGGGTCAGAGCGAACCTACGATTGAGCGCTGCGCCAGCCGCTGGTCGATCGAGACCCCACCTCGGCGAGCAGATCCGCGCCTTCCACCTCGACGCGCTCGCCGCCCAGGTGTCGCTCGCGGTCGACTTCGATACCACGCTGACCGTTGATCGCCGACGGCGGCTACCGTGACGCTCTACACCACACCAAGGCGAGCTGCAGTTCCCTCACCCGCAACCGCATCCGCCTTCGCCAGCCACAACGTCAGCTTCGACCAGCTCGCCGAGCAGACGCCGCTTCAGCGTCGCGCCTTCGAGCTCCTCGACCTCAACCCAAGCCGCCTGTGGCCAGAAACCCACAGCACAGGGCTGCGGATCCCGCTCGGGGAGCGGGATCCGGCTCCTTCAGGCGCGAAAACTTCGGGCTAGAGGCTCCAGGGGCGCAGACGCCGGGTCTTCCGGCTCAGTCGTCGTCCATGTAGCCGGCCGCAACGAGGCCGCCGGGGAGAGGAGGAACGCCGCCACGCGACCGAGCTCGGCTGGGTCGCCGTAGCGGCCGAGCGGGATCGTCTTCACCATCCGCTCCACCTGCTCGTCGACGGAGACGCTGGCGGCCTGCGCCCGTCTCTCGTCGAGGAAGCGGACGCGGTGGATCGGCTGCCTGACGGACAACGACGTCACGAAGAGGGTCGAGGCTCCCTCGTTGAGCCAGGCAACGAGCGCTCGCAGGAGGCGGACGGGGCCGCCGATGAGGAACGAAACGCTCCTTCCCGCTGCTCGTCCGAGAAGTCGAGCGTGCTGCCGGGGGGCGGGCCTCCGGCGTTCACGAGGATCCCGTCCAGGGCTCCAACCTCCGCATTCACGCGGGCGGCCAGGGCGTCCACCGCCGTCGCGTCGGCGAGGTCGGCCGCGAAGGGGACGGCCGCGTCGTCGAGCGCCGCCGCGACCTCATCAAGCGCACCCTCGTCGCGGGAGACGGGGATGACGCGCGCGCCCTCCCCGACCAGCGTCTCGGCGACCGAGACCCCTGCGCACTGCCTCCGACGACGAACACCTTGCCTTCGAGGCCCAGATTCATCCTCTGCCCCCTCCGATTGCGCCGACACGGTCCTCGAAGGCGCCGAGCTCGTCGACCCCGTCGAGCGCCCCGAGCTCGAGCTCGTACTCTCGCCGTTCCCCGGGGGCCAGCTCGATCAGCTCGCCCCGCTCGCGGGCGTCGAGCCGCCCGGCCGCCTGGTTCGTGCACGGCTCGATCCCCACGACGTACGTCCCCTCTCCGAGCATCCGCCAGACGAAGTGGTGCGGCAGCTGCTCGAGGCGGAAGACCTCGTAGACGCCGACGCCGAGCCTTCGGTTGACGACCGCGACCGGCACCATGCCTCCCTCTTCGGCGGCGAGCTGGTGCTCGAAGACCTGCTCCACGTACCCCTCCTCGGGGGCCGCAAAGGTCGTATGGCCGTCGGCGGGGTAGTCGCCGCGAGCCGCGACGGCGGTGGCCGGGACGATGAGCTCCGAGCCCTCGTCGACGACGGGGAAGCCCACGTTGACGTGGTAGAGGAGCATGTGCGGCGTCCGGTCGAAGCCGACGTTCTCGACGGTGTCGCGGATGGTGAAGCTCGACTCGCCCACGCGCGCCGCGATCCGCCGGCGAAGCAGCAGGCGCTCCGCGAAGACGGCGGTCTGGAGCACCTCGCCTTCTGCGAAGAGAACGCACTCGTCGCCGTCCCAGCGCTCGCCGTAGGCAACAAGCCGGGCGGGACGGTTCGAGACGCGACCGTGGAGCCCGTACTCCTCCACCGCCCTCGGGGGATAGTGGTACTGCTCCGCGGTGTCGGTCGCCATGAAGAGCGCATGGTCGAGGCCGCACGTCGTCAGGAGGCCGCCGCCCCAGGTGCGAAACCACCCGAGGCCCTCCGGCTCGGAGAACCACGGTCCGGCGAAGCCGACTGCGGACGTCCAGGCGAGCGGCCGCCCACGATGCTCGCACCGGCCGACGTCGAAGGCGCGGTCGACGACGACGTCGAACGCAAAGCCCGTGCCCGTGCGGAACTCGAGCACGCGAACCCCGCGCTCAGCCGCGTCCGCGAGCTCGACCAGCCGCACGCCCGCGACCTGGTCGAGTCGCCCGACGCGGCGCAAGAGGTCGTTCCGACCGTAGCTCGTCCCGAAGAGGTCAGGCATCCACGTCCGCCTCGACGACGTTGGGACGAAGGGCGTTGCGGGCCACGTCGAACCCACGCTTCACCAGCTCCTCGCCCTCGAAATACCGGTCCCCGTGCTCGATGACGAGCGAATCGTCGTAGCCGATGGCGTAGAGCGCGCTGACGAAGCGGTCCCAGCGCACCTGGCCGAGGCCGGGCAGGCGCGGCACCTGCCAGCCTGTGCCCTCGTACGGCGCGCGCTCGTAGTCGATCATCTGCCAAACGAGGTGCGACGGGTCGAAGTTGAGGCCGAAGCTCTCGCTCGGGATGCTTCGAACATCTCCCGCCAGATCGCGGGCATATGCGAGGCTCGTGCCGCCGGGCCACTCGTCGTAGCTGAAGATCATCGGGCAGTTCTCCATGGCGATCTTGACCCCGTGCCGCTCGGCGTGCTCGACGAGCGGCGGCCACGCCTCGCGAAACGCCGCCAGGTTGTCGGGGACGTTCTTGGCCGGGCCACGAACGTGGGTCACCTCGGCGACGCCGAGCCTCGCGGCCGCGTCGGGCTCGAGGTTGTTCGGGTAGTAGCCGAGCGCGGAGATCGTGATCCCGCGTTGGGCGCCTCGTCCTCTCCGAGCGCCTCGACGTCGATATGGCAGACGCCCGTACCGGCACTCGGCGCCGGCTCCGGCGGGCCAGCAGCGTCCAGTTGGGGAACGGAGCCGTGAGAAGCCGAGCTCTACGTGATCACCTCTCCCTAGTGCATCGCCCAGCCGCCGTTGATCCCGATCGTCTGACCGGTGACGAAGGACGAGGCATCGCTCGCGAGGAAGACGGTGAGGTTGCCGATGTCTTCGGGCGTGCCGCGCCGCTTCAGGCTCTGCTGGTCGAGCACCCACTGGTTGTATTCCTCGGGGTTCGGGTGGATCTTCTCCGCGTCCGTCGGGAAGGCGCCCGGCGCGATCGCGTTCACCGTCACGCCCTCCGGCCCGACCTCACGTGCGAGCGCACGCGTGAAGCCCACGACGGCGCCCTTCGACGAGACGTAGTCGAGCAGCATTGCTGAGCCTGTGAAGAACGTGATCGAGGTCAGGTTGATGATCCGGCCCCGGCCCCGCTCCCTCATCGACGGGTACGCGGCGCGGGCACAGAGGAAGTACCCCTTGAGGTTCGTCGCGAGGACGGAGTCCCACTCCTCCTCGGCGATCTCCGTCCACGCGCGGCGCGGGTAGACGGCCGCGTTGTTGACGAGCACGTCGATTCCGCCGAGCTCGTCGGCGACGGTCGAGGCCATCGCCTCGACCGATGTCCGGTCGGAGATGTCGCAGAGGACGGGAAGCGCCTGCCCGCCCCCAGCCCCCACGTGCTCGGCGATCGCGTCAATCTTTTTCTGCACCCGATCCACGACGGCGACCGTGCCGCCGGCGGCGGCCAGCGAGCGGCACATGTCGGCCCCCAGCCCGCCGCCGCCGCCCGTGACAATCGCGACCCTGCCGTCGAGGCGGAACGCGTCGGCGCTCACCTGGCCACCCTCGCCGGCATCGTCTCCGCGAGGGGAACGGCCCGGTGCTCGCGGGCGGAGCGGTAGCCCGCCTCGACGAGCGCCATTGTCCCGAGGGTTGTCAGCCCGGAGATCTCCGGCTCGGCGTCCTCCTGGATCGCGCGCATGAGCTGGGCAATCGTTCCCTTGAAGGCCTGCGGGAACCAGCGCTCCTTCCAGCGGGGCCGTTCCCACTCGCCCTCCATCGCGCGCGTCGTCCAGTCGATCGTCGACGGGCTTCCCTCCGGGTAATCCGGCCAGCCGATCGTGCCCTTCGCCACGCCTTCGGTCCCTTCCACACGCCACTCGATCCCGTGGTCGACCCAGGTGAAGCAGTTGTCGATCGAGACACCGCGGAAGCCGCTCGCGTACTCGAGGATGTAGAAGGCCATTCCGTCCTCGTGCGGAAAGTCGTGGCTCGGGTCCTCGCGGACGGAGACGAGGATGCGCTCCGGATCCCCGAAGAGAAAGCGGAAGACGTCGAGGTGGTGGATCGACATGTTGAGGAGCGCGATCCGCCCGTACGGCTTGATGAAGTCCTGCCAGTGGGGCCGCGCGTTCATGACGATCTCGGCCACCACGGCCTCGCCGAGCTCCCCGCCGTCGAGGAGTGCCTTGAGCGCCCGCATCGACTGGTCGTAGCGCATGTTGTGATTGACGCCGAGCTTCACGCCCGCCTCGTCGCAGATCCGGACCATCTCGACGGCCTCGTCGAGGGTGAAAGCGACGGGCTTCTGCGCGAGGATGCCCTTCACGTGGGGCCGCTTCACGGCCTCCCGAACGATCCCGAGCTGCTGATCCGGCGGGAACGCGACGTCGACGATCTCGATGCGCGGATCGTCGAGGAGCTCCTCCCACGTTTCGTGCACCGTCTCGACTCCCCGCTCCTCCGCTGCGGCGCGCGCGTTCGCGGGCGTCCTTGACGCGATCGCGACGACGTTGAACCCCGCCTCCCCGTAGGCGACGAGGTGGATGTCCTTCATGATGAAGCCGGCTCCGATGCAGCCGATTCCGTAGTCGGTCTTCGGCGGCAGGTTTGGGCCGATGTTGAGATCGATCGCCATGCCTCGCTCCTAGTCGCGTACTCCGATCTCGCGCATGATCTTGGCAGTCTCCCGGTAGGCCTCCTCGGTCCACTCGACGATCTTGTCCGGATCCGGCGAGTACTCGAGCTCGATCGAGACGGTGCCGTCGTAGCCCGTGTCCCGGATCGCCGCGAGGTAGTCCTTGATCGGCGTCACGCCCCGCCCTGCCGGGAGGTCGCCGTGCTTCTCGCCGTCACAGTCGGAGAGGTGGATGTGGCCGATGAGCCCCGTCAGCTTCTTCACGTCGTCGAACGAGGCGCGGGCGAGGTGGAGGTGGGAGATGTCGGCGTTCGCCCGCACGGCCGGGTGGTCGACCTCCTTGACGAAGCGGGCGAGCTCGTCGACGTCCTTCAGCAGGGCCTGGTCGAAGGGCTCGAGCTCGAGGACGACCTCGAGGCCCTTGGACTGGGCGTACTCGCCGATCTGGCCCACCATCTCTTTGGCGAGGTCCCAGATGGCCTCGTTGGGGAGGACCTCTCCGTCCCAGTAGTACTCACCGATGACGAGGAGGACGTTGCGCGCCCCCAGATAGGCGCCCTGGTCGACGTACGCCTTGACGCGGTCGAGCGTGAAGCGGCGGACAGACGGGTTGAAGTCGACGACCCCGAAGGCCACGCAAACGACCGATCGGATCGGCAGCCCGACCTCCTCGCTCGTCTCCTTGATCTGCTTGCGCGTCTCGTCGTCGATGTCGAGCGGGTCTTCGAAGATGTCGTATGTGTCGAAGCCGATCTTCTTCGCCTGGCGAATGCCGTCCTTGAGACCGATCTTCGTCTCGAGCCAGGTCGAGCTGATCATGCCGAGCTCCATGCGAGCCTCCTTCTCACGGTTGACTACGGTGTGTACATGGACGTCGGGGTCTCGGACGCGGGAGCCGGCGCCCCGTACGGGAGGTAGCCGCCGTCGACGACGAACGATTGCCCGGTGACGAACGAGGCGGCGTCGGAGGCGAGGAAGGCGACGACCCTCGCCACCTCCATGGGCTCGGCAAGCCGGCCCTCGGGCGTCCGCTCGCGGATGCGCCCCTCGCTGATGAGCCCTTGCTCGATCGCATTCGCGATCATCGGCGTACGGACGTAGCCCGGGGAGACCGCGTTCACGCGCACCCCGCGCGAGGCCCACTCGACGGCGAGCGCGCGCGTCAGGCCGACGAGACCAGCCTTGCTCGAGCAGTAGGCTGCCCGGCCGGGCATTCCGAGCGTGGCCGAGATCGAGGCGACGTTAACGATCGATCCGCCGCCCCCAGCGAGCATGCGCGCGCCTACGGCCTGGCAGCAGCGGAAAGCACCGGTGAGATTTGTTTCGATCACCTCGCGCCAGCGCTCCTCCGGGATCTTCTCGGAGGGCCCGATCCGGTTCACCCCTGCGTTGTTCACCAGTACGGTCGGCTCACCGATCTTGGCCACGACCGCCGCGATCGCGCGCTCGATGGATGCGCGGTCGGTGACGTCGAGCTCGAACTCGGCCCCGCGCACGTCGGTGCGCGCGACCCGGGCGCCCTCCGCGGCGAGCCCGTCGGCGATCGCCGCCCCGAGGCCCGCAGCCGAGCCCGTGACGATCGCGACCTCGCCCTCGAGCGTCATGCGACGGCCTTCCAGGAGAGCCCGTCCGCGGACTCCTTCGCGCGGCCGGCCGCCACGAGCTCGCGGAGATGGGCACGAAGGGGTCCTGCGAGCTCGTTCGGCATCGACGTGAAAGGGCCGAGGATGGGGTCGGTCAGCTCGAGCATGCGTCCGAGCGTCACTTCGCCCTCCGACGCCAGGACGTGCGCGACGGTGACGCGTGCCTCGCGAACGAACGCGAGCGTGTCCTCGAGGAACCCTGCGACCGCCGGCTCCTCGATGACGTCGTAGTGCGCCGTCAGGAGACGGGCCGGCGCGAGCGTCTGCAGCAGCCGCGCCGATGCCTCGTACGCGGCGGCGTCGAAGTAGGGCGGTGGATGGATGACGTTGCCCTCCATGTCGAGGAGCCCCCGCGCGAGGACGGCGTCCATGACGATCGCCGTGCGCGAGGCGGGTTCCCAGAGCCCCAGGTGTCCGCGGCTGTGCCCGGGGAGGTGCAGGATGCGGACCTCCAGGGAGGCGCCGAGCCGGAGCACCTCGCCGCCGCGCAGCTGCACGTCGACGGGAACGTCGGGCCCCATCGCGTCACGAAGC
The DNA here is from genome assembly GCA_050697555.1 of Gaiellaceae bacterium. GTDB lineage: Bacteria > Actinomycetota > Thermoleophilia > Gaiellales > Gaiellaceae > DASQWP01. The sequence goes on along the minus strand of JBOHAD010000031.1, from coordinate 14,202 downwards.
CAGGCCGCCGTGTCGGGCGGGTAGCCGATCCCGTGGGCCGCGTACCAGCCGTACCGTTCTCGCAGGATCCGCTCGCGGTCGCCGATCCAGCCCGCGTCGTCCGCGTGCGCGCAGAAGAGCGCGCCGGGCGCCGCCGCACGGACTGCCGCGTTGCCTCCGAAGTGGTCGGCGTCGGCATGTGAGACGAGCACGAAGTCGAGCTCGGCCGGATCGACGCCGGCAGCGCCCAGGAAGGGAAGGACGACGGAGTCGGGGGTCTCTGCCACGCCGCTGTCGACGAGCATGCTTCTCTCGCCGTGGAGGAGGTACTGCGCGAACGGCCGGGGCCCGAGGACGCTCTCGATCCGGTGGATGCCCGGGACGACTTCCACCACTACGAGTAGTCGAGGTAGACGGTCTTCGTCTGCGTGAAGAACTCTGCTGCCGCGCCGAGCTCCTTCGGGCCGACCGCCGACTCCTTCAGCCCGCCGAAGGGCAGGTGCGCCTCGGCCCCGATCGGCGGCTTATTGATGTGGACGACCCCGGTGTCCGTCTCGTGCATGAAGCGGATCGCCTTCTCGAGGTCCCGCGTGTAGATCGACGACGAGAGGCCGTAGCGCGTCGACACGGCGACAGCGATCGCCTCGTCGAAGTCGTCGACCTCGAGGATCGGGAGTACCGGTCCGAAGACCTCCTCCCGGGCAATCGTCATCGTCGGCGCGACCTTGGCGAGCAGCGTCGGCTGGAGGAAGTAGCCGGCCCCGTTGCCGGCGCGCCGGCCGCCCTCGACGACGACCGCTCCCTCGGCCTTCGCGCGCTCGATCTGCTCGAGCACCTCCCGGAGAGAGGTCTCGTCGACCATGGGTCCGATGTCGGCGCCCTCCTGGTCGCCGGGGCCGACTCGCACGGCCCGCGTCGCGGCGCCGAGCCGCTCGGTCAAGTCCGCCGCGATCGAGCGCACGGCGATGATCCGCCGCGGCGCCGTACAGCGCTGGCCGGTGGTGCCGTAGCACGCAGCGACGGAGCCCGTGGCGGCGCGGTCGAGGTCGGCGTCCTCGAGGACGACTACGGCGTTGTGCCCGCCCATCTCCGCCTGCACTCTCTTGCCGAGCCGTGCCGCAGACGCGTTGATCGAGAGGCCGGTGGCGGTCGAGCCGGTGAAGGAGATGCCCCTGATCCGGGGATCGCTCACGAGCCTGTCGCCCACCGTACGGCCGGAGCCGAGGACGAGGTTGACGACGCCGTCCGGAACTCCGGCCTCCGCCAGCGTCTCGACGAGCGCCGCCCCGCACAGCTGCTGGAGCGAGCGGGGCTTCGTGGATTCGAAGGGAAATACCCGTACGAGCTCTCAGGCGGGATGCGTCAGCGAGTCGCCATTTGCAGGGGTTTAATTCACTCGCCGCCCTTGCTCCTGATGGACGAGCCATTCGGCTCGCTCGACGCCTTGACCCGGGAGCAGATGAGCCTTGATCTTTTGCGTATCCATCACGGTTCGCGTTCCACGGTGATCTTCATCACGCACAGCATTCCGGAGGCGGTCCTCTTGTCAGACCGCATCGCGCTCATGTCCCCGCGGCCAGGCCGCATCGTCGAAATGATCCCGATAGACCTTCCGAAGCCCCGTACAGGCTCCATGGCCGAGCGGGCTGATTACGCAGAGCACGTCCGCTATATCCGGCACCGCTTCGTCGAAGAAGGCGTACTCCAGGAATGAGCGCGTGACGGCTCGCCAAGACGACAGCGTGTCTGCGCCCCCGTCGAGCCGCCTCTTGGGCCGAGAGGTGGAGCAGCAGCCACGGAGGCGGCGCCTGGGAGGAATGCGTGCGCAGCTCCCTCGGTTTTACGCCCTTTTCCTGCTCGTAGGATTGATCGTCGTCTGGGAGGTAATAGTCGAGGTCTTGACGATCAGGGAGTATCTTCTCCCGAAGCCTTCGGTCGTCGCAAAGGAAATTGGTGAAGAACACTCCATCCTGCTGAGCGCGACCTGGGTGACATTGAAGGAGGTCCTACTCGGGTTTGCGCTGAGCATAGTCGTAGCCATCCCCGTAGGCGTTCTGATCGTGTACTCGCGCACGCTTGCGGATGTCATCTATCCGCTGCTCGTTGCATCGCAAGCGATACCGCGAATTGCCATTGCCCCGCTCATCGTGATTTGGTTCGGCTTTGGAACGCTCCCGAAGGTATTGATCGCCTTCTCGATCGCATTCTTTCCGCTCGTCGTCAACACGGTACTCGGCCTGACGGCCGTCCCGCGAGACATGATCTTCCTGGTGAGATCTATGGGAGCCGGCGCGGTCAAGACCTTCATCAAGGCAAGGTTTCCGTCTGCATTGCCGGCCATCTTCGGCGGTCTCAAAGTCGCTATAGCGCTTTCGGTCATCGGGGCGATCGTCGGAGAGTTCGTGGGGGCGGAGGATGGTCTGGGCTATCTCGTGATCGCTTCGCAAGGAACGTTGAACACTCGACTCATCTTCGCGTCGATCACCATGATGGCGGTGATGGGCATCGTGTTGTTCTACATCGTGGAGGCCATCGAGCGAGTCGTGATCGGCTGGCACTACGCGGCTCGAGCCGAGGAAGGAGGTGACTGGGGACAAGCAGTAGCCGGCTCATGAGCGGAGCCACAGGCGGGTCCAGAGTCGTCTGAGGGCGCGGCATACCGGGTCGAGGCAAAGGAGGAGAGATACGGTGGCTGAGGAGAAGCACGGATTCTTGGAGAGGGGTAGGAGGCGGAGCGGGGTCGCAAGCAGGATTCTTGGCTGGACCGCGCTACTCGCCGTCGTGGGGCTAGCTGCGGCGTGTGGGGGCGGCGATAGCGAGCCGAGCGCCGGGGACGGCGGTACGCAGGAGGCGCAGAGTGGCGGGGATGGAGCAGGGCCGGACCAGGTATCGGTGCGGCTCGGCTGGATTCAGAAAGAGGAGTACGCATTCCTCTACTCCGGAGTGGAGAAGGGCTTTTTCGCTGAGAATGGGATCGACCTTGTGATCAACTTGGGCGAGGGATCACTTAGCTCCATGGAACTGGTGAACAGGGGGGCCGACGAGTTCGGGTACACGGGCGGCCCAAGCTTCTTCATTGCGGCCGCAGAAGGGATGGATCTGAAGATGCTTGCGCTCATGCTTCAGAAGAACCCTTCCAACCTCTTGTCGTGGCCTGATACTCCGGTGAACGACCTTCAGGACCTCGAAGGCAAGCGATTCTTGCTCACCGTAGGTGATGCTTTCTCGGCGCTCTGGCCCTCTGTTGCGGCAGATGCGGGGATCGATCGATCCAAGATCGATGAGCGGAATGTCGGACAGAGCTCGCAGCTTCAAGCGTTTGTGGCTCACCGAGGCGACGTTACGCCTAGTTTCGCGACGTCGAGTCACTCTCAGTTGGAGGAGGCGGCCGGCGTCGAGTTCAACGTAGTGAACGTTGCAGACCTAGGCTACAACATCGTCAGCAACGGGATCTTTACGAGGACAGAGCTCATCGAGGAGAACCCGGATCTCGTACGGCGCTTCGTGGCGGCCGCGGTCAAGTCTTGGGATTGGACCGCTGAAAACGTCGAGGAGGCGTCAGAGATCATGTCGGAGCACCTATCCGACGTCGAACTTGATTCGATCGTCGAAACAGTCAGGGCGACCACCGAGCTCGCTCATACGGAGAACACGGTGGGTGAGCCAACTGGATGGATGGCTCGCGAGGATTGGGAGAGCTCGCTTGACCTGATGAAGAAGGGAGGCCTCCTGGAAGGAGAGGTGAACATCGATGAGATGTACACGAACGACTTCCTTCCGGAGAGCAAATGACGAAATCCTTGATGCAATCAGGCGCTCGGGCGGATGATGCGGGAGCTGTGCCCGAGGGGAATGGACGCATGACTTCGGCAGGGAGGCAGCTCGACGCGTCCTCGGCTGATGCTCACGCTGCGAGCATCTACGGTGATCTGTTCGCTGCCGTCAAGGACGCCGGCGTGACCGTCGCTGCCTCCCTCCCAGATGATTGGGTCTATCCGCTGTTGCCTCTCTTCGACGAGGATCCGGCGATCTCACATGTGCGCGTTTCCAGAGAGCCGGAGATCATCGGCATCTGTAGCGGCGCTTTCTTTGGCGGCGTCCGAGCGCTTGGCGTCATGGGAGCCACAGGCTTCCTGGCGTGTATCAGCGAGATCGTCAGCTTGGCGATAAAGCAGCAGATTCCTGTTTGCCTGCTCGTGAGTCTCCGTGGGAGCATTCTCGATCATCAGGTGTTCCAAGAGATTCAGTCACGAAAGGTACTGGCGATAGTCGATGCGCTCGGTCTGAGATACCTTGTACTCGATCGAACGGAGAAACTCGAACTGATTCCCCACGCGTTACAGCAGTCACGACTTCAAAAGCGTCCGTACATCTTGTGGCTGACAAAATCACTGATTACTGGTGCAGTGCCCGAGTGATGAAGTCACATGAGTAACGACGAATATATCGACACGCTCGTCAGCGCTTGGGAGGATGAGTTGGTCGTCTGCGCTTTGGGCAGGTCGGCTGATGGATGGTGGAATGCGACACGCAGTGCCGAATGCTATTACGTCGAAGGCGCTATGGGGTTCGCGTCGTCCGTCGGCCTGGGACTTGCACTAGCTATTCCTGAGGTCAACGTCTGGGTACTCGACAGCGACGGCGGCCTAGCAATGAACCTGGGCGGAGTCTTGACTGAAGCAAGCCTTCAGCCGCCAAACTTGGTGCGGATCGTGTTGAACAACCACGGATATCAGTGTTTGCACGGCGCTGAACTCGTAAATGCCACGGCTAGTGACTATGCGGCCGTCGCAAAGGGGGCCAAGATGGAGTACGTGTTTTCCGCAGGGACGCCGGCCGAGCTGCGCGAATGCATTGAGGTCTGCCGGGATGGAAAGCACCACGGTTTCATCGTGGCCGACGTGGAGTCAGAAGAGGCTGGAGCGTCAGACTTCCAGCCGCCTCCGCCCCTTCCGTTCGAGGGACCGGAGATCAAGTATCGCTTCGGCCGCTACATCGAAGCGCGCTTGGGCAGGCAGGTATTCGGTCATCAGGGCGTCTAGTGTGCAAACTCGTGCATAGGCTCCGTGTGCGTGCGGTGACACCTCGGGGTGGCACGTTCAACCACGCGACCTCGGAGCTGAGCGATGATCGACGACCGTGAGGGCATCATCATCGTGCTCGGTCTCCGGATCGGGTCCCGGCGAGAGTAGGCTCGTCGAGAATGTCGCGACTCCTGCTCGAGAATGCCGACTTCGTGCTGACTGTCGATCCCGAAGACAGGGTTCTCGATGGAGCCTCGCTGGTTGTCTCGGACGGGGTTATCGAGGCGGTCGGAGCAGCGGAGGAGATCGCAGCGGACTATGCCGATGTGAGCTTCGACGAGGTCATTTCAGGACGCAACAGGCTGGTAGCACCCGGGCTTGTGGATTCTCACCTTCACCTTTCCGAACAACTTAGCCGCTCGCTTTTCCCGGACTGCCTGAACACGAGAGCATGGGTGTTCAACTGGGCGAAGCCCTTCTACGCTGCGGTGCACGAAGAAGATGAGTACCTGAGTGCGCTCACGGCCAGCATCGAGATGATCCGGAGCGGGACGACCTGTTTCCTCGACATGGGCGCACAGACGGACCCGGGCGAGACGATCCGTGCTCTCGACGAAATCGGAATACGGGGCATTACCGGTCGCCACGCCGCCGACCGCCGGCCCGACCGGCTCCCGCCGCACTGGACACAGGAGATGGTGGAGCGGCACTTCTTCCAGAACACGGATGAGGCCGTTGCCGAGCTCCGACGCTGCATCGAGCAGTGGAACAACTCGGCGGGTGGCCGGGTGCATTGCTGGGCGAACATCGAGGGCAAGGAACCCTGCACGCCCGAACTCCACGTCAGGTCGCGGGCACTCGCGGAGGAGCTCGGGGTCGGCACCACCTACCACATCGCCACGTCGATCGAGGAAGCGCGAGTGAGCGAGCGGAAGTACGGGCTGTGGCCGGTCGAGCGCATCAGCCAGATGGGCGGCCTGGGGGCGAACCTCGTCCTCGCCCATGCGGTGGCGCTCAAGGATTACGAGGTCGGGCTCCTGGCGGAATCGGGCGCGAAGGTGGCGTTCTGCCCCGGGACGTCTCTGAAGCTCGCCAAGGGGGCGACCCGAATCGGCCGTTATCCCGAGCTCATGGAGTCCGGAGTGACGATTGCCCTCGGATGCGACGGAACGTCGGCTGCCGGCTCTCTCGACATGATGCGCCAGATGTACCTCGCTGCGGGGTTGTTCAAGGACGCTCGCATGAATGCGGAACTCGTGTCCGCCCGTCAGGCCATCCGACTCGCGACCATCGCCGGCGCGCAAACACTCCTGTGGGACGACGAGATCGGATCGCTGGAGGTCGGCAAGCGGGCTGACCTGATCACGTTCGATCTTACGGACGTGGAATGGACGCCTTGCCACGACCCCGAGCAGGCGTTCGTGTACTCCGCGACGCCGCGCAGCCTCCGTACCGTGGTGATCGACGGCCGAATCGTCCTCGACGAAGGCACGCTTACGACCGTGGACGAGGCCGAGGTCCTGCGCGAGGCGCACGACAGGGCTCGGGCGATCGTCGAGCGCTCGGGCCTCGTCCCTGGACAGACACCCGTGACGACGACTGCCTATGACTGACTCGCCCACCTCCGAGGTGGTCTTCCACGGCATCCGTTCGGAGAACCTCTCCGAGCGGGTTTACCGCCAGATCATCGACGCAGTGCGGGACAAGCGTCTCGTCGCAGGCCAGCGCCTGCCGTCGGAGCGCGAGCTTGCCGAGCAGTTCAGCGTAAGCCGTGTCATCGTGCGCGAGGCGTTCCGCCTCCTCGCGGCTACGGGCTGGATCGATGTGCGACCTGGACGGGGCGCGTTCGTGTCCGCCAGCCCGAGCGATGCCATTGCTGGGCGCTGGCAGGGATGGCTCCTGCGTCACAGGGGCGAGCTGCTCGAATTGCTCGCCATCCGCCAGGCGCTCGAGGAGCTCTCGGCGCGCGAAGCGGGTCAGCGAGCGAAGCCGAACGACATCGATCGACTCGAGAAGAACTGCGCTGCTTTCGAAGCGGAGGCCCTATCGCCGGGCCCGAGTAGCGACCGACTCACCGAGCTCGACCTGGAATTTCACCACGCCGTGGCCTTCGCGGGCCACGGGCGCCTGCTTCCCAAGCTCGTCGACGAGCTCGCGACCGTGTTGCTGGACTCGCGCCGAGCAATGTTCGTCTTCCCTGAGCGACCGCGGTGGTCCGCCGAAGACCATCGCGTGATCTTCGATGCGATCGCCGCTCACGACTCGGAGGCCGCGGCCGCTGCGATGAGGGCGCACATGGACAAAGTGATAAGCCTGGTGGCGACCATCTCGCCTGACGGGCTGGACGGGGGGCCACGCTAGTGCCTGTCGTCACGGTGCAGCTCTGGAGCGGAAGGACGCTCGAACAGAAGCGTGCCCTCGTTTCGGAAATTACGCGGGCGATGGTCGAGCACGCCGGCGCACGCTCCGATGCACTCCACGTCATCCTGCAAGAGGTCGAGCCCGAAAACTGGGGCTTGGCCGGCGTGATCGGCCCTGACCGGACCGATTCCGTCTCAACCGACGCCCCGAGCGCGCGCCCTCGCATCTTGCACGGCGCGCTCCGAGTAGCCGACCTCGAACGCTCGGAGCGCTTCTACTGCGATCTTCTCGGGTTCGGCATCCGCGAGCGCGGAGCATTCCGCGACGGTAACCCGCTCGTAATGTTGGCGGGCGGCCTCGGCCTCATCGAGGCCGGCGACGGCGACTCCTCAACGGACCATCTGGCGTTCGAGGTCGCTGCCCTCGCTCCCCTTCAGGCCCAGATCGGCGCCGTGGGCGCGGAGGTCGTCCGCGGTCCAATGGAGACCGCGTATGGGAGATCCCTCTACGTCCGTGATCCCGATGGGCTTGAGATCGAGCTCGTCGAACGGAGGGAGGGGATCTCGTGAAAGAGACCTCTGTGGCAGAAGCGAAAGACCTGCAGCTTGACCGTGTACGCGACGTCATGGAGGAGAGAGACCTGGACGCAGTCGTGACGATGTCGCCCGAGAATGTCGCGTACATCGCCGGGGTGACACCCCCGTCGCAGCGAATCGTCCGCTCCCGGCACGCAGCCTGCATCGTGCCTCGAAAGGGCGCAACGACCTTCGTCGCTGTGATGCTCGAGGCTCCGGTCGTCCGAGCTCGCTCGCGACTCGACGAGGTCACGCTCTACGAGGAATTCGTGGAGGACCCCATGGAGGTCATCGCCCGCGAGCTCCGCGAGCAGGGGCTCGGCAGCTCGCGCGTCGGCGTCGAGGCGAGCTTCGTGCCCGTCAGCGACCACGCGACACTGGTTGGCGCCCTCGATGGCGGTGGGCAGCTCGTTCCCGTCGACGCCGATCTCTCGCGGCTGCGGATGGTGAAGACCGCCGCCGAGATCGACGTGATCCGTCGGATCGGAATGGCCGCAGCCGCTATTCAGCACCAGGTCGCCGAGTCGTTCGGGGCAGGGGCTACGGAGCAGGAGATCGGAACCTTCATCGCAGAGCGCTATGCCGAGGAGGGCGGTGATGGGCTGACCATGCTCGTGGTCGGCTCGGGCGAGCGGTCGGCGGTCCTGAACGCGCCCCCGACGCAGCGCCGTGTCGAGACCGGCGATCTCGTCCGCGTGGACATCATCGGCACGAGCGACTGCTATTACTCGGACGTAGCTCGTACGCATGCGGTCGGTGAGGCGGATGAGGAGCAGAAGCGGATCTTTCGGCTCCTCTACGACGTCCATCGTCGGTTGCTCGAGGCGATCGCTCCCGGCGTTCTGAGCTCTGACCTCTACGTTCTGTATCACGAGGCAATGAGCGCGGCGGGGCTGCCGCCGTATCATTTCGTGGGCCACGGCCTCGGGGTGAGCCTGCACGAGGAGCCCTTCGTGGATGCCGTGCACTCCCTTCCGCTCGAGGCCGGCATGGTCCTCTGCATCGAGCCGCTGACGGCTCTCGACGGTCGCTTCGGCATCCAGATCGAGGACGAGGTGCTCGTCACCAAGGACGGCTGCGAGCTCCTGACCGAGGCCGGCAGCGACTTCCTCCGGATGCGCTAGCGGGATGAGGATCAGCGGTTACGAGATCTTCCGTGTCGCGGTGCCGTCGCGCCGCGACCACCTGTGGGCGAGCAAGATGACCGAGCCGATCGGGCATCACGTCATCGTCCGCCTCGACACGGACGAGGGCATCTCCGGTTGGGGCGAGTCTCCTCCCGGCGTCACGTGGGGAGGGCCGTTCGGCCGCTACTACGGCGAAACGCCCGGCACGGTCAGCCACATCATCGGCGACTTCCTCTTCCCGGCAATCCAGGGCCTCGATCCTCGGCAGCCAGGCGTCGTCCACGAGGCGATGGGCACTGCCGTGAAGGGCCATCCCTATGCGAAGGCTGCGCTCGACATCGCCATCTACGACGCCGCCGGGCGCGCGCTCGGCGTCCCCGTCTCCACGCTCCTCGGCGGAGCGATACGCGACGGCATCGAGGTCGCGCACTCGCTCGGAATCATGGAAGACGACCAGGCGCTGGCGGAGGCCGAGCAGGCGGTTTCCGAGGGAGCACGGACCATCAAGGTGAAGACCGGCATCGATCCGGCCCGCGACGTGCGCCTCGTGCACCGCCTCCGCGAGAGGGTCGGCGAGGCCGTCAAGATCCGCGTCGACGCGAACGAGGGATACGCGACGGTCGAGGAAGCGATCCGCGTGACGCGGGCCCAGGAGGAGGCAGGGATCTTCCTTTGCGAGCAGCCTGTCGTCGGCACGCCCGGCCTCGCTGCCGTAGCCGCGGCGGTCGGCGTGCCCGTGATGGCGGACGAGTCCGCGTGGACGGCCCACGACATGGTCGAGCTCGCCGCCGCGCGGGCGGCGGCGTGCTTCTCCTGCTACGTGACGAAGCCGGGCGGCCTCTACCGCGCCCGTCAGCAGGCGGAGATCGCTGCGACTCTGGGCTTCTACTGCGACATCGGGGGGTCGATCGAGCTCGGCATCGGCAACGCCGCAAACCTCCACCTCGGAGCCGCCTTGCCGATCGCCAGCCTCCCGAGCGTCTGTCCCGTGACGACTCCGAAGGGCACCGCAGACGGCACCGTCGCGGGCGTGTACTACGTCGACGACATCGTGGCGGAGCGGTCCCCCTTCGAGGACGGACGCGTCCTCGTCCCGGACCGTCCGGGTCTCGGCGTCGAGGTGGACACGGAGAAGCTCGACCACTACGCGACCTGACAGGAGAACGCCTTGGCCGTCGAGAGCGCGCCCGCCACGAAATCACCGAAGCTCGATCCGATCACGTTCGAGATCCTGCGCCACCGGCTTTGGGCGATCAACGAGGAGGCCGCGACGACGATGAAGCTCGTTTCCGGGTCGACGGTCGCCACGGAGGCGAACGATCTCAACACGTCGATCATGGACGCGCGAGGTGACGTCGTAGCCGTCGCCCGCTACTCGCTAGCGAAGGCCACGACGATGCAGTGCGTCGTCCAGGACATCCTCCGTGAGTACGAGGAGAACCCGGGGATCGCACCAGGGGACGGCTTCCTCTGCAACGACGCGTACGTCGGGGTCCAGCACCAGAACGACGTCGCCCTTGTGATGCCGTTCTTCCACGAGGGGGAGCTCCTCGGCTGGGTAGGTGCCGAAGTCCACCAGGTCGACGTCGGCGGGCCGGTGCCCGGCAACGTCCAGGTCGGGGCCCAGAGCATCTTCGGCGAGGCGCCCCTCATTCCGCCGATCAAGATCATCGAAGGCGGAACACTTCGTCGCGACCTCGAGCGCAACTACTTGCTCCGCTCGCGGACCCCGGAGCTGCTGGCGCTCGACCTGCGCGCGAAGTGGGCGGCGTGCAACGTCGCGGCCCAGCGACTTGGCCAGCTTGCCGACCAGTACGGAAACGAGACGACTCAGCAACTGATGGACGACGTGCTGACGACGACCGAGGCGCGCTTCCGGGCCCGACTGGCGGCGCTTCCGGACGGCATCTGGCGCCACGTGACGTACCTCGACTTCGACGGAGACGTCTATCCGATCCGGGTCGCGATGACGAAGGAAGGCGACGCCCTCACGTTCGACTTCCGCGGCACCGCCAAGCAGGCACCGGCGATCATCAACTGCACCGAACCCTCCCTCGTCGCCGTGCTCCTCGGGTACGTCTGCATCTCCCTCTGCTGGGACATCCCGTGGAGCCCGTCGGCGGTCGGTCGCGCGGTGACGGTCGTCCCTGAGCCGGGGAGCGTCGTCGCGTGCGACTGGCCCGGGGGTGTCTCCAAGTCGACCACGAGCGTCTGCTGGGCGGTCGGCAAGACCGTCGGGCTCCTGATCGGCCGGATGCTCGCCTGCAGCGACCGCTGGCGGCACAAGGCAATGGCGAGCTGGCAGGGGGCGATGATCGCCGAGGAGGTCCACGGCCGCGACTGGCGCGGGCGCGACTTCGGGACGACGGTCATCGACAGCATGGCGGGCGCAGGCGGCGCCCGGACGTTCCGCGACGGCATCGACACGGGCGGTTACCTCGGCTCCATGGGCATGGCCATCCCCAACGTCGAGACCTACGAGTTCGAGTACCCCATCCTCTATCTCTATCGCCGCCAACAGTGCGACGGCGGCGGGGCCGGGACGTTCCGGGGCGGGACGAGCATCTCGAAGGCGTACGTCGTGAACGGCGTCGAGGAGATTCCGACATTCGTGATGCACTGCGTGGGCGTTGCGATGCCGCTCTCGCCGGGCAGCTGCGGCGGCTTCCCGGCAGGCACGAATCAACTCTCCATCAAGCGGGGCTCGAACGCTCGCGACCTCCTCGAGAGCGGGACGATCCCGACATCGCCGGAGGAGGTCTCCGGCGAGCTCGAGGTCTTCCACGGCATCGCGCGGACGAGCCTGCACAAAAGGGACGCGTATTTCTGCTCGCCCATGGGCGCCGGGGGCTTCGGCGATCCCCTCGATCGGGACCCGGAGCTCGTCAGGCGGGACGTAGAAGCCGAGATCGTCTCCTCCGGCTCCGCGGAAAGGATCTATGGAGTCGTGGTCGAGGACGGAAAGGTCGACGTCGGCGCGACGGCGCGGGCACGCGAAGAAATCCGGCGCGACCGCCTCGCAGCTGCGAGCGAGGGGCGTCCAGGGCCGGCGGTCGCCTCAGGAGCGGAGCCGCTGCTCCGTGTCGGCGACAGGCTCCTTCTCGTCGAGGGAGAGGACGGTCACGTTCTTGCTTGCTCCTGCGGGCGCGGCCTCGCCCCCGTCGAGGAGAACTTCAAGGGATGGGTCCCGGAGCGGCGGAGACCGCTCCGCGACATCGGGCCGCAGGCCGACCCGTTCGGCATCGGTCGGGACCGCTTCGAGTTCCGCGAGTACTACTGCCCCGCCTGCGGTTCCCTCCTCGCCACAGACGTGGTCGAGACAGAAGAGCCCGTCGTCTGGGAGCTCGACCTCGCCCCTGCAGTGGGGGCCGCACGATGAGCTCGGTCGCAGACACGACGTACGTCGTCGCGGTGGACGCCGGCGGCACGTTCACCGACTGCGTCGCGGTCGCGAGCGACGGCATGCTCGCCCGAGGGAAGGCGGCCTCCACGCCCGCCGACCCGTCCGTCGGCGTGCTCGCCGCTGTCGAGCGCGTCGCAGACGTGCTGGCGCTCACGGTCGAGGAGCTATTCGAGCGCGCGATGTTGTTCGCGCACGGGACAACCGTCGCGACGAACGCGCTCCTGACCCGCTCCGGCAGCCGGACGGGGCTGCTGACGACGCGTGGGCACGAGGACGCGATCATCATCGGCCGCACGTATCAGAAGGTCGCCGGCCTCAACGAGGCGGAGCTCCAGGACGTGGCGAACCTGGACAAGGCGACGCCGATCGTCCCCCGGAAGCTCATCCACGGCGTACAGGAGCGGATCGACGCTCGGGGCGAGCTGATCTCGCCGCTCAACCTCGACTCGGCTCGCCGAGCCCTCGACATGCTCGTTGCGGAGGGTGCCGACGCTGTCGCCGTCAGCTTCCTCTGGGCGTTCGTCAATCCTACGCACGAGCGCGCCGTCGGCGAGCTCGTCGCGCGAGAGTACCCGGATCTCGTGTTCTCGGTCTCCCACGAGATCGCGCCCGTCATCAAGGAGTACGAGCGCACAGCCACGACGGCGGTGAACTCATACCTCGTCCGTACGACGGCCGGGTACCTCGACGCGCTCGAGCGCCGCCTCCGGGAGAGCAGGTTCGACTCGATGCCTGTCGTCATGCAGTCGTCCGGCGGCGTTCGATCCCTCGCCTCGGCGAAGACCCGGCCCGTCAGCCTCCTAACCTCGGGACCCGCCGGCGGCGTGATCGGCGCCAAGGTCCTCGGGGGCTTGATCGGCGAGCAGAACCTGATCACGACGGACGTCGGGGGCACGAGCTTCGACGTCGGGCTCGTGGTCGACGGAGAGCCCCAGTACTCCGATGCCTCTGTCTTCGAGCAGTACGAGCTCGTCGTCCCGATCATCGACATCGCCACGATCGGGGCCGGCGGGGGGAGCATCGCGTGGATCGAGCCCGAGACGGGTGTGCTGAGGGTCGGCCCGCAGAGCGCGGGCGCCGACCCAGGACCTGCCTGCTACGGGCTCGGTGGCAGGGAGCCGACCGTGACCGACGCGAACGTCGTCCTCGGGCGCATCAACCCCCAGTACTTCCTGGGCGGCAGGCATCCGCTGAACGCAGCGCTTGCGGGCGAGGCGATCGCTCGCGTCGGCGGAGCGCTGGATCTCGGGGTCGAGGAGGCGGCAATGGGCATAGTGGATATCGCCGACGCCCACATGGCCGACCTGGTGCGCAAGGTCACCGTCGAGAGGGGATTCGACCCGCGGGACTTCGTCCTGCTCGCCTTCGGCGGCGCCGGCCCGGCGCACGCCGCCGCGTTCGGACCCGCGGCCGGGTGCGGAAACATCGTCGTCCCGCTGCTGGCGTCCGAGTTCTCGGCCTTTGGAATTGCGGGCTCGGACGCGATGGTCGTCGAAGAGTACTCCGACCCGATGTTCGCCCCCTTCGACCCCGGGCGCCTTCAGTCCATATTCGAGGGCCTCAGCGCCCGGGCGCTCGCGCAGCTCAGGGAGAACGGGATCGCGGACGAGCGCACGTATGTAAACCGCTACGTGCGGCTCCGCTATCGCGGACAGGTGCACGAAGTCGAGACGCCGGTCCCTGCCGGCCCGATCGAAGAGGACGCTGTCGGAGAGATCCTGCGCTCCTTCGAG
>JBOHAD010000030.1:0-28103 GCA_050697555.1 Gaiellaceae bacterium | reverse complement strand
CAGGACGAAGGCTTCGCGCTCACGGTCTGCCTGCTCGACATCGACAACTTCAAGCAGATCAACGACCGCTTCGGCCATCCGGTCGGAGATCGCGTCCTGGCGCAGGTGGCGGCCCGCCTGCGCCAGGGAGGCGAAGCCTTCCGGCTCGGCGGGGACGAGTTCGCCCTCCTCCTCCCTCGGCGGGACGAGCACGAGGGGCTCTCGGTCGCCAAGTCCATCCTCGAGCGTGTGGCCGAGGGCGACTGCGAGCACGGCGGGCGGCTCAGCATGTCTGCGGGCGTCGCCTCGTATCCGCAGCACGGCGTCGAGCGGAGCGAGCTCGTCCGCGTGGCCGACAGCGCGCTCTACCTGGCCAAGGAGCACGGCAAGAACACCGTGCGCGTCTACCGCCCCGACCTCATCGAGCTGGTGGAGCTGCGCCGGCTCGCCGAGGGGCCCGACCGGGCGGCCCGGCTGCGCGCGGCAGCCAGCCTCGCACACGCGGTGGACGCCCGCGATGCGTACACGGGCAGCCACTCGTACATGGTCGGGGAGCTCGCGGCGCGCGTCGCCACGCGCATGGGCCTCGACGCCGAGGCGATCGAGCTCACGCGCCTCGCGGGCAGCCTCCACGACCTGGGCAAGCTCGCCATTCCCGAGGAGATCCTGCGCAAGCCGGGGCCGCTGAACGAGGCCGAGCGTCTCGTGCTGGAGCGCCATCCGCAGATCGGCTTCCGTATGCTCGACTCGCTGGGCATCGAGCCGGTCGCCACGTGGGTGCTGCACCACCACGAGCGCTGGGACGGGGCCGGCTACCCGGAGAGAAAGACGGGCCAGGAGATCCCGCTCGGCTCGCGCATCCTCTTCGTGGCCGACGCCTACGACGCCATGACGACGGACCGCGTCTACCGCTCGCGCCTCTCGCACGACCGCGCGATCGCCGAGCTCGATCGCTGCGCGGGGACGCAGTTCGACCCTGAGGTCGTGGACGCCTTCAGGGCGGAATTCGACGAGCCGCGCCACCTCGAGCTCGTCGCCGTCGCCGAGAGCGCGTAGACCGCCTATCGAAGCCGGTGCGGCCGGCCGGCGGACGAGCGCGAGATCGCCTCGAACTCCTCGAGGCTCCGCCCGGCCCCGACGGCGACGCACGTCAGCGGCGAGTCGACGATGTGGACGGGGAGGCCCGTCTCGACGCGCAGACGCTCGCTCATTCCCCCGAGGAGGGCGCCGCCCCCCGCGAGGACGATTCCGCGTTCGACGACGTCGGCTGAGAGCTCGGGCGGCGTCCGCTCGAGCGTGTCCTTGACCGCGTCGACGATGCGGGAGACCGGACCCTCGATCGCGTGGTGCACCTCGTCGCCTGCGAGGAGGAGCCGGCGAAGCAGGCCCGAGATCATGTCGCGACCCGCCACCTCGGCTTCTCGGAGCTCGTCGACGTCCACGGCGGAGCCGATGGCGATCTTGGCCTCCTCCGCGCGCTCCTGCCCGATGAGAAGGCCGTGCTGCTTCTTGACGTGATCGACGATTGCTTCGTCCATTTCGTAGCCGCCGACTCGAATCGATTCCCAGACGACCATGCCGCCGAGGGAGATGACGGCCACCTCGGTGGTGCCGCCGCCGATGTCGACGATCATGCTCGCGCGCGGCTCGGCGATCGGAAGGTCGGCGCCGATCGCGGCCGCCATCGGCTCCTCGATCAGACTCGCCTCGCGGGCTCCGGCGACGAGCGTCGCTTCCTCGACGGCCCTGCGTTCCACCTCGGTGATGCCACTCGGGACGCAGAGGATGACGCGCGGGTGGCGGCGCCCGGTGCCGATCGTGCGGCGGATGAAGTGCCGGAGCATTCCCTCCGTGACCTCGAAGTCGGCGATGACCCCGTGCCGGAGCGGCCGCGTCGCCCGAATCGTGGCGGGCGTGCGCCCGATCATCCGCCGCGCCTCCTCGCCGACGGCGAGCACGTGACCCGTCGTCTCGTCCACGGCGACCACGGACGGCTCGAAGAGCGCGATCCCGTGCCCGCGCACGAAGACGACGGTGTTCGCGGTGCCCAGGTCGACGGCGATGTCGTCGCCCCGCACGCGGCGCAGGTTCCCCGGAAGGCGCATCTCTTCGGCGTATGGTGACGAGAGAATGGGTCGGCGCGTCACCTGGGTGGTCGTCGGCGCGGTCGCCGCGGTCGCCGTCGCCGCTGCCGTGGAGGCGCTTCGCGGCGTGAGCTCTCCCCAGGCGGGGAGCGGCCCGCCGTCGCCGACGACGGCCGAGCGGGCACCGGCAGCGGTCGCCCAGCCGGCCCTACCGATCTCCGGCCGAGAGGATGTGCAGGCATTGCTCGAGGCGGCGGGAGGGAGCGGCGTCCTCTACTTCGCCGACCGGACCTGCCGCCTGCGGACGTTGGAGCTGCCCGGAGTCGACTGGCGGCCGGAGCCGAACCGCCCCGTGCCCTGCCGCTTCACCGCCGACGCGTCAGGCGCCGTCTCTCCGGACGGCGTCCGCATCGAGCCGCAGAGCGGGCTGCGCGCGGTCTGCCACGAAAGCGGGATCGACGTCTTCGATCGCGACGGGACCGGTCTCCTGGGCCACCGCGGGGCTTGCGCTCCCGCCTGGAGGCCGGACGGAACGCTCACCTTCATCCGAGATGGAGAGCTCGTGCTCGCCCCGGGGCTGCGCGAGACGCGCGTCCTCCTCTCACGGGGCGATCTCGCGCGCGCGGTCGGCCACGGTGCGTCCCTCGAGGAAGTCGCCTGGTTCGACGACGACGAGTACGCAGCCGCGGTGCGCCGCGGAAGCGAGGTCGTGCTCGCGGTCTTCCGCGGAGCTGAGCTCGTCCTCCCAC
Source organism: Gaiellaceae bacterium (assembly GCA_050697555.1). Classification (GTDB taxonomy): domain Bacteria; phylum Actinomycetota; class Thermoleophilia; order Gaiellales; family Gaiellaceae; genus DASQWP01. The sequence continues at coordinate 25,291 of JBOHAD010000030.1, read as the reverse complement.
CCTCCTTCTCGGCGCCGAGCATCGAGGGGCTGCGGGCGACGCGACGCTCCGTCGCCGCGCGCACCGGCGGGAGCGAGTCCGGGGTCAGGTTCTTATCGCGAGGAGGTCGCGAGCTGCTCGCCGTCCCCGGGGGCCACGCCGTCTCGTGGTCGCCGGGCGGCACCGTCGCGGCCGTCGCCGCCCGCTCTGCGGTCGTCTTCGTCGATCCGGCCACACGCGAGCGCGCGCCGCTCGCCCTCGTCGCCACCGACCTCGAGTGGCGCTGACGCTCAGAGCGGGATGTTGCCGTGCTTCCGCGGCGGGCGCTTCTCGCGCTTCGTCACCGCCGTCGCCAGCGCGTCGCAGAGGACCGGGCGCGTGCGCCGAGGCTCGATGACGTCGTCCACGTAGCCGCGCTCGGCCGCGGTGTACGGATTGGCGAACTGCGCCCTGTAGTCGGCGATCAGCTCCGCACGGCGCGCGTCCGGATCGTCGGCCTCCTCGAGTTCCTTGCGGAAGACGATGTTGACTGCGCTCTCAGGGCCCATGACGGCCACCTCGGCCGTCGGCCAGGCGAGGTTGAAGTCGGCACGGATGTGCTTCGAGCTCATGACGTCGTAAGCGCCGCCGTAGGCCTTGCGCGTGATCACGGCAAGCTTCGGCACCGTCGCCTCGCAGTAGGCGTAGAGCAGCTTGGCCCCGTGGCGGATGATCCCGCCCCACTCCTGGGCCGTCCCCGGGAGGAAGCCGGGCACGTCCACGAAGGTGACGAGCGGAAGGTTAAAGGCGTCGCAGAAGCGGACGAAGCGCGCCCCCTTCACCGAGGAGTCGATGTCGAGCGTCCCCGCGAGCGCGCGCGGATTGTTCGCCACGACGCCCACCGGGTGCCCGCCCAGCCGCGCGAAGCCGCAGAGGATGTTCTCCGCCCAGTGGCGGTGCACCTCCAGGAACTCGCCGTCGTCGACGACGCGCGCGACGATCTCCCGCATGTCGTAGGGCCGCGTCGGCTCGTCGGGCACGATCGCGTCCAGGTCGGCGTCCTCGCGCCCGATGGGGTCGGAGGGCTCGAAGTAGGGCGGCGGGTCGACGTTGTTCTGCGGCAGGAAGGAGAGCAGGTAGCGGGCGTCCTCGAGGCAGGCCTCCTCGTTGTCGGCGGTGAAGTGGGCGACGCCGGACTTGGAGGCGTGCGTGGCCGCCCCGCCGAGCTCCTCGAAGGTGACGTCCTCGCCCGTCACCGTCTTCACCACCTCGGGGCCGGTGATGAACATGTACGAGCTCTCCTTGACCATGAGCACGAAGTCCGTCATCGCGGGCGAGTAGACGGCGCCGCCGGCGGTGGGGCCCATCACGAGGGAGATCTGCGGCACCACGCCGGATGCTTGCACGTTGCGCCAGAAGATCTCCGCGTAGCCGCCGAGCGAGACGACTCCCTCCTGGATGCGCGCCCCGCCCGAGTCGTTGATGCCGATGACGGGGCACCCGTACTTGAGCCCCAGGTCCATCACCTTGCAGATCTTTTCCGCGAACGCCTCCGAGAGCGTGCCGCCGAAGACGGTGAAGTCCTGGGAGAAGACGAAGACCTTGCGGCCGAAGATCGTCCCGTAGCCCGTGACGACGGCGTCCCCCCAGGGCCGCCGCTCCATCATCCCGAAATGCGGGTTGCGGTGACGGACGAAGCGGTCGAGCTCGACGAAGCTGCCGGGGTCGAGGAGCTTGTCGAGCCGCTCGCGGGCGAGGAGCTTGCCGCGCGACCGCTGGCGCTCGACCGCCCGCTCGTCCCCGGGGTGGAGCGCCTCCTCGCGCAACCGCTCCAGGGCCGCGATCTTCGCCTGCGTCGACTCGAGGTCCTCGGCCTTGGCCACGGCTGGAATCTAAAGGTCTTCGGGCAGGAGCGAGTACATGTAGAAGTCGGGCCGGCGGCCCTTCAGCTCCGCGAACGCGCGTAGGAGGCCTTCCCGCTGGAAGCCCGCGTTCTCGGCCACGCGCTGGGAGGCGACGTTCTCCGGCTCGGTGACGAGCTGGAGCCGCGCGAGCCCGAGCGTCTCGAAAGCCCACTCCGAGATGAGCCGGAGCGCCCCGGTAGCCACGCCCCGACCCCGGACCTCGCGCCTCACCCAGTAGCCGATCTGTCCGATTGCGTCGTCCAGCGGGCGAATCCCGATCGAGCCGAGCAGCTCCCCCGTTCCGGCGTCGACGATCGCGAAGGAGCCCTCCTCCGCCCTCGAGACGTACTCCCGGGCGTCGTCCTCGGTGTAGGGCGACGGCACGCGCGTCCAGCGTGGGATCTCGGGATCCTGGCAGGCCGCGGTGATCGCGGGAACGTCGTCCTCGGTGAACGGTCGGAGGGCGATCTCGCCGTCCGAGAGGCTCACGGCCTCACGGCCCGCAGCCAGAGGAAGAGCGGGAGCCGCCGCCAGCGCTCGACGTCGGGGACGCGCCACCTCCCGCTCGCGTCCGGCGGCGCGGGCGGCTCGCGGACTGCCTCGACGAGGAAGCCCGCCTTCTCCAGGGCCCGGCTGTAGGCCTCGAGTGGACGGTGAACCCTATGGAACGCCATCTCGAGCCCGTCGCGCTCGAGCGAGTCCGTGTAACGACGTTCCCCCAGGTAGGCCTCGTCGATGACGAAGGAGCTCTTGGCCGTATCGTCCACGAATGTCCCTGCCGAGTTGAGGGGATGGACGATCCCGATGCAGAAGCGGCCTCCAGGCGCGAGGACCCGGCCCGCCTCCCGGACGGCGCCGTCGAGATCCTCGACGTCCATCAGGGAGTTGTAGGCGACGACCAGGTCGAACGCGGCGTCTCCGAACGGGAGCGAGGCGGCGTCGCCGACGACGTACTCGCCGCCGGGGTCGGCCTCGCGGGCGGCCGCGACCATGGACGAGGACGCGTCGATCGCCGCCACGACGTGCCCAAGGGCGGCCAGGTCGCGGGCGACCCGGCCCTCCCCGCAGCCGAGATCGAGCGTCCGCCGGCCGGGAGCCGGCAGAAGCTCCAGGAACGAGCGCCCGTAGTACCAGTACGAGTCGTGCCCGGGCCGGCGCGCCCGGGCGATCCAGTTCGCCGTCTCGCCCTCCCAGCCGCGCGCCAGGCTCACGGCGCCAGGTGCGCGTCGTACGTCCCGAACTCCTCGCGGAGCGCGTTGCAGATCTCGCCGACGGTGCACCGCGCGGCCAGCGCCTCGCGCATGGGATAGAGCAGGTTCGCATCGCCCCGCGCCGCTTTCCGGACGCCGGCGAGCGCAGTGTCGGCAGCTTCCCCATCTCGCTCGGCCCGCACAGTCTGCGTCCGGGCGACCTGGCGCCGCTCGGCTTCGGGGTCGAGGGTGTGGAGCTCGATCCCCTCCTCGTCGCTCTCCTGGAAGCGGTTGACGCCGACGACGACCTTCTCCCCAGCGGCGACCTGCCGCTCGTGAGCGAACGCCGCCTCCTCGATCTCGTGCTGCGTGAAACCCTGCTCGATCGCCTCGACGGCGCCGCCGAGCTCGTCGATCTGCTCGATCAGCTCCCAGGCCCGCTCCTCCAGCTCTCCCGTCAGCGCCTCGAGGAAGTAGGCGCCGCCGAGAGGATCGGCCGTGTCCGTGCCGCCTGCCTCGTGAGCCAGGATCTGCTGGGTGCGGAGGGCAACGCGCGCGCTCCGCACCGTCGGCAGCGCCAAGGCCTCGTCGAAGGAGTTCGTGTGGATCGACTGGGCCCCGCCGCAGACGGCCGAGAGCGCCTGCACCGCCACGCGGACGACGTTGTTCTCCGGCTGCTGCGCGGTCAGGGTCGAGCCGCCGGTCTGCGCGTGGAAGCGAAGGGCCTGCGCCTTCGGGTTCGTCGCGCCGAAGCGGTCGCGCATGATCCGCGCCCACAGGCGCCGTGCCGCCCGGAACTTCGCCACCTCCTGGAAGAAGTGGTTGTGCGCGTTGAAGAAGAAGGAGAGGCGGGCACCGAACTCGTCGGGCGAGAGCCCCGCGTCGATCGCGGCTCGACAGTACGCGATCCCGTGCGCGAGCGTGAAGGCGAGCTCCTGCACGGCCGTCGCCCCCGCCTCGCGGATGTGGTAGCCGGAGATCGAGATCGTGTTCCAGCGCGGGAGCCGCTCGTGGCAGTAGGCGAAGAGATCGGTCGTGATCCGCATGGACGGCTTGGGCGGGAAGATGTAGTTCCCGCGGGCCACGTACTCCTTGAGGATGTCGTTCTGGACGGTGCCCCGGAGCCGCGCGCCCGGAACGCCCTGGCCCTCGGCGACGAGCTCGTAGAGGAGGAGCAGGAGCGCCGCCGGCGCGTTGATCGTCATCGACGTCGAGACGTCGCCGAGCGGAATCTCGTCGAAGAGGGTCTCCATGTCGGCGATCGAGTCGATGGCCACGCCGGTGCGGCCGACCTCGCCGGCGGCCCGCGCGTCGTCGGAGTCGTAGCCAAGCTGCGTCGGGAGGTCGAAGGCGACGGAGAGCCCCGTCTGCCCCCGCGAGAGCAGGTAGCGGAAGCGCGCGTTCGTCTCTTCCGCGGAGGCGAAGCCGGCGTACTGGCGGATCGTCCACGGCCGACCCCGGTACATGTCCGGGTACGGCCCGCGGGTGAAGGGGAACTCGCCGGGCAGCTCGAGCTCGCGACCGGCGGCGTCCTCGTCGGTGTAGACCGGCTTGACCTCGATGCCCGAGTCCGTCTCGCGCCGGTCTTCGGCCGTCGCCATGTCTCTAGGCTAACGCCATGAGGGTGAGGGTGAGGCTCTTCGCCGGACTGCGGGAGCGCGCGGGCGCCGCCGAGCGCGAGCTCGAGCTGCCCCCAGGGTCCCGTGTTGCCGACGTCTGGGCCGCGCTCGATCTCGGACCTGAGCCTCCCGGCCTCCTCTATGCCGTCAACAGGGAGTACGCGCAACCCGGCGACCTCCTCGCCGGAGACGAGGAGGTCGGCTTGATCCCGCCCGTCTCGGGAGGGGCGTTCAGGCTCACCGAGAACCCCATCCACGTGGGCGCCGTGATCGCCGAGGTGGCCGACGACGCGGCCGGCGCCGTCGCCACCTTCCTCGGGACGGTGCGCGAGCGCTCGCGCGGCCGGGAGGTGCTCCACCTCGAGTACGAGGCCTACGAGGGCATGGCCGAGAGGGTCATGGCCGAGATCGCCGAGTCGCTGCGCGCGAAGTACGACCTCTGCGCCGTGGCGATCACCCACCGGGTCGGCCGGGTCGCCATCGGAGAGACGAGCGTGGCGATCGCCGTCTCCGCGCCCCACCGGGAGGACGCGCTCGCCGCCTGCAAGGAGGCGATCGACACCCTCAAAGCCGAGGTGCCGCTCTGGAAGAAGGAGGTCTACGAGGGCGGCGAGGAGTGGGTCGGCCGGGGCTCGTAGCGAGCAAGGAAGTCCTCGCCGGCGACGACCACCCCGAGCTCCGCGGCCTCGCACGAGGGCACGCCCGGGCGGAGGCTGCGTCCAACCGCCCAGACGTCACGAGGCGACCGCGTGGGTCACCTGACCGGTCGGCCAGTTTCCGCCCACAGCTCCGCGGCTACGATCAGCGCGTGGAAGACCGACGCATCCTCGAGAGCGCGACCGGCGCTGACCGCCTCCACGTGCGCCGCATCGCGGACGAGTTCCTCGAGGGCTTCGACGCCGTCGCCGGCCTGCCCAAGCCGGGCGTCTCCCTCTTCGGCTCCGCCCGCGTGCGCGAGGGACATCCGGCCTACGACGCCGCCCGCGACGTCGGGCGCCGCTTCGCGCGCGCCGGCTTCACGGTCGTCACCGGCGGCGGTCCCGGGGTCATGGAGGCCGCCAACAGGGGCGCCAAGGAGGGCGGAGGCGTCTCCGTCGGCTTCAACATCGTCGTCCCGCACGAGCAGGACTCGAACCCCTACCTCGACATCGGCCTCACCTTCCGTCACTTCTACGTGCGCAAGACGATGTTCGTGAAGGCGGCCGAGGGCTTCGTCATCTTCCCGGGCGGCTTCGGGACGCTCGACGAGCTCTTCGAGGCGCTGACGCTGATCCAGACGGGCAAGATCTCGAACTTCCCCGTCGTCCTCTTCGATTCGGGCTACTGGGCGGGACTCGTCGGCTGGATCCAGGAACGGCTGCTCGCGGAGGGGATGATCTCCCCGGAGGACGAGCAGCTCCTCGTCGTCACGGACGACCCCGCGGAGGCCGTCGCGACGGTCGTCACCTGCTACGAGCGCCGCTGCGCGGAGATACCGGCCGAGCCGGCCAAGGCCGACGCGCAGTAGCCGCCGCGCCGAGCCGGAAGAGGAGGCGGGCGCCGTCCCGTCAGGCGCCCGCCTCCAACCTGGAGCTAACGCGTTCGCTGCCCCTGCTCGACCTCGCCGCGCCAGGCGCCGCTCTCGGCGCCCCGGCCCTCGATCAGCTCCTTGAAGCGCTCGAGGTCGGCCTTGACGCGACGCTGATCCGAGCCGAGCGCGCTTCCGAGGCTCTCCTTCAGGCCCTCGGGCTCGTAGTCCATCTGCACCATGACCTTCGTGCGGCCCTCGTCGAGCCGGTGGAACGTGACGACGCCGGCGTTCGACTTGCCGTCGGTCGCGTGCCACGCGACGCGCTCGTCCGGCCGCTGCTCGGAGATCTCGGCCTCCCACTCGTGCCTGGACCCGCCCACCTTGGCTACCCAGCGCAGGTGTGTGTCGTCGATCTGGGTGACCGACTCCACGCCCTCCATGAAGCGCGGGAACTCCTCGAACTGCGTCCACTGGTTGTACGCCGTCGAGACCGGAACCTCGACCTCGATGGACTCCTCGATGCGGGACATGAGAACCCCTTCCTGTTCGTTGCCTCACGCCTCCTACCCGCCCCCGTAGGGCGCAAACGGGCTTACCGACCGCGAAAACGCTCGACTGCGCGCCAGGCAAGCGGGAGGAACGCACCGGCGAGGTAGAGCTTGAGGAGGTCGCCGACGACGAAGGGATAGAGACCCGCCTCGAACGTCTCCTGCGGGCCGAGATCGGCGACGTGCGCGAGCCACGGCAACCCGAAGACGTAGATCACGACGCTGCCCATCAGCATCGCTGCGAGCGCGGACGAGAAGCGGCGGTCCCACCGGCGCTCCGCGAGGTAGCCGGTGGCCGCGGCGGCGAGGACGAAGCCGGCGAGGTACCCGCCCGTAGCGCCCTCGACCCATTCCCAGCCTCCCTCGCTCCCCGCGAAAACGGGCGCGCCCAGGAGGCCGACGGCGAGGTAGAGGAGCAGGCTCGTCCCGCCGCGAACGGCCCCGAGGGAGGCGCCGACGAGCAGCACGGCGAACGTCTGCGCCGTGAGGGGGACGGGAGTGAAGCCGAGATGGATCTCCCACTGCGCGCAGAGGGCGACGAGCCCGGCCCCGGCGGCGACGAGGACGGCGTCCGTCAGGAGCCCCGTGCGAGGGAAGACCGCGAGCCGGAGCGTCGCCGCGTCGGGCCTCATGCCGGCGGCACTCTAACCGCTCGTCGGCAGGTAGAAGAAATCGCCGGGCGGCTTCCGTCCCGGACCGTAGATGGCCGTCGGGTTCTGGGGGACGTAGCGCGTGAAGAAGTCGTCCTCCCGGATGAGCTTGCCGCGCTCGAACACCTCGCGGTGGACGTTCACGTCGAAGCCCGGCCCGCCGCCTCCCGCGTGGCGAAGCGACTTCGCGGGGGCCGACGGGTCGACGGCGTACTGGAGCTTCGGAGCCGTGTAGTTCGTCGGCTCGCTCGTGGAGGAGACAACCTTGCGGCCCTGCTTCGTGCCGTAGAAGGAGACGGTGAAGGTCGCGTTCGTATAGCTCACCTTGATGAGGATGGCCTTGTCGAGATCGTTCTTGAAGACGAGGTCGGGCCCGCCCCAGGAGACCGTCGCGTCCCGCCCCACCGGGTAGTGGCTGATGTAGAAGGAGTGGTTGATCCGGTTCTTGACCGGGAGCCCTGCTTCGAAGGCGGCGTTGAAGATCGTCGTCGCCGTCTGGCAGACGCCGCCGCCGATCGAGGGGATGAGGACGCCGCCGAAGATCATCTGCCCCTCGCGGAAGCCGCGCTCGATCGTCCGGGGGCCGACTCTCTCGTTGTAGGAGAACGTCTGGCCGGGCTTGATGATCGTCCCGTCGAGGTAGTCGCCGAGGAGATGGACGTTCCAGATCCGGTTCGCGGACGACTCGCCCATGTCCGTCGTGAAGGTCGTCAGCTGCCGGCGGATCCCGAGCGCCTTCGCGTCCCGCGTCGAGAACGCCGCCGGGAGCGTCGTCAAAGAGACCTTGGCGCGGCGGGGGCCAGGTCCGAGCGCAGCCCCGAGCACGGCGGCCTGCGCATTCGCCGGGGCAAGCTTCGTCCCCGGCCGGGCCCGCACGACGCGCACACGGTCGCCTACGACCCGGAAGCTCGCATCGACCGGCGCGCGCGTCTTCGCCTTCACCATCGGCTGCAGCAGCCGGGTGAGCCCCTCGCGGTCGAGTGCGAGACGGTAGGCGCCCCCGGCCGGCTCGAAGCGGATGAGGCGGGCGAGGGCGCGCGGGGGCAGCTCGCCGACGTCATCCTTGCGGAAGCGAATCTCCACGGGGGCTGCGAGAACCGTGCGCGCCTGCAGGGCCGTCGCCTCTGCCTCGGGAGTCGTGACGCTGGGCGGCACGCGCTCGACCTCGGCTGCAATCCACGGCGAGCCGCCCAGCCCCGCCGTCCGCACCGACTCGACGAGGCTCTCCACCTCCACCGTCGTCCCGAAGCGCCCTCTGCTCACCACCGGCTCCATGCCTTCCATCCGGAGACGGGCATCGACGGGCCGCCGCGTCAGGCGGCGAAGCGTCTCCGAGACGCTCGCCCGCTCGCCGGGTTGGAGGTGCAGGACCGGCGCGACCTCCTGCTCGAAGAGGAGGGGTGCGCCGAGCGAGCGGAGCCGCGTCAGGAACGATTCGCGCCCGGCCCGGAAGGCGCGTTCCTCCGTGGCGGCGACGTCCAGCGCCCACAGTTGATCCGGGCGCACGGCGAACGTGCGCTTCCCGACGGCGACGGTGACCGGCTCGTCGAGGGTCGCTCCCAGCTCCGCCCGGAGCTTCGCCTGCGCGTCGACGCGCGACAGGCCGCCGATGTCGACGCCGGCGACGCTCACGCCGGGAAGGACCGCCTCTCGCAGCGCCAGGGCCCGCGCGAAGACGGCTCCCCCGGCGAGCATGAGGACGAACGAGAGGCAGACGGCGACCGTGCTCACGCGGCCGAGCCGGCGAATGGGGCGCGTGAGCCTGGCCGCGATCTCAGTCATGGGTTTCGGAGGTTAGCCGGAATCGTCGTCCCTATCATTCCGGGCATGACCGGACGGAACCCGCTCAGCGAGCTGCCTTCCGTCGACCGTCTGCTCGGCCACGAGGGGATCCTGAAGCTCGTCGAGCGCCACGGGCGCCCGCTCGTGCTCGCCGCGGCGCGTGCCGCGCTCGCGCGCGCGCGCGAGGAGATCGGGGCGGGGTACGATCCGGCGGACATCGACGCTCGCGTTCTCTACGAGCTCGACGCGCTCCTGCGTCCCGGGCTCCGCCGCGTGCTGAACGCCACGGGCGTCGTCGTCCACACGAACCTCGGACGCGCGCCGCTCGCCCCGGAGGCGCTCGCCCGCGTCCAGGAGGCCGCCGCCGGGTACTCGAACCTCGAATACGACCTCCACGCGGGGGCGCGCGGCTCCCGCCAGGATCACGTCGCCGGACTCCTTCGGGAGCTCACCGGCGCGGAGGCGGCTCTCGTCGTGAACAACAACGCCGGGGCAGTGCTGCTCGCGCTCGCCGCCCTCGCGGAAAGCCGCGAGGTCGTCGTCTCCCGCGGCGAGCTCGTCGAGATCGGCGACGGCTTCCGCATCCCGGACGTCCTCAGCCGGTCCGGGGCGGAGCTCGTCGAGGTGGGGACGACGAACCGGACGCGCGCCGCGGACTACGAGCGGGCGCTCACCGAGCGGACCGCCGTGCTCCTGCGCGTGCACCAGTCGAACTTCCGCATGGTCGGGTTCACGGAACAGCCACGGACGCGCGAGCTCGCCCGCCTCGCCGAGCGGCGCGGGCTCGTCCTCGTGGACGACCTCGGCTCCGGCGCGCTCGTCCCGCTCGGCGACGAGCCCACCGCACAGGCGAGCGTGGCCGCCGGCGCGCACGTGGTCACCTTCTCCGGCGACAAGCTCCTCGGCGGGCCCCAGGCCGGCATCGCCGTGGGGCGCGCCGACCTGGTCGAGCGGATGCGCCGCCACCCGCTCCAGCGGGCGCTCCGGGCTGACAAGCTCACACTCGCCGCGCTCGAGGGCACCCTCAGCCTGTACCGGGCGGAGCGCGGTGGAATACCCGTCCTGCGCATGCTCGAGGAACCCGCCGAAGCTGTGCGCACCCGGGCCGGACGGCTCGCGGAGCTCACCGGGGGCACCGTCGAGGAGACGGTGGCGCGCTCAGGAGGCGGCGCCCTGCCGACGGCGGAGATCCTCAGCTACGCGTGCGCGCTCCCGCTCGAGCTCGCGGAAGCGCTGCGCCTGGGCGAGCCTCCGGTGATCGGGATCGTGCGCGACGACCGGCTCCTGCTCGACTGCCGCACGCTCACCGAAACGGAGGTCGACGAGGTCGCCGCCGCCGTAGCGGCCGCGCGCAGACGAACCATCCGTGCATGAGCGAGCTCGCGCCCGAAGCTCGCCTCTGGAATCTCCTGCGCGGCGCCCTCGCCACGAGGACGCTCGCGCTCGTCGCCGACCTCCGTGTGGCCGACGCGCTCGCTGCCGGTCCGCGCCCCGTCGAGGACCTCGCGCGCGAAACCGGCGCCGACCCGGACACACTGCATCGCATCCTGCGCGCGCTCGCAAGCGACGGCGTCTTCGCCGAGGAGGAGCGCGGAGTCTTCCGCAACACCGAAGCCTCCGCGGTGCTTTGCGGCGACGAGGGTTGGACCGACTTCGCGCACCTCTTCGGCGGCGTCTGGTACCGCACGGTCGGCGACCTCGACGCGCGCTCGCCCGAGCCGCCGTTTCCGCGAATGTTCGGCACCGACTTCTGGAGCTGGCTCGCAGACAACCCGTCGGAGCGCGCGGCGTTCGACCGTGCGATGGCCCAGGGCGGTGACCGCAGGATCGAGCGGCTCGCCGCGCTCGACTGGCGCGGCGACGAGACCGTCGTCGACGTGGGCGGCGGCAACGGGTCGCTGCTCGTCGAGCTCCTGCGCCGGCAAGCCGGCCTGCGCGGAGTCGTGTTCGACCTGCCGGAGACGACGCGCGACGAAGCAGCGCTCGGCGACCGTTGCACCTTCGTCGCCGGCGACTTCTTCGAGCACGTCCCACCCGGCGACGTCTACGTCCTCTCGACGATCCTCCACGACTGGGACGATGAGCATGCCGCTGCGATCCTGCAAACGATTCGCGCCGCCGCGCCCGCCGGCGCGCGGCTGCTCGTCCTCGACGCGGTCGTCCAGCCGGGAAACGAGCCACACGGCGCGAAGTGGCTCGACCTGCTGATGCTCGCGCTCTTCAGCGGCCGCGAGCGCGACGAGACGCAGTGGCGCACGCTCCTCGCGAGCGCCGGCTTCGAGCCCATCCGGATGGAGGACGGTCTGATCGAGGCGCGATGCCGCTCACTGTAGGAACAGCCGGGCACATCGACCACGGGAAGACCTGGCTCGTCCGCGCCCTGACGGGCAAGGACACCGACCGCCTGCCCGAGGAGCAGGCGCGCGGCATCTCGATCGACCTCGGCTACGCGCCGCTCGAGCTTCCCGGCGGGCGGCGGCTCTCGCTCGTCGACGTCCCCGGTCACGAGCGCTTCGTCCGCAACATGGTTGCGGGCGCCACGGGGATCGACCTCTTCCTCCTCGTCGTGGACGCGGCGGAAGGCGCGCGGCCCCAGACGCACGAGCACCTCGCCATCGTCAGGCTGCTCGGGATCGAGCACGGCGTCGTCGCGGTGACGAAGGCGGACGCCGTCGACGACGAGACGCTCGAGCTTGCGCTCGAGGAGGCGCGCGAGCTCGTGCCCGGGGCGCCGGTCGTCGCCACGAGCGCGCGCACCGGCCGGGGGCTTGACGAGCTGCGAGCGGCGCTCGCCGACGTCGCCGGGCGGGTCGACCGCCGAGGATCACGCGCGCCCACGCGGCTCTTCGTCGACCGCGTGTTCTCTCTTCGCGGCATCGGGACCGTCGCCACGGGGACGCTCTGGTCGGGCTCGATCGGCGAGGGCGACGAGCTGCGGGCAGAGCCGGGCGGCCTCCCGGTACGCGTCCGCAGCGTCCAGGTGCACGACCGGCCCGTGGAGCGGGCGGAGGCGGGCCAGCGCGTCGCAGTGGCCCTTCCGGGCGTGGAGCGTGCGCAGCTCCGCCGGGGGGACGCGCTGGTCGAGCCCGGCGCCTATCCGCTGAGCTACCGCCTCGACGTCCTCCTCGACGAGCTCGTCGAGCTCCCGGACGGCCTGCGCCTGCACGTCCACCACGGGACGGCCGAGCACTACGCGCGGCTCATCCGGATCGGGCCGCGCTACGCTCAGCTGCGCCTCGCCTCGCCGGCCGTGGCGGCGCGCGGCGACCGGGTCGTCCTGCGCGAGCGAACGACGCTCGGCGGCGGGCTCGTGCTCGACCCTGCGCCTCCGCGAAGCACGTCGACCGAGCGACTCGAGCTCCTCGAGCGCGGCGACCCCGTCTCCCTCGTGCTCGCCGCCCTCGCGGCGGCGCCCGAGCCCATGCGCCGGGAGGAGCTCGCCCGCCGAGCCCTGCTCGGGGACGACGAGCTCGACGAGGGGCTGGCCGCCGTGGTGAACGCCGGCGGGTGGTACCTGACACCGGAGCGGCTGGAGGAACTCCAGGCGGGCGTCGTGCGCGCGCTCGACGAGCGGGCGCAAGCCTCCGCCCTCGATCCCGGTCTGCCGGTCGCGGAGCTGCTCCCCCAGCGGCCGTGGGCCTCGGCCCTCCTTCCCCTCCTCCCCGTCGAACGGCGGGGCGCGAAGGCCTACGCGCCGGGGGCGACCGCCCAGCTCGGAGCGCGGGCCGAGGCGGCCGAGCGGCTGGAGGACGAGCTCGCCGCCTCCGGGTTCACGCCTGTCGGCGTGGAGGACCGCGAGCTCTCCGGGTACCTGGAGGGCGCGGGACGGCTCGTGCGGCTCGGAGACGGGCTCGCCGTCGGCGCCGAGGCTTACGAGGAGGCCCGCCGGCTCCTCTTCGAGGAATGCGAGCGCGCCGGGTCGATCACACTCGCCCGCTTCCGCGACCTGCTGGGAACCGGCCGCAAGCCCGCTCAGCTCTTGCTGGAGCGCCTCGACGCGGACGGCATCACGCGCCGAGTCGGCGACGAGCGAGTCCTCAGGCGCCGCGCCCGAACGCCCTGAGGCCGGCGAGGCGAGCCTTCGCTACGGTTGCAATGGAGCGGCCCGGGCCCGGTGGCCCAGCCGGTCTTCAAAACCGGCGAAACCGGTGTAGCCCACCGGCGGGTAGGTTCGACTCCTACGCCGCTCCGCTCAAGAACCGCCTGCACGTGGCGCTTTCGCGGCAGATGCATTGTCTCGGTCGGCAACAGAATGTGAACTTGGTACTGGATTTGGTACCGGTTTCAGCGCGCCCGAGCGCATCTCACCGCATCTCAGGTCCCAAAGTGGAGCCGAAGCCGCCTGTTGCAAAAACCGGTGAGCCTGCCGGCCCACGTGGGTCGGTTGCGACTGCCGCGCCGCTCCGTACGGACCGGGCCCCGACTTCTCTGCAAGCGAAGGGGTGCGTCTATGCCGCGTGTAGAGATGGGGCGGACGCTGCCTACTCGCGGGCGATCTCGAGCCTCTTCGCCCCCTCCAGCCGCATCCGCCGACAGACGGCGAGGAAGGCGTCGGCGTCGTGGAGCCGGGCGAAGACGTTCACGGCGATCGGCCCCTCGGGCATCGAGGGGGTTGCGTCGAGGTCGTAGAACCAGCAGACCTCCGAGTAGCCCTCCTCGATGCCGTACCCCGAGCCCTTCCCGACCGTGAGGAAGCCAACGTCGCCAGCCCCGACAATCGTCGTCGCGTGCTCGCGCGGCACCGTGACTAGCGCGGGGAGGATGAGGTAGACCTCACTCCCGGAATAGATCCCGTGCCGCGCGAGGCCGGAGACGGGGAGCGCATCCCAGACCGCACTGCACGTCTCGGGCGCCTGTTCCCGAAGCAGCCGCGCCGGCGCGGCCACGTCCTCGTCGAGGAAGCGGATGACGATCTCGCGTTGCACGCGCAACGCTTATCACGTCCGCCGGGGCAGCGCCCAGGTCGCGTGTCGGCCCCCCGCCGCGGGGTCGGCGCTTTGGAGGTCGCTGTTGCCGTAATCGCGTGGGCGAATCGGCGCCAGAGTCCGGTCTCGTCTCTCGAGGTCGCGCCGGATCTCTGGGACATTATCGCGGCGTTGCGGCTACCAGTTCTAGGCTGCGTGGCGCTCGGGCTTGCTGACCGTCTCCTCGAATGCGAGTCGGCTCCGCCCCAAGACCCCCAGGGGTTACGGCTGTTGGCAACTGAAACGCAGTAGGCTGCTAGCCGGTCTGCACGGTCGCCATACGTCGAGAACTACGGCTCACAGCAGCCGTCGCCTCGCCAACTTTCCAGGCCTTCCTTGGTCGCGACTGCCACGATGATGAGTGCCGCAACCGGATCGAGCCACCATAGGCCAAGGAGGGTGTTGCCGAGAAGGCCGACGAGGACCGCCGCGGCGAGATAGGCGCAGAGAAGGTTCTGCGTCCCCTGGCGCCGCGTGGCCACGACGCACCTCGAGTACCGCGTCCTCCCGTAGCGCTCCCAACGGTTGACGAGGTCGCCTGGCGCCCGGTGACGCAAGACCGTGCCGCGCGAGTGTGCGGGAATGTCGGCGGGCGAGCCGCCCATAGACGGCCTTGTTGGGCCGACACGCCTCGAACGAGGGAAGCCGATTCCACCGTGATGGTTCGGGCTTCCTTTCACCCGCGTCACAACTGATGACGTCGGGGCGGCTCGAAATTCGCCGCTCAGTTTTCGCCGCGGCAGACGCCTCAACAAACGCAGCAAGTAACAGTCCAATGGAAGGAGACCGAGATGGGAAAGATCGTGATCAGCGAGAACGTCTCGCTCGACGGAGTCGTTCAGGACCCGACCGGTGAGGAGGGCTTCAGGCACGGCGGCTGGTTCGGCCAGATTGGGGACAAGGACCGCGCAGAGTGGGCCAAGGTCGAGCTAGACGAGGCGCTGCGCACCGAGGCCCTGCTACTGGGTCGGCGGAGCGACGAGTGGTTCGCCGCGCGGTGGCTATCCCGGAGTGGTGAGTGGGCGGACAGGTTGAACAGCCTGCCCAAGTACGTGGTGTCCTCCACCCTCGAAGATCCCAAATGGACCAACTCGACGGTACTAAAGGGCGACGTGGTCAGCGAAGTCTCGAAGCTCAAGCAGGAGCTCAACGGGGAAATCGTCGTCTACGCCAGCACCCAGCTCGTACACACGCTGATAGAGCATGACCTCGTCGACGAACTCCGGCTGATGATCTATCCGGTCGTGCTCGGAGCTGGCGAGCGCCTCTTCGGCGAGACCAGCGACAAGAAAACCATGCGCCTCGTCCGGGCCCAGACCGTCGGTGACAGCCTCGCCTTGCTTACCTACGAGCTCGTCCGGGAGGCCTAGGGGCGTCGGACAGCGCCGACCTTCCGAAAAGCCCGGATGCCTCCTCAACCGTTCAGAACGTCAACGGGCACATCAATTAGCAGCTAAGCCAGCTGCCAGGTAGGGTCGCACCGGCCGCGAGGATGGAGCGACATAGAAGGACTGAAGCGGGGCCGAAACCCCGCTTCAGTCCTCAGATGGACCTCCCATAACAGAGCTTCAAAACCGGCGAAACCCGTGTAGCCCATCGGTGGGTAGGTTCGACTCCTACGCCGCTCCGCTCAGGAACCGTCTGCATATGGGCACTTCGGCGGCCTCGGCGGCGCCTCAGCCGACAACAGAACCGCATCTCACCGCATCTCAGCGGGACGAAGAGCATCCGAGCCGGTGGGTCGCAGGAAACCGATCTGGCGCTCTCGGGCGGCCCGCCGAGCTTGCCGAGGTCCGCGCATGCAGCGGCGACGTGCGCCGGGCGCCCTTCCGCACCGCTTCACTCGCTCTGGTACTCGTCGTGGCGGCGCCACCAGGCCGCAGGCCCTTCCTCGTTGCGACCGAGCGGCGCCACGTCCAGGTACCGGTAGGTTCCCATCAGCTGCTCGACCCCGCGGTCGTAGGTGGAGTAGGTGTGGTGCACGACCCCGTCCTTGATCGCGAAGGCGCTCATCCCCTCTCGCTGTGGCAAGGGCCGGTCCACGTGGCGGAAGTTGTAATCGGCACCGTTTCTCTGCTGCTCCTCGGTGAACGCGGCGTCAAAGTCGTACTTGAAGTCACTGCCGAGGGATGACACCCACGGAAACCTCCAACCCATCCGTTCCGAGTACGCATGCAGGCGCTCGAGCGGAGCGATCGACTCGGCCACCAGTGTCACGTGGTGGCCGTTGAGGTGTGGGATGACGCCGTCGAAGTGATCGGCGACGAAGGAGCAGCCGGTGCATCCCGGGTTCTGCTCGTCGACCCGGAACCCGAAGCCGAACATGAAGTGGTAGATGAGCAGCTGGGAGCGGCCGTCGAAGAGCTCCGCCAGCGTCTTCTTCCCCTTGTCAGTCTCGAAGACGTACTCCTTCTCGATCGGGACCCAGGGCAGCTCCTGTCGCCGCCGCGCCAGCTCGTCGCCCCGCCGCATGTGCTGCTTCTCGGCCTCGAGCAGCTCCAGACGGGCCGCAAGCCACTCTTCACGTGTTCCGGTCTTGTGCTGCGTCATCGCTCTCTTTTCCTTTCCTTGTCGTTACATCGAGGGTGAGCCAGGCGCTGCTGACGTTCACATCGCCGGCTCTATTCCTGGGACCACCGACGGTGCGACGACGATCGAGATTCCGAGGCCGATGATCGTCAACGCGAGCGGCGCGTCGATGAATGCTCGCGGCGGCGAAAGCTTGTGGGCGAGGATGAATGCGGCGACGACCGCCATCCAGGTGACGCTCATGATGCCAAGTGCCAGCAGCATCACCATCAGCCCGATGCTCGAGCCGACGCGGTAGATCCCGAACTCGAATCCCGAGCGGACGCTCTCGCGCCAGCGCCGGCGGCAGCCGCGTTTGAGCGGCGTGAGCTCGTAGACGCCGGCCGCGACCGTCAATGCGCCGGCGACGAAGGGTGCCGTGCGGCTGGTACAGCACGTAGACGGCGAGGCCCACCATTGTCCAAACGGCGAGATACGACCCGGCGAACAGCGGCGCTGCCAGCGCACGACCGTCGATGCGAATCAAGCTCGAGACTGCCGGAACCGCGCCGGGCAGCATCATCGCCGCCATCATCGGCACCCACAGGGCGACAAAGAACGCGAACGAGTCGAGCTCGGTCGCGACACCCATGTCCATCCCGTTCATCTGCCGGACGGCGACGACCCAGGACACGGCGGCGAGCCCCAGCATCGCCGACAGGGCCGCTGCCCTCGCGGTTGTCCTCGTACCCGTCATGGTGGCGGAGAGGGAAGTCCGCGTCGCGTCCCGGTCCCTCAGCCGGTCATCGCCCTCGCAGACCATCCTCTCCAGCCCTCCCCTCGCCATCTGTTCCTCGACTGTCATCTGCTCTTCGCCTGCGGCTCATGGCGCGTCGTCAGCCTGAGACGAACGGGGACCGGCGGCTCGGCGATCGTCGGCAAGGTCTCGCCGGTCTCGAGCAGGGTCTTGAGGTCGGAGAGGACGCGCGGCCAGCCCTCGCTGACCAGCGAGGCGACGAGGCTGCCTTCTTCAAAGCTGTCGTGGACGACGGTCAGCTTCACGAGCTCGCTGAGCGGCTCGAGCTCGAAGGTCACCTTCGAGCGCGGTTCCGCGGCGATCCGCTCGCGGGCCTCCTCGGTCAGCTCGAGGGTCTCGGCGAGCTCGGGCGTGAAGGAGTGCCAGGTGTAGGCGAGCCGCCGGTACGGGTCGGACTCGAGCACGACCTGCTCGGGATCGGCGATCGTCACGCCGCGCAGGTCCCAGCGCATGGTCGAGCCCGCCTTCCAGTCGGTCTGAAACGCGGCGCCCCACCAGTAGCGCTGGGTGAAGGCCGGGTCGGTGAGCGCCTGCCAGAGCCGCTCGGGGGTAGTTCGGATGTAGGTCGTGTAGACGAAAGTGGGCTTGTCCATGCCGGTGTCCTCCAGAGCTCGTTTGAGGTCGGCGAGCGCATGGACGCGGTCGCGTTCGTAGCGGGTGATCCAGCGCTCGCTGATCTCGTGAATGGGTGCCGCGTTCAGGTAGTGGAGCTTCTCTCGCCCGCGGCGGACGGTCGTGACGAGGTTGGCCGCCTCGAGAACGGCGAGGTGCTTGCTCACCGACTGGCGGGCAATGTCGAGCCCGGCGCAGAGCTCGCGCAGGGTCTGGCCGTTCCGGCGGTTCAGGCTGTCGAGCAGCTGCCGGCGACTCGGGTCGGCAAGCGCCTTGAACACCTCGTCCATCTGCGAATACGCAGTCATCTGGCTGCCCATCTTATGCAGCCGAGAGGCTGCATGTCAAGTCGCTGCTCCGGGCTTGCGCGACGGTGTTGTTTTCACCGAGCGAACCCTGCAGATCGAGAACTTCGCAGCGGCTGCGGTTCGCCTGCCGAGGCAACAGACACCGAACTTGGGACTGGGTTGAGGTACCGGTCCCGCCCACCGGGCTGCAAAATCGGCGTAACCGGCGTAGCCCGTCGGTGGGTAGGTTCGACTCCTACGCCGCTCCGTTCAAAAAGCGCCCGCATATCGAGCCCTTCTCGACGCTAGGCCTCTACTTCGCAGGCACAGTTCCGAACTTGGTACCGGATTTGGTACCGGTTTCGCGAATCGGATGCAAGAACCGGTGGCGTGGCAGCTGCAGGCTGCGTAGTTTCGACACCTGCCGCGTCCGCCGTCCTCTTGGCGTGATCGAAGGGATTGCGGCACGCGGCGGATGCTGCTGGCCTCGGCCGTGGTGGCACTCGCCTCGCGTCAGCCGTCCTCGTCGCGCGCGGCGACGGCGGCCGCGCCGGAGCCGAGGGCGACTGAGCCGAACGCGACGAAGGCAAGCAAAGCGACGACGCCGACTGTCTGAGCCGGCCCGCCGTCGGCTAAGAGCGTCAAGGGAAGCCCGACGGCAAGGGCGAGGATCGCCAGCCCGACGAGCGGCCCGCCGCGCACTGCGACTCTACGCACGCGCGGCTCGACTCCCGGCCCAGCGGCTTCGCGGTCGAAGCGACCGCGCAAGACGAGGCCGAAGAGGAGGGCGAGCGAGGGCACGACAATGACGGCCCCGAGGGCGACGCCTGTGATCGTCGCGATCAGAGTCGGTCTTTCGGCGGCCGCTTCCTCCACCGTCACCCCGGGAAGGAGCTCAGGTCGCTGCGCGAGCCCCCAGCCGACAACGATCGCCGCGACTGCCGCGGATGCCAGGTAGCGTGCCGCCTCGAAGCGGCTGCGGCGCACCAGCTCGATAGTTGCGAGCCCGGCTGCGGCCGATCCGACGACGGCGAGAATCGCCGGCCAGCCGCGCAGGCGGCTTCCAAGCTTTTCCGCGTCGAGGGCGACGACGAGGAGCGCGGCGAGCGCGACTCCGCCGGTCACCGCGCCTGCGGCGAGCGCGCGTGTACGAAACGCGGTCGCGAGGTCGTCGCGACCGGCTCGCGCGGCATCGCCGGCGAGGTAGACGGCGGCGAGGTAGGCGCCCGTGGCGACCGCGACCACGCCGATCGTGAACGAGGTCGGGTTGACCCAGCTCGTCATGAGATCGCCCTCTGCATTCCCGACCGGGACGCGTCCCGAGGCGATGCCGCCGATCGCCGTGCCGAGCGCGAATGGCGTCAGTATGGAGGAGACGGAGAAGACGACGTCGATCGCCTGCCGCTCGATCTCCCGAGCCGTGCCGGCATGAACGGCGTAGGCCGTTCCGCGGAGGATGATCCCGACGGCGGCGACGAAGAGCGGCACGGCGAGCGTGGAGAAGATCGAGGCGAAGGCCTCGGGATACGTCGTCCAGCAGATGGCGAGGACGAAGATGAGCCAGACGTGGTTCGCTTCCCACACCGGGCCCATTGCCCGGTAGGCATGTTCGCGCCGGGCTTCCGAGTGCGCGCCGCCGCGCGCGCCGAGCTGCCAGAACGCCGCGCCGAAGTCGGCTCCGCCGAGGACGGCATAGGCGGTGAGTCCGATCAGCATAAGGACGAGCGGGGCCTCGGCGAGCGTCACCGCTCGACGTCCTCCTCCTCGACGGGTGCCGCGGCGCCCGCTAAGAGAGGCGCAACGCCGCCCGGGCCGGCCGCGACTTCGACGGGCGCGCGCGCCAGCCGCCTCAGAATCCACGCGACGGCGGCGATGAGCCCGGCGTAGACGAGCACGAGCGAGGCGTAGCCGACCGGGATCCCGTCGGCGCCGGTGATCGCTTCCTCCGTGCGCATGTGGCCGTAGACGACCCAGGGTTGGCGGCCGACCTCCGTCGTGACCCAGCCGGCGATGAGCGCGACGACGGAGAGCGGGCCGGCGGCGACGACCGCCCGGTAGAACCAGGGCGAGCGGGGAAGTCGCCTCCGTCGCAGCCAGACGAAGAGGTAGACAAGCGAGACGGCCGCAAGGGCGAGACCGATGCCGACCATCGTCTGGAAGGCCACCCGGACGACGTTGACCGGCGGCCGCTCGTTTGCCGGCACCTCCTCGAGGCCCTCGACGCGCGCGCTCGGGTCGTGGAAGGCGAGCAGCGAGAGGAGGCGCGGGAGTTCGATCCCGTATCGCACCTCCTCGCCGTCGTACCAGCCGAGCAGGTGCACCGGCGCCCCCGCTTCGGTCTCCGGGAGCCCTTCGAGCGCGGCCAGCTTGACCGGCTGGGCGCGCGCGACTTCCCGCGCGGCCCAGTCGCCGACGACGATCTGCACCGGCGAGGCGAACGCGGCGACCGTGAGCGGAACGACGAGCGCCACCCGCTCGTACCGGCCGCGCCGGCCGCGGAGCCAACCCCACGCGTAGACGCCGGCCGTCAGGAAGCCGGCGACGATGTAGGCGGCGACGTACATGTGCACGTACTCGTGCCAGAGGTAGTCGTTGCCGAACAGTGCCGCCAGCGGCCTGACGTCGGTGACGCGGCCTCCCTCGATCGTGAACCCGCTCGGACTGTTCATCCAGGCGTTCACCGAGATCACCATCAGCGAGCCGGTGAAGCCGGCGACCACGACCGGGATCCCGGACAGGAAGTGCGCGCGCGGGGAGAGGCGGTCCCAGCCGTAGACGTAGATCGCGATGAAGATCGCCTCGACGAAGAAGGAGAAGGCCTCGAGCGTGAACCCGAGCCCGAAGACGTCGCCGAAGGTCGCCATGAAGCCGGGCCAGAGGAGGCCGAGTTCGAAGCTCAGGATCGTGCCGGTGACCACGCCGACGGCGAAGAGCGCGAGCATCACCTTCGACCATCGCTTGGCGACCGTGCGGAAGACCGGGTCGCCTGTTCGCAGCCAGAGCGCCTCCATGAAGACGACGAACGCGGGAAACGCCATCCCGAAGCACGCAAGCGGGATGTGCACGCCGAACGAGAGCGCCTGCATCTGCCTGGCCTCGAACAGGTACTCCTGGTCGACGGGAGTGAACGGGGCCGCGGCGGCGAGAAGGACCGCGGTCATCGTGATGCGCCGCCCCCGACCAACGCCCTACGCGAAGCGCGGGTAGAGCGTCATCCCGCCGTCGACGAAGATGGTCGAGCCGACGACATAGTCGGCCTGCTCGGAGGCGACCCAGGCGACGGCCCGGGCGACGTCGGCGACCTCGCCCCAGCGGCCGTACGGGATCTCCGCCTCGACTGCGGCTTTGCGCTTCGGATCGGCCAGAACGTCGGCGTTGATGGGCGTCGCGATCGCTCCCGGCGCGACGGAGACGACGCGGATCCCGTGCGGGGCGAACTCCCGTGCGATCGATTGGGTGAAGAGCTTCTCGCCGCCCTTCGAGGCGCAGTAATGCGAGAACCCCTCCCACGGAATGACCTCGTGCACGCTCGTGACGTTGACGATCGCACCGCGCACGCCGTCGGCCAGCATGACCCGCGCCGCTTCCCGCGCGCAGAGAAACGCGCCCGTGAGGTTGACGTCGACCACCCGCCGCCACCACTCGAGCGGCATGTCGACAAGCAGAAACCGCTTCTCGATCCCTGCGTTGTTGACGAGGAGATCGAGACCGCCAAACGCCTCTCGCGCCTCGCCGATCGCCCGGACGACGTCGTCCTCGGAGGAGACGTCCATCTGCACGGCGATGGCCCGCCCACCGGCGCGCTCGATCTGCGCGACCATGCCCTCGGCGACCGATGAGTCGGACAGATAGTTGACGGCGACGGCGGCCCCGTGAGCGGCAAGCTCCAAGGCGACGCCCTGACCGATGCCGGAGTCGGCGCCGGTGACGAGCGCCTTGCGACCGCCCAGGAGCCGCGCCGCGTCGGGGAGCGGGGTGAAGGCGGACTCCGTCATCGCCCCATCATCCCAATGTCGAACGGAGACGGCTACTACCGAGACGCCGCGCGTCTCAGCTGCCGCCGCGGCGACGCTTGCCGATCCGTAGTCCGCCCGGCGCGGCGGGGTGGTAGTAGCCGGGTTCGTTCTCCTTGAACATCGTCACGATGCCGTTCGTCTCGAGGACCGCTGTGTGGACGGCGCCGAGGTCGGGGAATCCTTGGCGGCGCGCGCTGGCCCGGAGCTCGGGGAGCGAGATGCCCGAGCGCCGGAGCGCCTTGTGAATCGGCTTGCCCTCGGAGATGAGGAGGGTCGGATCGCCCTCGAGTGCGCGCGCGGCCCACGGGAACGCGTACGTCGTCCGACTAACGACCTCATTGATTGCGAAGAGCGTAACTGCGCCGATGACCGCGCCCGTGACGGAGACGTCGTTGCCGATGATCCCGTTCTGAACGGCGTTCGCGACCAGCAGGAGAACGACGAGATCGAGCGTGTTCGCCTGCCCCAGCTCCCTCTTGCCGACGATGCGAAGGATCGCGATCAGGAAGAGGTAGATGAGGATCGCGCGCAGCACCTTTTCGCCGGCGCTCACCTGAAGGTCGAAAATGTCCTGCCACATGCCGAAGAGGTGCGACGCGCCCACGGCGAGTCCTGCTCCGCGGCGCAGTCGCCTCTCGCCGGCTGCCCGAACCGAAAGGACGCATGAGTGTCGCAGCGGATTGAGGATTACGGCTTAGTCGGGGACACGCACACGGCGGCGCTCATCGGACGCGACGGCTCCGTCGATTGGCTCTGCTTCCCTCGCTTCGACTCGGGTGCGTGCTTCGCGGCGCTGCTCGGGGACGAGCGCCATGGACGCTGGCTCCTCGCTCCGGCCGGCGGCGTTCGGCGAGTCTCGCGCCGATACCGTCCGGGAACTCTCGTGCTCGAGACCGACTTCGAGACCGAGGAGGGGACGGTTCGGATCATCGACTGCATGCCTCCGCGGCAGAGGCACCCGAACCTCGTCCGGATCGTCGAGGGTCTCGCCGGGCGCGTCGCGATGAGGATGCAGCTCGTCGTGCGCTTCGAGTACGGGTCGATCGTCCCCTGGGTCAGTCACCGCCGCCGGCTTCTCTTCGCCGTGGCCGGCCCCGACGCGCTCACCCTGCGCTCGCCGACCGAGACGCGCGGTGAGGATCTGACGACCGTCGCCGAGTTCGCAGTCGCCGCAGGCGAGTCGGTGCCGTTCGTCCTCACCTGGCACGACTCGTACGCTCGGGCGCCGCGCGCAATCGACCCTCACCGCGCCGTAGCGGAAACCGAAGCGTGGTGGCGCGAGTGGTCGAGTCGCTGCTCGTACGAAGGGGAGTGGCGCGACGCCGTCGAGCGCTCCCTCATCGTGCTCAAGGCCCTCACCTACGCGCCGACCGGCGGCATCGTCGCCGCAGCGACGACGTCGCTACCCGAGCAGCTCGGAGGAGTCCGGAACTGGGACTACCGCTTCTGCTGGGTGCGCGACGCGACCTTCGCGCTCTACGCGCTCATGACGGCCGGGTATACGGAGGAGGCGCGCGCCTGGCGCGACTGGCTCGTCCGCGCCGTTGCGGGTCGGCCGGAGCAGATGCAGATCATGTACGGGGTCGCGGGCGAGCGCCGGCTCACCGAGCTCGCGCTCGGCTGGCTGCCCGGCTACGAGGGCTCGGCGCCGGTGCGAATCGGGAACGGTGCGGCGCTCCAATACCAGCTCGACGTCTACGGCGAACTCATGGACTCGCTGCACCAGGCGCGCCGGGCCGGCATCCCGTCGCATCCGACGGCCTGGCACGTACAGCGCGTGCTCCTCGACTTCCTCGAATCGGGCTGGCGCGAGCCCGACGAGGGCATCTGGGAAGTAAGGGGGCCGCGCCGTCATTTCACCCACTCGAAGGTGATGGCCTGGGTCGCGCTCGACCGCGCCGTCAAGGCGGTCGAGCGGTTCGGTCTCTCGGGCCCCGTCGACCGCTGGCGCCGTCTACGGGACGAGATCCACGCCGAGATCTGCCGCGAGGGCTACGACGCCGAGCGCAGAACCTTCACGCAGTACTACGGGTCGAGCGAGCTGGACGCGAGCCTACTCATGATCCCACTCGTCGGCTTCCTCCCGCCCTCCGATCGCCGCGTCGCCGGGACGGTCGAGGCGGTTCAGCGAGAACTCCTCCATGACGGCTTCGTCCGCCGCTACTCGACGAGCACTGAGGTTGACGGACTCCCGGCCGGAGAGGCAGCCTTCCTCACCTGCACTTTCTGGCTCGCCGACAACCTCGCTCTCCTCGGCCGCCGGCGGGAGGCGCGACAGCTCTTCGAGCGGATCCTCGACCTGCGCAACGACCTCGGGCTCCTCTCCGAGGAATACGACCCGGCGGCTCGCCGGCTCGTCGGGAACTTCCCGCAAGCCCTCTCGCACGTCGGGCTCGTCAATACGGCCTACAACCTGACGACGAGGCGCGGCCCGGCAGAGCACCGTCGGCGCTCGTGAGCGCCTCGGCGGCCCGCCGGCGCGTCCTACGGATCGGCTTCATGCTCGCCTCGCTGTTTCTCGGCGTCCACCTCCTGCTTCCCCTGGCCGGCGGGCTCGAGGCGACCGCCGAGGCGCTTGCGCGGGCGACCTGGTGGCTTCCTTCGGTGCTCCTGGTACTCGAGGCGGGGAGCTTCTGGGCCTACGGCGAGCTTCTGCTCGTGGCCGTCCGCGGAGCAGGGGAGCGACCGCCGCGCAACCTCATCCAGCGGGCCACCGTCGTCGGCGCTTCCCTGGGCAAGACGATGCCGGGGGGAAGCGCGACGGCGATGGCGATGATCGTCGCGGCGTTGCGCCCGCATGGACTTAGCGGGGCGAGAGTGACCGCGGGTCTCGCGGCCGCGGGCGCCGTCTCCTGGGCGATGCTTGCGCTGCTGCTTCCTGTCGGGGCGGTACTCGCGCTCATCGGCGGGCAGACCGGCGCAATGG